>NZ_SUEO01000008.1:7386-43377 GCF_004962925.1 Mesorhizobium sp. | reverse complement strand
GTTTCCGGCGCCAGCACGAACATCAGCACCAGCGCGGCGGCGCCTGAAAAGACATGTCTTGCGAGGGGAAAAGCAGACATGCCGCAAGGTAAGCGAGAATCGTCGCGTCACAAAGCGAAAAGCCCGACGCTGGGCTGGGCCCTTGCGTTCACGTTTTTGCGAGGCCACCCCATTGTAGCGGCCGGCAAAGTCATCATCGCTCAGCTGCGCGGATTGAGGTTCTCCGGGTCGTAGAGCGGCTTGTAGCCGACAGCGGCCACCTCGACCGGGTATGTCTCGCCGAAATATTCGACATTCAGCTTGCGGCCCTCCTGGCAATACGCCCAGGGCAGATAGGCGAGCGCAATGTTCTTGCCGATGGTCGGGCCGTAGGCGATCGAGGTCGTGAAGGATCGGCGGCCGAGTTCGTCGACCAGCGTCTCGCCCGTTTGCGGGTCCATCACAGGCATCGTGCCGACCGGATAACGGGCAACCCCCTTGGGATCGACATTGTCCGTCATGACAAGCGTGCAAAGCATGGCCGGCTGATGCGCGCGGGCGCGATATTCCAGGTGCTTTGCCTTGCCGCTGAAATCAGCCTCCTTGACCTTCGGGCGGGCAAGATCGGCTTCCAGCAGATTGTACTCGGTCAGAAGATCTGCGTTCTGCAGGCGCAGGCTCTTCTCCATACGGCGGCTGTTGGCATAGGTCTCGACGCCAAAGGCCATCACGCCGGTCGAACGCAACGCGTCCCAGACGGCCAGGCCGTCTTCGTATCGCATATGCAGTTCCCAGCCCTGCTCGCCGACATAGGAGATGCGGAAAGCGGTCACGTCCTTTCCGGCGATCCTGACAGGCTTGATCGCCGCAAAGGCAAAATTCTCCGGCGTTAGGCCGTCCGGGTTCTCGATGACCTTCTGCAAGGTCGAGCGCGCCTTCGGACCCCAGATGCCGATGGTCACGTACTTTTCAGTCACGTCCGTGACGGTGACATCGAAACCTTTGTCTTCTGCCGTCCGCTGCATGTACTGGAAGTCGCGCGGCCCGGCATCGGCGCCGTCGATCACGCGGCAGCGGTCGGCCATGCGGATGACGGTCAGGTCGGCGCGCACCATGCCCTCGTCGTCGAGGAAATGGGTATAGATGCCCTTGCCGATGTTGGTATCGCCGCCGATCTTGGCCGCGCACAGCCACTCCATCAGCGCAACGTGATCCGGGCCTTCCACGTCGTACATCGCGAAATGCGACAGGTTCACGATGCCGCAATCCTCGCTCATGGCGAGATGCTCGGCGTTGGAGACGCGCCAGAAATGGCGGTTGTCCCACTCGTTTTCGCGCACCGGCACCCGGTTGCCGTATTTCTCGAGCAGGTGCTCGTTGGCGGCATAGCCATGCGCGCGCTCCCAGCCACCCAGTTCCATGAAATAGCCGCCGAGTTCCTTCTCGCGCTCCCAGAAGGGCGAGCGGCGCACGTCGCGAGCCTTAGAGAAAGGCTCACGCGGATGAACCGCCGGATTGTAGACCTTCATCGCCGTTTCGGTGCAGCGGTCCCAGATGAACTGCTCTTGCGTCTGGTGCGGATAGAAGCGCGAATAGTCGATGGCATGATGGTCGATCGACGTGCGGCCGTCGGTCATCCAGTCGGCGATGAGCTTGCCCATGCCGGGGCCGTCCTTGACCCAGATCGCGACGGCATACCAGAGGTCCCGCACCTTCTGACTCTCGCCCATAGAGGGGCCGCCGTCTGCCGTCACCTGCAGAAGCCCGTTGAAGGAATGGCTCTCATTGTAGCCCAGTTCGCCCAGGATCGGCGTCAGTTCCATGGCGCGCTCGAGCGGCGCCAGGATCTGTTCCATGTCGAGGTCGCGCTGCGAGGGCGAAAGACGGGCCTGGTTCTTCTCCAGAAGGTCGCGCGGATGGCAAAGGCGCGGATTGGTCTCTTCGTAATAGCCCCATTCGATCTGACCGCCTTCGGCGGTCTTTGGATCGCCGGTGTCTCGCATGTAAGCCGAGTTGCCCTGGTCACGCAGCAGCGGCCAGCCGATCTCCTTGCCGGTGCCGGCGAACTCGGTATACGGCCCGAAGAAGGTGAGCGGATGGTCGATCGGCATCACCGGCAGGTCCTCGCCCACCATTTCCGCGATCAACCGGCCCCAGATACCCGCGCAAACAATCACGTAGTCGGCTTCGATTGTGCCGCGATCGGTCACCACGGCTTTGATGCGCCCATTCTCGACGATAAGCGACTTGGCCGGCGTGTTCGCGAAGGATTTGAGCTTGCCGGAGGCTTCCGCCTGATCGACCAGCTTGCCGGCGACTGTTTGCGATCGCGGGATGACGAGACCGGCATCGGGGTCCCACAGGCCGCCCTGCACCATCTCTTCTTCGATCAGCGGGAATTTCTGCTTGATCTCGGCCGGCTCGATCAGGCGGGCGCGCGTGCCGAATGCTTTTGCCGAGGCGATCTTGCGCTTGATCTCCGCCATGCGATCGTCGTCGCCGACGCGGGCGACCTCGAGGCCGCCGATGCGGGCGTAATGGCCCATCTTCTCGTAGAAATCGATGGAGTAGAGCGTCGTCCAGCAGGACAGGAAATCATGGCTGGTCGTGTAGCAGAAGTCGGAGGCGTGCGCTGTCGAGCCGATGTCGGTCGGGATGCCTGATTTGTCGATGCCGACGATGTCGTCCCATCCGCGCTCGATAAGGTGATGGGCGACCGATGCGCCGACAATACCGCCCAGCCCGACGATGACGACCTTCGCCTTTTCCGGAAATCCTGCCATTGCCCGCGACTCCAAGTGCTGTTGCAGGCGCCGGCGCCCGCTTGACCGGCGCACAATATGCAGGCGACGGCCATCGCGCTACCGCCTGTTTGCGACACGCCGCAGGTGCGGCGCGACCCCGGCGCATAACCCCGAAAATTCGGAATCGATTTTCGCTGGGATCATGCGCAGAAAGAAGTTCTACGGCGTCCTTTGCGCGTCCAAAAGGACGCGTGGCACTGCAGTTGAGATCAGCGGCTTCAAGGAGAAATGATGCGCTCCAGGCTGGAGACGGAACTCATGACCTATCCCCCGGAACGATGTGCAGCACTGCGGCGCGACGCCCTTTGATGCTTCCCCACAGCGCCATGAATGGGCCGGCGAGCAGCAGGAACGGCGGGATCAGGTTGGGAAAGTAGATGCGGGTGTCGTGGATCGGGAAGACGGTGAACTTGGCCAGAACGCCGAGCACCAATGCCGCAAACAGGATGCCGGCGCGGCGGTCGAGCCTGAAACCGGCGCGGCTGGCCGCATACCACCCCGCCAGAGCCAGCACCGAGACGCCGACCCAGCTGTTCAGGCTGACGGCGCGTACCAGGGAGGC
Source organism: Mesorhizobium sp. (assembly GCF_004962925.1). Taxonomy (GTDB): domain Bacteria; phylum Pseudomonadota; class Alphaproteobacteria; order Rhizobiales; family Rhizobiaceae; genus Mesorhizobium. The sequence continues at coordinate 40,032 of NZ_SUEO01000008.1, read as the reverse complement.
GGCAAAAGCCCGGAGATAGGCGACACCCGAGAACGGCGGATCGAAGCCGTTCATATTGTAGTGCTGCTCGATGCTGGAGAACCACAGATGCGGCCACCAGCCGGGATGCTGCGCCCAATGCGAGATGGCGAAATAGGCGACCAGGGAGGCGGCGAAGCCGGCCAGCGCGCCCCACGCTTTCTGCCGGAAGGCGACCAGCAGCACGGCGAAGATGGCAAGGAAGACGATGTTGTCGGGTCGCGCCATGAAGGCGAGGAAGAGCAGAATTGCGGGGGCCACCTCGCGACCGCGCACATAGGCAAAAAGCCCGCCGAGGAACAGGGCCGAGCACAGCAGATCCGGCGTCGCGGCGCGCGCCGCGTCGCCGAATTCGGCCATGATCAGCATCGCGCCGGTAACCGGCGCCAGCGCCAGCGCGCCTTCCGCATGCAACCAGAGCAGCGCGATCGCACCGAACAGCAGCACCGACAATACCGAGACCGCGCGCATCGCATCGACCGGCGACATCACCGCGCTCATGGTGGAGAGTATCTCGGCGTAGAGGAACTTGATCCGGTACATGCCGAGCAGCGAATGGAAGTCGACGGCATTCCCGGCCATATGGCTGCGGAAGCCACCGCTGTCGTCCGTCAGTGTCTTGTACTCGCCAGCCGACACACCGTCCCTGACCGTGCCATAGGCATAGTCGTGCAGCGCCTGCACATCCGGATAGGTGCCTTCTTCGGCAATCGCGAGATAGGGCAGCATATCCCAATTGGCGTCGGGCATGAACCATGCCATCGCGGCGGTCAAAAGGATGTAGAGCGCAAAGGCCGCCACCCCGATCGGTGCGGCAAGACGCGCATAGGTGCCCTCGCCCCACGCCAGACCGGCCTCGGTGAGCCGGTCGAGCAGGTTTGTCGGAACGGGAGATTTGGTCAGCATGGTTTCGCTCAGCGGACCTGCCTAGCGGACTTGGCTTTTGACGAAATCCTTCACGATCGACACGATGCCGCGCGACAGCAGGCTGTCGAGCGCCTCGACAAAGCGGTCGACATGTTCGCGCTGGCAGATCAGCGGCGGTTCGAGACGGATGACGTTGCGATTGTATTCGGTGAAGGCGACGAGCACGTCATAGTCGCGCAGCAGCAGCGCTCCGACGAAGCCGGACAAGGATCCCTTCAGCTTGTCATCAAGCACGCTGACCACAGGCCGCAGCACCATCGGCAAGGTCTGCGAAAAGTCGTGGAATTCCAGCCCGACCATCAAGCCTTTGCCGCGGGCGTCCTTGATAATCTTCGGGTATTTTTCCCTCAGTGCCTGCAGGCGTTGCAGCAGGTAGTCGCCGGTCACCGCGGCGTTGTCGATGAGCCCCTCGTCGTAAAGCACGTTGAGCGCCTCGATCGAGGTGACACAGGCCTCGCCCATGCCGCCGAAGGTCGCCATGGCGTGGATCATCGCCGTCTTCGGCGTGCCATAGGCCTTCATGTAGACCTCGCGCCTGGCGATCATCGCGCCGACCGCCGCCTTGCCGCCACCGAGCGACTTTGCCAGCGCCGTCACGTCAGGAACGACGCCGTAATGCTCGAAGGCATAGAAGCGGCCGGTGCGTCCGTAGCCGCACTGCACCTCGTCGGCCACCCACAGCACGCCATACTGGTCGCAGAGCGCGCGCAGCTTCTGCCAGTATTCGGCAGGCGCCTGGATGATGCCGCCACCGCCCTGGATGGTTTCCAGCACGATGACGCCGACCTCTGGATCGGAGCGGAACGTGCGCTCGACCGCCTCGATGTCGGCGAACGGGATACGCACGACATTGTCGGCGACCTTGAAGTCGGCGCGGTAGAGCGAGCCGTCGGTGATCGCCAGCACGCCCTTGGTCTTGCCGTGGAAGGAATTTTCGGCATAGACGACCTTCGGCCGCTTGGGGCCGGCGGCGCGCTCGGCGAGCTTCACCGCCGCCTCCATGGCTTCCGAGCCGGACGAGCCCAGAAACACCATGTCGAGATCGCCGGGCGAGCATTTGGCGAGATTGTGTCCCAGGGCCGCCGCATATTGCGACATGAAGGCGATGGCGATCTCCTGCCGCTTCTCCTCCTGGAACTTTTTACGCGCCTCGAGAAGGCGCGGGTGATTGTGGCCGAAGGCCAGCGAGCCGAAGCCGCCGAAGAAATCCAGGATCCTGCGGCCGTTCTGGTCGATGTAGAACATACCCTCGGCGCGCTCGATCTTGATCTTGTGGAAGCCGAGCAGCTTCATGAAATGCAGCTGGCCGGGATTGAGATGCGCCTTGAACAGGTCGGTCATGCGCGCGACGTCCATCGCCTTGGCCTGCTCGACACTGATCAAATCGGGCTTGGCGGTGGTAGCGGGCGAAAGCGCCGGCGCGCTGACCGTGGTGCGTGCAGTCGTGTGGTCTGGCCTGGTCATGACGGTCATCTCGAGAGTCTCCTGCAGGCCCTTCACTCGGCGGGCACATGTTTGGCGGCGACGGCATGGCCGTCTTTCTTGGCGCGATATTCGCTGTAAGCGGCGATCAGCATGTCCTCGTCGCGATATTGCGGCACCCAGCCGAGCTGGCGTTCGGCCTTGGACACGTCGAGCACGCAATCCTCGTCGGCGATCAGATACTGCTCCGGATCCATGATCGGCATATTCAAGAGGTCGAGCAGGTCGAGCGTGCGCTTGACCGCCCAGCCCGGTGTTGGGATCAGGATCGACTTCGAACCGGCATGCCTGATCAGGTCGCCGAGCAGTTTCCTGACCGGCGGCGGGTTGAGCGAGCCGAGATTATAAGCCTCGTCAGGCACGCCGGCCATCCAGGCGGCGCGCGCCGCCTCGGCGCAGTCGAATACCGAGATGAACTGATAGGGGTTCTTGCCCGAGCCGATCATCGGCACCGGAAGGTTCCAGTCGATCAGCTTGAACAGTTTTTCGAGGATGCCGAGGCGGCCGGGGCCGATGATGAGGCGCGGCCGAAACAGCGAGATCGACATGCCGCGCTTGCGCCATTCGGCGGCCAGCTCCTCCGTCTTCTGCTTCGACCAGCCATATTCGCCGAGCGGCGCGACCGGATGTTCCTCCGTCATCGGCTGCGTGACCGTGTGGCCGTAGATCATGTCGGTCGTGTAATGGACAAGCTTGGGCGCGCCGGCTCTGTCCATCGCCTGTATGATATGCTCGGTGCCGTGGAAATTCACCGGGAAGAAGAACTCGTGGCGTTTGGCGCGCACCTGGATCGGCGACAGCATTTTCGCCGACAGATTGTAGACCATGTCGTCGGCCTTCAGCCCGACCGAAGCGACCGATGCCGGATCAGTGACGTCGCACCTGACAGTGCGGACCGAGCGGTAATGCGGCAGATCGCTTTTAGCGATATCGGCAACAACCACCTCCTCGCCGTCGGCCATTAGTTTCGGGGCAAGGTGGCGGCCGACGAAGCCGTCACCGCCGAAGATCACATGTCTCATCGAACGGTCCCGCTGTGAATCTTGTCGGACGAAAGGGAGGCCGTTTCCTCGTCATGCCCGCGCCCACTCTGCGCGATCAGCACCGTGCCGACGCAGATGAAAGCGATGCCGGCGATACGCCAGCCATTAAGGTCCTCGCGGAAGACGAAATAGGCGAAGATCGCAACAGCGACATAGGCGAGGCTGAGGAACGGGTATGCGAAACTGAGCTCGACCTTGGATAGCACATAGAGGTGCGACGCCATCGAGATGACGAAGGTGCACAGGCCGAGGAAAACCCATGGGCTGAAGACAATCTGCAACAGCTTCAGCAATGGATTGGTGCCCTCAAAGGAAATCTGGCCGAGCGACATCATGCCCTGCTTCAGCATGAGCTGCGCAGCGGCGTTGGTCATGACCGTGAACAGAATGAAGACGATGTATTTCATGTCTTTTCCATCAACCCTTCGCCGTTCTATTAAAAACGTGCAAATATTTCGTGAAGCACAGAAAACCGTGAAGAAAGCTTGACCTTATCGATCCATTAACCATGAACTGTTCGATTTTATTGATTCCGCGGCTTCGGCGGCGCCACGTCGCGCGTCGAGCTTTTTCGCCGTTCGCGCCCAGAAGCTCGACATGAAGGCGGGGTCGCGCATGGCTTCGAGGCGCTGCCATTCCGGGAATGACGCGGCGAAAACGGCGGCGCCCATTCGGGCGTCCTTGTAAGGATTGACCGCGCCACCGGCCTCGACCGTGATTTGGTCGAGCTCTTTCAGCAGCGCCAGCGTCGCCCGGCCACGGTTGGGAAAATCCAGCGTCAGCGTGAAACCCGGTCGCGGGAACGACAGCAGTGCCGGCGAGCGGATCGAGCCGAAGCGCTTCAGGACTGTCAGGAACGATCCCTGCCCGGCCCGCTTTGCCGCCGCAAGCAGCGCCGGCACCGCCCGACGCGCGACATCTTCCGGCACCACGCTCTGATGCTGGAAAAGCCCGTTCGGTCCGTAGAGCCGGTTCCAGTTGCCGATGCCGTCGAGCGGAAAGAAAAAGCCCTGGTAGCCGACCCGGCCCGGCGCCGTAGACCGGCCTTTCTTCCACCGGTAGGCGGCGTTGAAGGCAGTCAGGAACGGCCGGTTGAGCACATTGAACGGCGGCTGGAACGGCACCGAAAGATTCCCGCCTGCACGCAAGGCCACATGGGAGCCATGCTCGGCGTGATTGCCGGTGAACAGCAGCCCGCGCCCACGGCCGTGGCCGCCGGCAAGCTGGTCGATCCAGGCCACGACGTATTCGTTGGCCCGGTCGGCCGCTTCGGCAAGCTCGAAGAATTCGCCGAGGTCGCGGAACGGCGTCGCCGTCTCGACGATGTCGAGCGATGGCACCCGCATCAGCCGGATCGATGCCGACAGGATCAGTCCGGTCAGCCCCATGCCGCCGATCGTTGCAGCAAACAGGCGTGCGTTGTCGGTGGCCGAGCAGTAGTGGGTCCGTCCATCCGATCTGAGCAGCGTGAAGGATTCAACATGGCAGCCGAAGGTGCCGCGCCGGTGATGGTTCTTGCCGTGAACATCATTGGCGATGGCACCGCCGAGCGTGACGAACTGCGTGCCAGGAACGACGGCCGGAAAGAAGCCGTGTGGCGCTGCAAGGGCGATGATGTCGGGCAGAAGCACACCGGCCTCGGCCTCCATCACGCCGGTCTCGGCATTAAAGGCGCGGATGCGATTCAGCGGCCGCATGTCTACGACCTTGCCGGCCTCGTTCTGGCAGGAATCGCCATAGGAGCGGCCGTTGCCGTAAGCGAGCAAGGCGTTTCTTGTCGCCTTGCCGCTCTTCAGCAACGCAACAGCTTCGTCCGCCGGGATCACAGCGAGTGCCGGCGGCGTGGCAAGGCCGAAGCTCTGGAAACGCTCCTTCGCCATGCCTACCAGCCTCCGGCGACCAGAAACACCGCGCCGATGAGCACGACGATCTGGCTGCGCCAGTCGCGGATGATGAAGACGACCGGATCGTCGTGCATCTCGTCGCGGCGGGCGAGTATCCAGACGCGCATGGTCAGGTAGAGCACGATCGGGGCCAGCGGCCAGACCAGCCAGGGGCGCGGATAGAGTTCGCGCACCGCAACGCTGTCCATATAGAGCGCCAGCACCAGTGCCGAGGAAAAGGCCGAGGCCATGCCGGCCTGGGCGACGATCTCCTGGTCTTCGGTGCGGTAGCCGCGGCCGGCAATGCGCTCGCCGACCGGAATGGCGGTCGTGCGCAGTTCGACGAAACGCTTCACCAGCGCCAGCGACAGGAAAAAGAAGATCGAGAAGGCCAGCAGCCAGAACGAGACGTCGACGCCGGTCGCCGCGGCGCCCGCCAGAACGCGGATTGTGTAGAGACCGGCCAACGTCAGCACGTCGATCAGAAGCATGCGCTTGAACGACAGCGAATAGGCGGTGGTGACGATGATGTAGCCGCCGAGCACGCCGAGGAATTCGACCGGCAGCAGAAGCCCTGCTCCAACGCCTATTGCAAGCAGCACTGCCATCGAACCGAGGCCGAACGGGATCGACAGCGCGCCGCTGGCGAATGGCCGGTTGCGCTTGGTCAGATGTTTGCGGTCGAGCGCGAGATCGAAGAAATCATTGAGGATGTAGATGGCGGAAGCGACCGCACTGAACGAGACGAATGCCAGCAAGCATTCCCAGATCATGTCCGCGTTGAAGTATTCGTGCGATAGCACCATCGGCACCGCGATCAGCGAGTTCTTCAGCCACTGATGAACACGCAGCATCTTGACGATGGTCCTGAATGTCGGCTTCGGCGCGAGCACCAATTCGGCACTGTGCGCGGCCTGCCAACGCGCGGCATGGCGGTCGGGCGCGACGACGATTGCCGTGCGCGCGGCGTCGAACACGCTAAGGTCGTGCCGGCTGTTTCCGGCATAGTCGAAGCCGCCATCGCCATAGGCGGCGACAAGCGAAGCGCGTTTTCTGCCTGCAGTCATGTTGTAGGGGCCATCGGTCGCCAGGACGCGATCGAATATCCCGAGATGCGCGGCGATCGCCTCGGCGAATTTGCGTGGCGTGCCGGTCGCCAGCACGATCTGGCGGCCCTCGCCATGTTCGGTGCGAAGGCGCTGAAGCAGCGCCTCGCGGTAAGGCAGCGATGCGGGGTCGATGTCGACGCGTTGAGCGATGGCCTGCTTCAACCGCGCCGGCCCGCCGGCAAGCCAGAACGGCACGAGGAAAATATAGAGCGGATTCTTCTTGAGAAGGATGAACAGCCCTTCCCACAACAGGTCCGTCGCGATCAGCGTGCCATCGAGATCGACCGCAAGCGGGATTGCGTTCCTGTCCGACCGCGCGTCCATTTTTTCGTTGCCCTGCCTAAAAGCGCATGACCCCGAAAACCGATTTTTTCGGAAAGGATCTATGCCGATCAAAAACCCGCGCCGTGCTTCGGCGTCTTCGGCCCGATATAGCGGGGAACAGCGCAGCGAACGTTAAAACGCCCAGCCTGGCTTGGCCTGCGTGACGGTATTTCCCTGTTCATCGTTAAGCATCAATGACCCGAAACGATAAAAAGGCCGGGCATTTGCCCGGCCTTCGAAACAAGCAGTCAATGTTACTTGATGCGGGTTATTTGATACGGGCGACACCGCCTGAGATTTCGATCGTTTCCGAACCGGTCAGCGCCTCGAGGTCGCCATTCGGCATGGTAACGAAACACCCGCTCGGGCAGAATTCCGCGGTTTCTCCGGCGGCCAGCGCCAGCTCCGTTTTGCCACCGCCTTCGGTCACGACCAGCGTGCGGGTCTCAGCGTCCTTGTTGGTCGCGCTGGCGGCGAAGGCTGAACCGCCCACGGCAAGAAAAGCGATGGCGGCGACGAGAGACTTCCACATTTGCAATATCGGTGTTTCCACCGCCTCTGTTGCATTTTGCAAGGCATTCTCGCCCTTTGCATGTGAGCTTATATGAGATGCAAGCTGAACGGCAACTGAATGCCGCATTCATGCCGCAATTGGTTCTCGCTTTGTCGAGCGCAGCGTACTTTGGGTACGTGAGTACCGGAAGCGCAGGTATCAGCCGTTCGCAGGCCGGCATCACCTGAATATCAATATGCCCTAATCGGGATCCGGCTTGCGGATCTTGCGCCCCGATTTGGCCAGGCGTTTCGCCTCGGCCACGGCTTCCGCCTTCGCTTGCTCCTGTTCGGCGAAATCGACTTCGATCTTGTCGTCGTCGATCGGCCACGCCTCATGCTTCTTGGTCTCGACGACGGCGCGCGGCGCCGATGGAATTTCGATATGTTGGTCGGCGAACAGATCGAGGACGGCAAACCGGATGTCGTTCTGCACGACGTTGCCGTTCATCACGTCGGCCAGGAACACACGGATTTCGAATTCGAGAGCGGCCGGCCCGAAATTGGTAAACAGCACGAAGGGTTCGGGATTTTTCAGCACCAACGGATGGCCGCGCGCAATCTCCAAAAGGACAGCATGGACCTGCTTGACGTCGCTGCCATAGGCGACGCCGACCTTGATGTCGATGCGACCGAGCTTGTTGCGGTGCGTCCAGTTGCCGACGGCATTGTTGATCAGGTTTGAATTGGGCAGGATCACCGACTGCCGCTGGAACGTCTCGATCTCGGTAGCACGCACACTGATCTTCTTGACCGTGCCGCTGATGTCACCGGCGACGATCCAGTCGCCGACCTTGAACGGCCGCTCGGCCAAAAGGATCAGACCGGAGACGAAGTTGGAGACGACATTCTGCAGGCCGAAGCCGATACCGAGGGACAGGGCGCCGGCGACAAGCGCCAGATTGGAGAGATCGATGCCCGCCGCCGAGACGCCGACGAGTGCTGCGAGCGCCACGCCGGCATAGCCGACCGCCAGCCGGATCGAGTTGCGCACGCCGGTATCGACCTTGCCGCGCGCCATCACCGAGCCGTCGAGCCAGCCCTGGAACCAGCGCGTCAGGAAATAGCCGATGATGAAGACAATGATGCCGGTCAGGATGCCGGTCACCGAGATCGTCACCGAGCCGATGGTGAGGCCCGTCGCCAGCTTGTAGCCCCAGGCCTGGATGTCGCCGGGCTGGAAACCCCACATCAACAGGATCAGCGGAAGGAACACCAGCACGATCATCAGGTTGATGGCGACGCTGACGACCAGGCCGAGCTGGTCAAGCGCGGACTCCTCATAACTGGAGTTGGTCGATAGCCAGCGCCCGATCGACGTGTTGGCAAAGCTGCCTTCCTCGCTGATCGCCCGCGCCGACAGGAAGCCGATATAGGCGGTAACCAGAATGGTCCCGGTGACCACGACTTGCAGCGAGACGAAGATGGCAAGGCGGATATAGCCGAGCATAGCCGCGGCGATAGTGAAAAGGCCGAGCGCGAAGGCGGTGTAGCGCAGCCACACCGGCCAGGGACGCCAGCTTCCGTCGGCTGCCTTGAATGGCTTCAACATTCCCATCAGGATCAGGATGACGCCGACGATGATGGTGGCGACAAAACTTCTGGCGATGGTCAGCGATAGCGGCGAGCCCATCTTGTCGTTGACGACCGACAGGAAATTGTTGATGCCGATCACCACCGCCATCGCGGTCGTCAGCCGCACCAGCCAGCGTGCCGGACCCGTTTCAACGGGGATGAGCCGCCAGTTCGGCAGCCGCGGCTCCAGCGCCGCATTGGCCAGCCGGTTGACGCAGAACACCACCGCGATGACCGCGACCAGCGCATTCAGGAAAACGCCAATGTCGCCGCGCAACACGTTGTAGTAGTTGAAAAAGAACACGGTCGAGACCAGGAAGACGCCGACCGCCAGCGTCGGCAGCAATGTCGACCAGAACGCCACCGACAGCCGGCTGAGATAGGACGGATCTTCGATGGAAGGGTCCGCTTCGAAGACACGCCCGAACAGACGCCGCCCCCCGACAAAAAGCACCGCCGCCAGGGAAAGCGCAGTCAAGGTCGCGGCCAGCACGGCCTGGAATTTGAACTTGAAGGCGAAGGTCAGCCACGATGACACCGCCTTGTAGAAGCCGGCATATTCATCGTTGGCATCGGAAATGACCTTCGGGCTCAACGCATCGGACAGAACGTAGCGCTTGGTGAGCAGGTTGCGAAACAGCTCGCTGCGCATATTGGCGATCCTGTCGATGAGGCCGCTGATGCGGATCGACAGGTTTTGCGCCGCGGCGATGACAGCATTGATCTCGGCCTTTTCGGACGCCAGCGCCTGGCGTTCGGTGGCCACGATATCGGGCTCGGGCGGCTGGCCCGCGGCCGGCGGCGCACCGAGCTGATCGACCCTTGCGTTGATCTCCGCAAGGCGCGGGCGGAAGGCAAGCGCGCTGTTCAGCGCGTCTCGCGACAATTCCTCGAGCTGCAGGCGGATATCGACAAGGCTGGCGTCGTCGACACCGTCTTCCTGGATTTTCTGTTCGAGATTGTCGGTCGTTGTCGTCAGACCCTGGAGAATTTTCTGCTGGTCGGCGACTATCCCGGAGGGAGCCTGGTCAAGCCCCTGGGCCACCGCGCCAAGCGCCAGCGGCGCCGAAGCGACGATCGCCAGGACCAGAACGAAGCGGAGCAGTCGGAAAAGCATGATTGTTTGGCGACTCACAGGCAGCAAGGCGTTCTAAAGCTCGCCCTTGATAAAGACGCTCATACCAGGGAGCAAGCCGTCTCGGCCCCCCGTCCATTCGGAGTCGGCCAGTCGAAAAGCGATGGCGCAATATTGGCTTTGCGGCAACGGCCTGCTCTATAGTGTGCCGCATCGCCCAAAACGGATGACAAAAAGCCAGAACGGATAACAAAAAGAATGGCGGAATATTCGGCCTTCTCGCTTCTCAAAAACGCGCTGACCGGCAACAAGGACTGGAAGCCGGCCTGGCGCAAGCCGGATCCGAAGGCATCCTACGACGTGATTGTCATCGGCGGCGGCGGCCATGGCCTGTCGACCGCCTATTATCTCGCCAAGGAGCACGGCATCACCAATGTCGCGGTGCTGGAGAAGGGCTGGCTCGGCTCCGGCAATGTCGGCCGCAACACGACGGCCGTTCGCTCCAACTACCTGCTGCCTGCCAACACCCGCTTTTACGAACATTCGATGAAGCTGTGGGAGAACCTCTCGCACGACCTCAACTACAACGTCATGTTCTCGCAGCGCGGCTGCCTGAACCTGGCGCACACGCCTGCCCAGCTTGACGACCTTGCCCGGCGCGGCAACGCCATGCGCCATCTCGGCGTCGATGCCGAACTGATGACCACGGCGGAGATCGCACGCCTGATACCGGCGCTGGACGTCTCGGGCGCGGCTCGCTTCCCGGTCGTCGGCGGGCTGATGCAACCGCGCGCCGGCACCGCCCGCCACGATGCCGTCGCCTGGGGCTATGCGCGCGGCGCCGACCGTCGCGGCGTCGACATCATCGAGAATTGCGAGGTCACCGGCTTCCTGCGTAATGGCGACCGCATATCAGGCGTTTCGACATCGCGTGGTGAGATCCGCGCCAAGAAAGTGGCAGTCGCGGTGGCCGGCAGCACCGGACGGGTCATGCAGCTTGCCGGCATCGAGACGATGCCGATCGAGAGCCATGTGCTGCAGGCCTTCGTGACGGAATCGCTGAAGCCATTCGTCAATACCGTCCTCACCTTCGGCATGGGCCATTTCTACATGTCCCAGTCGGACAAGGGCGGCCTGGTCTACGGCGGCGATCTCGACGGCTACAACAGCTATGCCCAGCGCGGCAGCCTGCCGATCGTCGACGAGGTGATGAGCGAGATGCTGGCGCTATTTCCAGGGCTTGCGCGCGTGCGCATGCTGCGCTCCTGGGGCGGCGTCTGCGACATGTCGATGGACGGCTCGCCGATCATCACCACCGGTCCGCTGCCGGGCATGTATCTCAACTGCGGCTGGTGCTACGGCGGCTTCAAGGCGACGCCGGCCTCCGGCTGGTGCTTTGCCTGGACCATCGCCAAGGACGAGCCGCACGACTTCAACGCGCCCTTCACGCTCGACCGCTTCCACCGCGGCCTGGTGATCGACGACAAGGGCCAGGGCGCGACGCCGCGCCTGCATTAGGTAAGACGAAAATGCTGATCACTTGCCCCTATTGCGGCCCGCGCGATGTCATCGAGTTCACCTACCAGGGCGACGGCAACCGCGAGCGCCCTCAGCCCGCCTCGCAAGACCTCGACGCCTGGAACGCCTATGTCTACGATCGGTTGAATCCGGCGGGTGACCACAACGAGATCTGGCAGCATTCCGGTGGCTGCCGCGCCCATCTCAGGGTCGTGCGCAACACGCTGACACACGATATCTCCAGCGTCGCCTTCGCGCGCGGCGACCACAAAGCCGCCGCGCGGCACAAGGCGGAGGGCAAGTCGTGAGCCCACGCCGCACCGATGCCGGCGGCCGGATCGACCGGCTGCGAACGATCCGGTTCACCTTCGACGGCGCGCCCTACACCGGCCATGCCGGCGACACGCTTGCCTCAGCGCTGCTGGCCAACGGCATCACCCTGTTCGGGCGCTCGTTCAAATATCACCGCCCGCGCGGCGTGCTGACATCAGGCGTCGAGGAGCCGAACGCCCTGGTGACGGTGCTGCGGGGCGAGGTTCGCGAGCCCAACATCGCAGCGACCATGGTCGAGATCTATGATGGGCTGACCGCCGTCAGCCAGAACCGCTTTCCATCGCTGTCCTGGGATGTCAGCGCCGCCAACCAGCTCGGCGGCAAGCTTCTGTCCGCCGGCTTCTATTACAAGACCTTCATGGGACCCGCGATCGGCCCGCTGAAGGGCACGCGTTTCTGGATGTTCTGCGAGCATTTCATCCGCCGCGCCGCCGGTCTCGGCCGCGCCGGGACCGCTGCCGATACAGCGCGTTATGAGCGGATGAACGCTTTCTGCGATGTGCTGGTGGTCGGCTCCGGTCCGGCCGGGCTGATGGCCGCCAGGGCAGCCGCCGATCAAGGCGCGCGTGTCATCCTCAGCGAGCTCGAACCGCATTTCGGCGGCTCGGCCAACTGGTCGGGCGAGACGATCGACGGCATGCCCGGGGCGGACTGGGCAGCGCGAGCCGCCGGCCAGCTCGAAGGCTATGACAATGTCCGCCTGCTGCCGCGCACCACGGTCTGGGGCTACTACGACGGCAACGTACTCGCCGCGCTTGAACGGGTCACCGACCATAAGGAGAGGCCCGGCAAGGGCGAACCGCGCCATCGCTACTGGACCATCCGCGCCAAATCGGTGGTGCTGGCCACCGGCTCCTTCGAGCGGCCGCTGGTGTTTCCGGGCAACGACCGGCCGGGGGTGATGCTGGCGCATGCCGCCGAGCGCTACGCCAACGAGTACGGCGTGCTGCCGGGCCACAGGATCGCGCTCTTCACCAATAATGACAGCGCCTATCGCTCCGCCCTTGCGCTGAAGAAGGCCGGTGCGGCGATCATCGTCATCGTTGACGTGCGGCCGGAGCTTTCGGGCGAGATGCGTGAACTCGCCGATGAAGCGGAAGTCAAGATCCTTTCCGGTCACGCCGTGGTCGCCACCGAAGGCGGCAAGGCGCTGTCCGGCATCAAGGTGCAGCGCTTCGACATGATCAACGGCGCGCTTGCCGGCGATCCGCGCAGCATTCAAGCCGACTGCCTGCTGATGTCGGGAGGCTGGTCGCCGACCATCCATCTGGCCAGTCAGGCCGGCGCCAAGGCGGAATGGAATGCCGCCAGGCAAGCCTTCCTGCCACCGAAGCCAACCCAGCAATGGATTGGCGCCGGCGCTTTCACCGGCAGCTTCTCCACCGCCGAGGCAATCGCCGAAGGTCGCGCCGCCGGGCTTTCGGCGGCCGGCGGGACCGCTGCACCAACGGCCTTGCCGGTCGTCGAAGCAGCACCCGGCGATCCTGATCCGGCGCCGGTGTTCGAGATCAAAGCCGATGGAAAAAGTTTCGTCGATTTCCAGCACGACGTGACCGCGGAAGATGTTCGGCTGGCGCATCGCGAAGGCTTCATCTCGGTCGAGCACCTGAAGCGCTACACCACGCTCGGCATGGCAACCGACCAGGGCAAGAGCTCCAACATACCCGGCCTCGCCACCATGGCCGAGGCATTGGGCAAGCCGATCCCCGAAGTCGGCACGACACGCTTTCGCCCGCCCTTTTCGGCGGTCTCAATCGGCTCGCTCGCTGCAGAACGCTTCGGCGACCTGAGGCCAGAGCGGCTGACGCCGATGCATGACTGGCACGTCGCCAATGGCGCAACCATGTATTCGGCCGGCCTCTGGTATCGCCCGATGATTTATGGCCATCCCGGCGAGACGATCGAGCAGGCCTATGTGCGCGAAGCCAGGGCGACGCGCGAGAGCGCCGGCATCGTCGATGTCTCGACACTGGGCAAGATCGCCGTGCAGGGTCCGGACGCAGCGGAATTCCTCGACCGGGTCTACACCAACATGTTCTCGACACTGGCTGTCGGCAAGGCTCGCTACGGGCTGATGCTGCGCGAGGACGGCCTTGCCTTCGACGACGGCACGACATGGCGGCTCGGCGAACAGGACTTCTTGATGACCACCACCACGGCCAATGCCGGCAAGGTGATGCAGCATCTGGAGTATTTCCTCGACGTCATCTGGCCGGTGCTGAAGGTCCACGTCACCTCGGTGACCGACGAATGGGCGGGTGCCGCGATCGGTGGGCCGAGGGCAAGAGAAATTCTTGCCGCTTGCGTCACCGGCACCGCCGTCGACAACGCCACCTTGCCCTTCATGGGCATCGTGCGCGGCAAGATATCAGGCGTGCCGGTGATGATCTGCCGGCTGTCTTTCTCCGGCGAAATGGCCTTCGAAGTTTACTCCGGCGCCGGTTACGGCACCCATGTCTGGGAAGCGCTGATCGAAGCCGGCAAGCCGTTCGGACTGGTGACTTACGGGCTTGAGGCGCTGGGCACGATGCGCATCGAGAAAGGCCACGTCACCGGCGCTGAGATCGACGGCCGCACCACAGCGCGCGACCTGCATCTCGACTGGATGCTGTCCAAGAAAAAGCCCTTCATCGGCTCGGCGATGATGGATCGCGAGGGCCTGATCGCTCCCGGCCGGCTGGAACTCGTCGGGTTGATCTCGCTGGACAACCAGCCGCTCAACGGCGGCGCGCACATCGTCGAGGCGCTTGACGAAGCCGATCCGCACGATTCCATCGGCCACATCACCGCTTGCTGCTATTCGCCGGCGCTCGGCAAGTACATCGCGCTCGCTTTGGTCAAGGACGGCAAGGCACGGCGCGGCACGCGCGCCCATATCTCCGATCCCTTGCGCAACCGGTTCGGCCCGGTCGAGATCGTCTCCAACCACTTCTTTGATCCGAACGGGAGCCGCATGCATGGTTGAGCGCCAATCACCGATTGAGCTGGCACCGCTTGAACCGGAACTGCGCATCGGTTCGCACGGCGATTTCGAACACGGCATCGATGTCATCCTCTCCGAAACCAGGCCGGGATCGATCCTGCAGCTCGCTGCCTGGCCGGGCCAGGAGAAGAAGTTGATATCAGGCATCCGCACCGTTACCGGCCTTGCCCTGCCCGATGGCGCCGGCGCCGGCAGCACCGACGGCGTGAGGTCGGTGTTCGGCTTCGCGCCGGGAAAATTCACCGTGGTCGACGAGGCCGAAGGCCTGGCATCGGCTTTTGCCAATGTCGTCACCCCTGATATCGGCACGGTGACCGACCTGTCGCACGGCCGCACTGCGATCCGCATCGCCGGACCAAAGGCCGAGTGGGTGCTGGCAAAACTCTTCGCCATCGACTTCGCGCTGCCGGCCTTCCCGGTCGGTGCCGGCCGCTCGACCATGCATCATGACGTCTTTGCGCAGATCCAGCGCACCGGCGCCGACCAGTTCGACGTCTATGTGTTCCGCTCGTTTGCGCGCTCGTTCTGGAAGGCGCTCTGTCACGCCAGCGAGGAAGTCGGCTATGAGGTGCAGTAGACGCAGGTGGGCGCGTCGTCACCTCACTTGACGCCACCTCATTTGGCGAACGTCACCCACTCTTCCAGCGGGGCGCGGTCGGTGCGGAACTCGTTTTCGGGCTTGGACGTGTCCTCATGGCCGAGCGCCATGCCACAGACGACGATCTCCTCGTCGGGGATGTTGAGCACCGGCCTGATCTGCTTGTGATACGGTGCAAAGGCGGCCTGCGGACAGGTGTGCAGGCCCCTGCCCCGAGCCGCCACCATGATGTTCTGCAGGAACATGCCGTAATCGATCCACGAACCCTTGTTCAGCCGCCGGTCGACGGTGAAGATCATGCCGACCGGCGCATCGAAGAAGACGAAGTTGCGGTCGTGCTGGGCGCGCATCCGGTCGACTTCGCGCCGGCCGATGCCAAGCACGCCGTAGAGGCCGAAGCCATTCGCCCGCCGCCGGGTGAGATACGGTTCGAAGAACTGGTCCGGATAATAGCGATATTCATCCCACTCGGCCTTTTCGGCGCGGATGCCGGAGTTGAGGATAGCATCGGTGATCCGCTGCTTCACCTCGCCCTTGGTCACGTAGACCCGCCAGGGCTGCATGTTGGTGCCCGAAGGCGCGCGAGCCGCTACGGCGAGAATGGCGCGGATCGTTTCGTCGTCGACCATGTCGGGCAGGAAGGCGCGCACCGAGCGGCGCGACGTGATCGCCTCGTCGACGATCGCCGCATCCTTGGCAATTCGGGTATTGTTTTCCAGCATGGGCCGTCCCTTAGCCATGACCCCGGAAACCGGAATCTGTTTCCGGAAAGGATCATGCGCAGTCTAGAAAACGATGGAGCGTCCTGTGCGCGTCCGATTGGACACGCGGCGCGCTATCGTTGGTCTCGACCGGACGCCCTCACTCGCCGTTCGTGGCCGAGCCTTTGCCTGAACCGTCAAAATGGCGCAAGCAAATCTTGTGGCCTCATGAAAATCCTCTTGATTCTTTCACGAACTTAACTTCTCATGAAATTTACCCTGAATTTTTCACCAGAGAAATGGCTTTGCCGTCAACCGCCGTCAGATCGGAGCAGGAAAATCGCGAACGGCTGCTGGCCGGCGATATCAGGGCTCTGCGCCGGGCGCGCGGGCTGACGCTTGCCGAGGTCGGCTTGAAGCTCGGCCGCTCCGTCGGCTGGGTCAGTCAGGTCGAGCGCGGCCTGTCGATACCATCGCTCAGCGATCTCAGAGCCTTCGCGGAATTGTTCGGCGTGCCGGTCAGCCTGTTCTTCAGCCACGACGTGCCTGTCGAGAACGAGCGCGGCGTGGTCGTGCGCGCCGGCAGCCGCCGCACGCTTGGCACAAGCGATTCCGGCCTGGTAGAGGAGCTTCTTTCGCCCGATCTCGGCGGTAGCTTCGAGATGCTGCGTTCGGTCTTCGCGCCGGGTGCTGAACTGAAGACCGAGGCGCGCCGGCCGACGGAGGAAGCCGGATATGTCGCTTCCGGCAGCTTCGACATCGAGATATCAGGCGTCTGGCACCGGCTTGGTGAGGGCGACTCCTTTCGCTTCGACGGCAAGCCGTTCCGCTGGCGCAATCCTGGAGCGGAGCCGGCTGTCGTCATCTGGGTGGTTTCGCCACCTGTCTACTGAATATAGGTCTGGAGAAAAACATGGCCGGTTTGCCGACCACGGCACGTGTGGTGATCATCGGAGGCGGTGTCGTCGGCACCTCCTCGCTCTACCATCTCGCCAAGGCGGGATGGACCGACTGCGTGCTCCTGGAAAAGAACGAGCTGACTTCCGGCTCGACCTGGCATGCCGCCGGCAACGTGCCGACCTTCTCCTCCTCATGGTCGCTGATGAACATGCAGCGCTATTCGACGGAGCTCTATCGCGGGCTGGCCGATGCGGTCGGCTATCCCATGAACTACCATGTCACCGGCTCACTCAGGCTGGCCCATACGGCCGAGCGCATGCAGGAGTTCCAGCGCGCCAAGGGCATGGGCCGCTATCAGGGCATGGACATCGATGTGGTCGGACTCGACGAGATCAAGCGCCGCTACCCGTTCATCGAAACGCATGAGTTGAAGGGCGCGCTCTACGATCCGAGCGACGGCGATATTGATCCGGCGCAGCTGACCCAGGCGCTGGCCAAGGGCGCCCGCGACATGGGCGCGAAAATCATCCGGTTCTGTCCGGTCACCGGCGTGCGCCGCGAGAAGGATGAATGGGTGGTCGAAACCGCGCAAGGCGAGATCCGCTGCGAGATCGTCGTCAACGCCGCCGGCTACCGCGCGGCCGAAGTCGGCAGGATGTTCGGCCGCGACGTGCCGATGATGGTGATGAGCCATCAATATATCTTGTTCGAGGAAATCCCCGAACTGGCCGCATGGTCGAAGGAGCAAGGCAAGAAACTGCCGCTGCTGCGCGACGTCGACACCTCCTATTATCTGCGCCAGGAAAAGAACGGCATGAATCTCGGCCCCTATGAGCGCAATTGCCGTGCGCATTGGGTCGGCCACAATGACCCGATGCCCGATGACTTTTCGTTCCAGCTGTTCCCCGACGATCTCGACCGGCTGGAGGACTATCTGGCCGATGCCGTCGCCCGCGTGCCTATCCTCGGCACCGCCGGCCTGTCCAAGGTCATCAACGGCCCGATCCCCTACGCGCCGGATGGCAACCCGCTGATCGGCCCGATGCCCGGCGTGCCGAACGCCTTCGAGGCCTGCGTCTTCACCTTCGGCATCGCCCAGGGCGGCGGCGCCGGCAAGGTGCTGGCCGAATGGGTGACTGAGGGCCAGACCGAGTGGGACATGTGGTCCTGCGATCCGCGCCGCTTCACCAGCTTTGCCTCGGCCCCGGACTACTGCGTCGCCAAGGGCATGGAGATCTACGGCAACGAATACGCCATCCAGTTTCCGCGCCATGCCTGGCCGGCTGGGCGCGACCGAATGCTGTCGCCCATTCACGATCGCATCAAGGCGCTCGGCGCCTGCTTCGACGCCTATAATGGCTGGGAGCGCGCCACCTGGTACGCGCAAGCCGGAGATGACGTCTCGGAAGCCGCGACGCTGACCTTCCGCCGCGACGGGCCCTGGCAGCATCGTGTCCGCGAAGAGTGCCTCGCCGTGCGCGACGCCGCCGGCATTTTGGACCTGCCTGGTTTTTCCCGCTTCAACCTCGACGGTCCAGGTGCTGCCGAATGGCTGAGCCAGCAGGTCACCGGCATCGTGCCAAAACCCGGCCGCATCGGCCTCGTCTATTTTGCCGACGACAAGGGCCGCATCGTCACCGAAATGTCTGTCGTGCGCCACGACGAGAATTTGATGACGCTGATCACCGCCGCGGTGGCGCAGTGGCACGATTTCGAGTGGCTGAAATCGCGCATGCCGAAGGACGCTTCATTCAAGCTGGTCGACCGGACGGAGGAATACGCCACGCAGATCCTCGCCGGGCCCAATTCTCGAAAAATCCTCGCCGATGTCTGCGCCGCCGACCTTGCTCTGCCCTGGCTGACGCATCAGGAGACGACAATTGCCGGCCGTTGGGCAAGGCTGCTGCGTGTGTCCTTCGCCGGCGAACTCGGCTGGGAAATCCACACCAAGGTCGACGACACCGCCGCGATCTTCGATGCCGTCTGGGCGGCCGGGCAGAAGCATGGCCTGAAGCCGTTCGGCATGTACGCGCTGGATTCGCTTCGGCTCGAAAAAGGCTACCGCGCCTGGAAGGGCGACCTGTCGACCGACTATTCGATCCTGCAGGGCGGGCTGGAGCGCTTCGTCAAATGGGACAAGCCGGATTTCCGCGGCAAGGCGGCGCTGCAAAACGAGAAGCAGCAGGGTGTCAAGAAACGCTTCGTCACGCTGGTTGTCGAAAACCCCGGCGACTGCGATGCGCCCACCATGTCGACGCTGTGGTATGACGGCCAGATCGTCGGCGAGACGACATCCGGCGGCTGGGGCCATCGCATCGATAAATCGATCGCGCTCGGCATGCTGCGCGCCGACCTGACCGAACCGGGAACCACGGTCGAGGTCGAGATCTTCGGCGAGCGTTTTCAGGCGATCGTGCAGAAGGACGAACCGCTGTGGGATCCGAAAAACGAGAGACTGAAAGCATAATGCCCAGACCATCATCGCGCATTTCCGGCATCGTGCCTTCCGGCAAGGACGGCTGGGAAGTCCATTTCGCCGCTTGGACACGCAAGGAGGCCGGCGAGGACATCATCATGCTGTCGGTCGGCGACCATGATTTCGATACGCCGACGGAGACGATTGAAGCCTGCGTGACGGCGGTTCGCGCCAGCAATCACCACTATACCCCGCTTCCCGGCATTCCGCGCCTGCGCAAGGCGATGGCGGCGGCCTCGACCCTCTGCACCGGCGTTGCGACCAACCCCGACCAGGTCATCGCCACGCCGGGCGGGCAGGCGGCGCTTTACGCGGCGGTGCAAGCCGTTCTCGACCAGGGCGATCATGCCATCGTGGTCGCGCCCTACTACGCCACCTACCCCAACACATTCAGTGCCGCGGGCGCCGATTTCACCGTGGTCGAGACACCCGCCGAGGATGGTTTTCAGCCACGAGAAGCCGACATTCGCGCTGCCCTTCGACCGAACACGCGGGCCATCCTCATCAACACGCCCAACAACCCGACGGGTGCTGTCTATTCGCGCCAGCGGCTGGAAGAGCTGGCTGAGATTTGCCGCGAGCATGACCTCTGGCTGCTGTCGGACGAGGTCTATTGGACGCTGGGCGGCGGCGAGCACATCTCGCCGCGTTCGCTGCCCGGCATGGTGGAACGCACGCTGGTCATCAATTCCATGTCGAAGAGCCACGGCATGACCGGCTGGCGCATGGGCTGGCTGACCGGGCCCGAAGAGATGATCTCGCTGCTGACCAGCCTCAATCTGGTGACAACCTATGGCCTGCCGGCCTTCATCAGCCTCGCTTGCGCCGAGGCGCTGGAAAACGGCTACGGCGTCAAGGAGATCGCCGAACGCTATGCCGCAAGGCGCACCGTCGTCCTCGACGCCATGCGCGGCATGAACAACGTCACCGTGCGCGGCTCCGAAGGCGGCATGTATGTCATGCTCGACATATCGGCTCTCGAGCCGGATGACGAGAAATTCGCCTGGGCTCTCCTCGACAAGGAAAAGGTCGGCGTGATGCCCGGCTCGAGCTTCGGCGAGGCAGCTGCCAGCCATATTCGCGTCAGCCTCTGCCAGCCCGAGGCGATACTTTTGGAAGCAGCCCTTCGCTTGCGCCGCTTCGCGTCCACCTATCGCCGTGAGGCTGCATGAGCGCCTTGCCCCCAAAAGCAATCCCTACGAAGGCCAGGGCTGTCCTCATTGGCGGCGGCGTCTCCGGCTGTTCGGTCGCCTACCACCTGGCCAAGCTTGGCTGGACCGATATCGTGCTGCTCGAACGCAAGCAGCTTACCTCGGGCACGACATGGCACGCCGCCGGCCTGATCGGCCAGTTGCGCGGCTCGCAGAATATGACGCGGCTGGCGAAATATTCGGCCGACCTCTACGTCAAGCTGGAAGCCGAGACCGATGTCGGCACCGGCATGCGCCAGGTCGGCTCGATCACCGTGGCGCTGACCGAGGAGCGCAAGCACGAGATTTACAGGCAGGCGTCTCTCGCCCGCGCCTTCGATGTCGACGTGCGCGAGATTTCACCCAGAGAAGTCAAGGAGATGTACCCGCATCTCAACATTTCCGATGTGGTCGGCGCCGTGCATTTGCCGCTCGACGGCCAATGCGACCCGGCCAATATCGCCATGGCGCTGGCCAAAGGTGCGCGCCAGCGCGGTGCGACGATCGTCGAGAATGTGAAGGTCACCAAGGTTAATAGCAGGGATGGCCGCGTCACCGGCGTTTCCTGGGCACAAGGCGACGAGCAAGGCACGATCGAGGCCGATATCGTCGTCAACTGCGCCGGCATGTGGGCGCGCGAACTTGGCGCCCAGAATGGCGTCACCATCCCGCTGCACGCCTGCGAGCATTTTTATCTCGTCACCGAGCCGATCCCCGGCCTTACCCGCCTGCCGGTGCTACGCGTGCCGGACGAATGCGCCTACTACAAGGAAGATGCCGGCAAGATGATGCTCGGCGCCTTCGAGCCGGTGGCCAAGCCCTGGGGCATGGATGGCATCCGCGAAGATTTCTGCTTCGACCAGTTGCCGGAGGATTTCGAACATTTCGAGCCGATCCTCGAAATGGGCGTCAACCGCATGCCGATGCTGGCCAGCGCCGGCATCCACACCTTCTTCAATGGTCCCGAGAGTTTTACCCCCGACGACCGCTATTATCTCGGCGAGGCGCCTGAGCTTTCCGGCTACTGGATGGCGACCGGCTACAATTCGATCGGCATCGTCTCCTCCGGCGGCGCCGGCATGGCACTGGCGCAATGGATCAACGACGGCGAAGCGCCCTTCGACCTGTGGGAAGTCGATATCCGCCGGGCCCAGCCGTTCCAGAAGAACCGCCGTTACCTGAAGGAGCGAGTCTCCGAGACGCTCGGCCTGCTCTATGCCGACCATTTCCCGTACCGCCAGATGGCGACCTCACGGAACATCAGGCGCTCCCCTCTGCATGAACATCTGAAGGCGCGCGGCGCGGTGTTCGGTGAAGTCGCCGGCTGGGAACGCGCCAACTGGTTCGCCAGGCCCGACCAGGAGCGCGAGTACCGCTATTCATGGAAGCGGCAGAACTGGTTCGATAACCAGCGTGACGAACATCTGGCGGTCCGAAACGGCGTCGGCCTGTTCGACATGACCTCGTTCGGCAAGATCCGTGTCGAGGGTCGCGACGCTCCGCGTTTCCTGCAAAAGCTTTGCGCTAATGACATGAATGTGGCGCCGGGCAAGATCGTCTACACCCAGATGCTCAACCGGCGCGGTGGCATCGAGAGCGACCTCACCGTCTCGCGGCTGTCTGAAACGGCCTACTTCCTGATCGTGCCCGGCGCGACGCTGCAGCGCGATCTCGCCTGGTTGCGCAGGCATGTTGCCGACGAATTCGTCGTCATCACCGATGTGACCGCTGCAGAAGCCGTTCTCTGCCTCATGGGCCCGGATTCGAGGAAGCTGATTCAAAAGGTGAGCCCGAACGATTTCTCCAACGAAACCAACCCATTCGGGACGTTTCAGGAGGTAGAAATTGGCATGGGGCTGGCCCGCGCCCACCGTGTCACCTATGTCGGCGAGCTCGGCTGGGAGCTTTATGTCTCGACCGACCAGGCCGCCCATGTCTTCGAGGCAATCGCGGAGGCCGGCGCCGATATCGGCCTGAAACTCTGCGGTCTGCACACGCTGGATTCCTGCCGCATCGAAAAGGCCTTCCGGCACTTCGGCCACGACATCACCGACGAGGACAATGTGCTGGAAGCAGGCCTCGGCTTTGCGGTCAAAACGGCCAAGGGCGACTTCATCGGCCGCGAGGCGGTGCTGAGGAAGAAAGAGACCGGATTGAACCGGCGTCTGATGCAGTTCCGCCTGAAAGACCCTGAGCCATTGCTCTTCCACAATGAGGCGATCCTGCGCGACGGCACGATTGTCGGCCCGATCACCTCGGGCAATTACGGTCATCATCTCGGCGGCGCCATCGGGCTCGGCTACGTGCCTTGCCAGGGCGAGAGCGAGGCGGATGTGCTGTCGTCGTCCTACGAGATCGAGATCGCCGGCGAGCGCTTCGCCGCCGAGGTGTCGCTGAAGCCGATGTATGATCCGAAATCGGAACGGGTGCGGATGTAGCTCTTTTTTCTTCTCCCCGTAACGGGTAGAAGGTGGCCCGAAGGGGCGGAGCCAGCTTCAGTAATGTTTGCGCCGCCCCTCATCTGCCTGCCGGCATCTTCTCCCCGTTTACGGGGAGAAGGACGCCCATCACGCGGCTCAGCACCTCCCCCGCATCAGAACACGTCCATCCTGGCGGCGACCTTCGCCATAAATCTCTTGCGCGTATCATCGGTCGACAGGTTCATCGAATAATGCGCGAGATAGGAGACGGAGGCACCTGGCTTGACCGTGGCGCGCAACACACGCTTGACCAGCTTGCGCGGCGGGTCGCCCATCAGCATGGCGCGGAACCGGCTGCCGCCATAGGTGGTGACCGCCGCCAGCTTGCGGATGTTGTGCAGCGACGGCTGCACCTTGCCATTGACCAGCTTGAACGAGACGCCAGGCAGGAAGACGCGGTCGAAAAAGCCTTTCAGGATCGCGGGGTAGCCGTAATTCCATACCGGGAATGACAGCACCAGCGCCTCGGCCTTTTGCAGCCTCGCGACATAGTATGCTGCCGGATCACCGGCGCCGCGCTCGTCGTGATAACCGAGCCGCTCGGACCGCGTCAGCCGAGGATCGAAATCCTCGGCATAGAGATCGCAGTCGTCGACGGCATGGCCGGCCGCCGTCAACCGCTCGACGATCGTCCGGTGCAGATCGGCATTGAAACTGGTCTCCACCGGATGAGCGTAGAGAACGAGGATGTTCAACCCGCCTTCTCCAAACCCTTGAACAGGAACGACTTGCCCGAGCGATAGTCGTAGTCCGGGTTTTCCCAGGCTATCATCTTGCCGGGATTGAGCAGCCCTTGCGGATCGGTCTCGCGCTTGAAGGCGAGCTGCACCTCATCCGTCTGCTTCATGCCGCCCTCTTCCAGCGTGTAGCGGTGTGGGTTGAAGACCCAGCAGCCATTGTCCTCGTGGATGCGGATGATTTCGTCGAGCCGCTCCGCCGTCGTGAAGCGGACCAGCGGCAGTCCGGCGACGCCGATCGCGCCGTCGAAGCGGATGAATTCGAGATGCGTCGGCACTTCGTCGCCGAAGCGATCGATCATCGCCTTGACGTGAGCGAGGTGATCCGGCGACGGATAGCGGGTCTGCAGATAAGTAATCGTCGGGTCGACCCTGATGGCACGCAGCGTCGTGTGGTTCCAGGTCAGCTCATAGGCCGGCGGCAGGCCCTTGAGATCGGCCTCCTTGTCGGCGCGGAAGACGATCTCGCCCTTGCTGCGTGCCGTAAGGGCGACAAAGGCGTCCATTGCATGCGGCGCGATCATGCAGACGACGATGCTGTGCTCGCGCCGGAAAAATTTCTGGTGCCGCTTGAAGTAATCGTAGGGGATCGGAGCGGCGATCGGCGTGATCAGCTTCGCCAGAATGCCATCCTGGATGGCGAGATCGTTGCCAAAGCCGGCTGCGTCCATGAAATCGTCGAAGCCGACTATGACGTCGATCCAGTCGTAGCTGGCGGTCAGCGGCATCTCGACCTCGGTGATGATGCCGTTGGTGCCGTAGGCATGCATAACCTTCAGCACCTCCTCGCCGGTGAGGTCCATGGTGCGAGGCTCCGCCTCCATCGTCACGGTCCTGAGCCGAATGACATTGCCGAGGTCGCGCAGGCCGCCCCAGCGGATCGAGCCGATACCGCCGGAGCCGCCGGCGACAAAGCCGCCGATCGATGCCGTGTTGTAGGTCGACGGCGACATCCTGAGCTCCTGGCCGGAATGCGCGCGTGTCGCTCTGTCGATGTCGGCAAGCACGGCACCCGGACCGGTAACGACCCGGCCCGGCGCGATCATCTTGACCGTATTCATCTCGGCAAGGTTGAGCACCACGCCGCCGGACAGCGGCATCGCCTGCCCGTAATTGCCGGTGCCGCTGCCGCGCGGCGTCACCGGAATGCCATGCCGGTGGCAGGCGGCGAGCACACGGATTACCTCGACTTCCGTCTTCGGCGTCACGATCAGGTCGCCGGTGACATGGTCGAGCTGCTGCTTCAGCACCGGGCTGTACCAGTAGAAATCGCGGCTCTTCTGCTGGACGATCGCCGGATGGTCGTCGATCTTCAGACCGTCGAGCTCGCGCTTCAGTGCCGCAATGTCCATCATTTCTCCATCAGATCATCGAGTTCGGCATAGTCGGGCAATTGGCGCTCGATGGCGCGGCCGTCCCGCACCACGATGCGATCCGATTCGGGCCGCGACAGCAATTCCGTCCAGCTCCGTCCCCTAAAGACGACGAAGTCGGCCGCGCTGCCTGCGGCAAGCATGCCGAAACCATCGAGCCGCATCACCTTGGCCGGCGTCGAAGTCACCGCTTGCGGCCAATCGCCGACCGGGTGATCGAACTGCAGGATACGCGTCGCCATGCGGTAGACCTCCAGCATGTCGAGATCGCCATAGGCGTAGAACGGGTCCCGGGTGTTGTCGGAGGCGACGGCCACTGGAATGCCGCGCGCCTTCATCTCGTGCAACAGCGTTACGCCACGCCAACGCGGTGTGGTGTTATCAGCCCGCCGGTCCTGCAGATAGAGATTGCACATCGGCAGCGACACCACGGCGAGCCCCGCCTTCGCCACCTTGTCCAGCGTGTCCAGCACATCGAGATCGGGCTGGCGTGCCAGCGAGCAACAATGACCGACGAGGATGTTTCCCTCAAAACCGCTCCACAGGGCCGCCTCCGCGATCTTCTTCAGCGAGATCGCCGAGACGGCGTCGGTCTCGTCGGCGTGGAAATCGAGGTCGAGGCCATGCTTGATCGCCTGGGTAAACACCTGGTCGAGAAGTTCTTCCAGGTCCGGCAGCATATAGGTGACGACGCCGAGCACGCCCTTGGCCGCGGCGACGCGTTTGGCCAATCCTTCGAACCATTTCTTGTCGCGCACACCTTCGATGCCGAGCAGGCAGGCCGCCTGCAGCTCGATGCGGCCGCGCCATTTCTCCCGTACCGTCTCGAACACCGGCCACGAGATCTCTTCCTGCGGCGCGACGCTGTCGAGATGGGTGCGCAGTGCCTTGGTGCCGTGCGCGTAGGCGCAGCGCAGCGAAAAATCCATGCGGCGGGCGACGTCCGCGGCGCTCCAGCGGGCAGCGCGATCGGCGCCGGTGGCGTTCAACGCGCCCATGAAGGTGCCGTCCGGATTGGGTTTTCGCGGCCAGATATGGCCCTTGTCGATATGCGTATGGCAGTCGACGAAGCACGGCATGACGATACGGCCGCCGAGCTCGACGGCGTCTGCCGATGTATTGGACTGGCTGCGCGCGGTAATGCTGGAAATCCTGCCGTCGGCGACGGCGATATCGGCAAGCGCGAAGCCATCGGCGTCGGAGGCTGCGGCAAGGCCCAGCGTCAGTGATGCATGAAGCCGGGCGTTGGTGAGATGATAAGAGGCAGATGCTGGGATCACACTATCGCTCCTGCTTCAGCGCGCTTTCATGCCAGCGCCGCAGGATCAGATGCGAGATCAGCGACAGCACCAGGAAGATCAGAATGCCGGTGAACGAGATCAGGATCAGCGCTGCGAACAGCCGCGGTGCGTTGAGCCGGTAGCCGGCCTCGATGATGCGCGAGGCAAGCCCCGACGACTGGCCGGTGGCCCCGGCGACGAACTCCGCCACCACTGCGCCGATCAGCGACAGGCCGCCGGCGATCTTCAGCCCGCCGAGAAAATACGGCATCGCCGCCGGCAGCCTGAGATAACGCAATTGCTGCCAGCGGGTCGCGCCGTTCAGCTTGAACATGTCGCGCAGATTGCGATCGACGGAATTGAGGCCGAGCGTGGTGTTGGACAAGATCGGAAAGAAGGCGACGATCCAGGCACAAAGCAGAAGCTTCGTCGTCTGGTTGTCGACGTAGATGTTGATCAGCGGGAAGATCGCGACGATCGGCGTTACCTGCAGGACGATGGCAAACGGGAAGAACGACATTTCCACCCATTTCGACTGCGCGAACAGCACCGCCAGCCCGACCCCGCCGACGACGGCCAGAAGCAGGCTGAGGAAGGTGATCCGCAGCGTAACCAGCAGCGACGAGAACAGCAGCCCGGCATCATCGAATAGCGTTTGCAGCACCACGCCGGGGCGCGGCAGGATGTATTTCGGAATGTCGTTCCAGACGCAGATGCGATCCCACAGCCAGATGGCCAGGACCATGATCGCCAGCGGCAGCAGCCAGCGGCCGATCCGCTCGAGCCGTTCCTGGCGCACGCGACGCGCCTCCTCGGGGTCGAGCGTCAGTGCATGTTCTTCAATGGCCGTCATGATGCGGTCCGGCGGTTGAGTTGATGGCGCCGATCAGCACATCGGATGCCTGGCGGCAGAGCGCGGCATAATCGGGCGAGGTACGGAAGCTTTCGTTGCGCGGATAGGGCGCATCGATGGCGAGTTCCCTGAACACCCGGCCCGGCCGCGCCGCCATGACGACGACGCGGTTGGAGAGGAAAACGCTTTCGAAGACGCTGTGGGTAACGAAGACGACGGTGAAACGCTCGTCCTGCCACAGTTCCAGAAGATCGTTGTTGAGCTTGAAGCGGGTGATCTCGTCCAGTGCCGCGAACGGCTCGTCCATCAACAGAACGCGCGGCTTGGTCACCATGGCGCGGGCGATCGAGACGCGCATCTTCATGCCGCCAGACAGCTCGCGCGGCACGGCACTCTCGAAGCCGGTCAGGTGAACCCGCGCCAGCATCTCCATCACGACAGGCGCAGCCTTGGCCCGCGACACGCCCTTCAGCCGGAGCGGCAGCCAGACATTGTCAAAGACATCGGCCCAGGGCAACAGCGTCGGCTCCTGGAAGACGAAGCCGATATTCGAACGGTCGACAGAGCTGCTGCCGCGCCAGTCGAGCAGGCCGGAGGTCGGCGTCGACAGGCCAGCAATCAGCCGCAACGCAGTCGACTTGCCGCAGCCGGACGGGCCGAGAAGGCTGAGGAAATCGCCTTCCCGGATCGTCAGGTCGACATCGCTGAGCGCTGTCACGCCATTGGAAAAGACCTTGCCGACGCCGCGCAACGCCAGCAGCATCGGACCCGTGCCCGATGCGCTCGCCGGCGCTTGCGCCACTTTCTCCTGCATCATGCCCAGGTGCTATTTCTTCAGCTCGATCCCGACGCCCTTGTTGACGAAAGCCAGCGTGTAGGACTTCTTGATGTCGATATCGGCCGGCACGACCTTGGCCTTGACCATCTTGTCGTAAAAGCTCTGGATGCGCGCGTCGGTCATTGCGCCGATGCCGAGTTTTTCCGTGTCGCCGGAATCGACGATGCCGAATTTCTTCATCTGCTCGATCGAAAACGCGATCTGCTCGTCGCTAATGTCTGGGTTATCCTTCTTGATCGCCGCGTTGGCGGCAGCATTGTCGCCGTAGAGATAGTTGTACCAGCCCTTGGCCGAGCCATCGACGAAGCACTGAACCACCTCCGGACGCTTGTCGATTGTGGCCTGCATGGTCTCGATCGTCGTCGCATAGGTATCGAAGCCGTAGTCGGCGAGCAGGAACAAATTGGGCTGGAAGCCGCCTTCCTTGGCGACCGCATAGGGCTCCGAGGTCACGTAACCTTGCTGGATCGACTTCTTGTTGGCAATGAAAGGTGCGGGGTTGAAGGTGTAGGGCACCCGCTTGGCCGGATCGAAGCCGAATTCCGTTACCATCCATTGGAAGAAGCTCTGCGCGCCTTCGTCGCCGATGATATACTGGTCCGCGTTCTTCAAATCCTCCCATTTGTCGAGCCCCTGACCCGGATGGGCCATGATCACCTGCGGCTCTTTCTGGAAGGAAGCGGCGACCACGCGCAGCGGAATCTCCTGCTGCACGGCGTCGAATGCCTGCAGCATGTTGCCGCCCATGTAGAAGTCGATCTTGCCGGCGAGCAGCAGCGGCCGCCCGCTGACCTGCGGGCCGCCTTGCATGATCGTTACGTCGAGCCCGCAAGCGGCATAGGTGCCATCAGCGGCCGCCTGATAGTAGCCGCCGTGCTCGGCCTGGGCGAGCCAGTTGGTGCCGAAGGTGACCTTCTCGTTCGCTGCCGCACTCAGCGTGCTTGCGGCAAGCAGCATGATCGCGCCAGCCGAAATCTTAAGTTTTCCGTCCATCCACACCACCCTTTGTTGGCTCGGGCGCGTCACGCGCCGAGCTCGACACCATCGATTCAAGAAGCAAGACACATGCCATCGCCGGGACCGCCCGCTTGCGCAACAGTCGTGCGCGAAGGCCGGACTGGTCATGCTGCACCGGAGGCATCGTGCCTATTTTTTGAACGCCTGTCCACAATCGCCCTGATAACATGCACTGCATCTTGAAGGCTCGCCTAATCCGGCTTTAGAGCGACGTGCGTCCACTTGGACGCACAAAGTACGCTCTAAAATTTTGAGTCTTCGCATCGTGCTTTCCGAAAATCGGTCCCGATTTTCGGGCCGATGCGATAGGCTGGCGGAGACTGGAGATCGTCATGTTCAAATTCCTCACGCCGAAGTCGATCAAGCCGCCCTTCGCCCGCTATAGCCATGGCGTCGAGGTGCCGCCCGGCAAACGGCTGGTACTGTGTTCTGGCCAGGTTGCCATCACTGCGGACGATCAGATCCCCGAGGATGCGGGCGCACAAGCGGAACTCTGTTTCCAGAATATATCAGCGATTCTCGGCGAGGCCGGGCTTGGACTCTCCGACATCCTTCGCATCAATGCCTATGTCACCGACCGCGCCTTCCTGCGGCCCTATATGGACGTCCGCGACCGCCTGTTCACCAGCCCGGCACCCGCCTCGACGCTGATGATCGTGTCCGGTTTCGCGCGGCCGGAATTCAAGGTCGAGATCGAGGTCATCGCGGCAGGGTGATCGACAGGCGATCCTTCCCGCGCTAGGTCTGCATCGAAGAGGCCTATCGAAAAGGCATGACATGACCGTTGCAGCGAAACGCGTGTGGTGGGGCGACTATCGGACCACCGAATACGCCACCATCGACCCGGAGGCGACGATCGCCGTTCTGCCGGTGGCAGCGATCGAACAGCACGGGCCGCATCTGCCGGTTTCGACCGACACTTCGATCATGACCGGCATGCTCGACACGGTGATCGCCCGCCTGCCGGGTGATCTCGACATCCGCATCCTGCCCGTCCAGGCGGTGGGCAAGTCGAACGAGCACCTGCATGCGCCGGGGACCCTCACTCTGCCGGCGGCGACCTTGATCGAGGCGTGGACCGAGCTTGGCCTGTCGATAGCGCGCGCCGGCATCAGGAAACTGATCGTCGTCAACTCGCATGGCGGCAACGAGGAGATCATGGGCATCATCACGCGCGAATTGCGCGTGCGCGCAAAGATGCTGGCGGTGAAGACGAGCTGGCAGCGCTTTGGTCGGCCGGCCGGCATGTATACCGCGCTTGAGGACCGCCACGGCATTCATGGCGGCGATGTCGAGACTTCGCTGATGCTGCATTTCCGGCCGGATCTGGTCGACATGGCAAAGGCCGACAATTTCGTGTCCAATGTCGCCCGCGCCGAAAAGGAATTTTCGCTGCTGCGCCATACCGGAACGCATGCCTTCGCCTGGATCGCCACCGATCTCAACCCGAACGGCGTGGTCGGCGATGCCAGCATTGCAACGGCCGAAAAGGGCAGGCTTACCGCCATCCATCAGGCCGACGGTTTCATCAGCCTCTTGAAGGACGTGCGCAAGGCGAAGCTGGTCGACTGGCTGGCTTGAAACCCTAGACCAGGGTGTGTTGAGATTCAGGTCAGGCCGAGCCGAGAATGATGGGTTTCGAGAACCGGAGCGCAGCGTACATTTGGGTACGTGAGCACCGGAAGCGCAGAAAACCCGTCTTTCGCAGGCCGGTATCACCTGAATCTCAACACGCCCTAGGCGTCGATCTTCAGCGCAAACGCCGCACCTTCGAAGGCCTCCGCGCCGCGCCCGATCGCCTGGATTGCTTCGATCATACGGCCGTTGCGATCAAGCAGCGCGTCGGCGACCGCAATCAGCCGCGGATTGGGCGTCGCCGAGGGCGATAGCGCGCGCAGCGTCTGCGCCAACTCGACCTCGTCGCGCTTAGGTGCCAAGGCCGCCGCGATGATGTAGGCCGAGGCCGTCGAACGGCTGATGCCGGCATAGCAATGTACGACCAGCGGCCTCGCACGATCCCATCGGCGCGCAAAATCGAGCAAGTCACGGACATGTATTTCGCCCGGCATGGTCATGCCCTCTTGCGCCACCGCAATGTCGTGCATGACCAGATGCAGATGGTCTTCCCTGGCGATCGACGCCGGCCGCGTCACCTCAGTGCCGGCGGCCAGCAGGGAAAGCAGCCGCTCGGCGCCGGTTCTAGCGACCGTTTCCTCGACTTTCGACAGCGAACAGACATGGATCATTGTTGGACCTCCCTGATCTTATCGTCGCGCTGTTGCGCCCAGTCGGCAAGAGCCGATTCGAGCCGCTGCCATTCCTCGTCCGGACCCGGCAGCCCGGCGCGCAGCACCTCCGGCCGGCCGGAGAAATGCCGAAGCAGGATGCCGCGCTCGCCAAGCCCCGAAAACAGGCCGGCGGCATCCGTCAGCCTGAGATAGCGGAACAGCGTGGTGCCGCCGGCGACAGGCACGCCGAAGCGGCCGAACAGCGCATCGAGCCGCGCCGCATCCTCGGCCAAACGGCGTCGCATCTCGGCCTGCCAACCGCTGTCGGCAAGTGCGCGGATACCATATTCGAGCGCCGGTCCGGCGACCGCCCATGGCCCGAACTGCGCCTCCAGCCGCTCGACCGTCAGCGTGTCGGCCAGTGCAACGCCGAGCCGCAGGCCGGCGAGGCCAAAGAACTTGCCGAAGGATCGCAGCACGACGATGCCGCCTTGCTCGACATCGCCGGTCAGGCTTTCGCCAAGCGGACCGACATCCATGAACGCCTCGTCGACGACCAGCAATCCACCTTTGCTGCGCAATTTTCCCGCAAGCGCAAGCAGCTTCTTGCGTTCGATGATGCGCCCGTCCGGATTGTTGGGGTTGACGACGATGGCAAGGTCGGCCTCTGCCAGGGCTTCGAAATCATCGACCTCCGTCACAGCATGGCCGGCGATCGCCGCTGCCCGCTGATGTTCGGCATAGGTCGGCCCGAGCACCAGCGCCTTGCCGGGACGCACCAGCGAGGCAACGCGCGGCAGCAGGATCTGCGTGCCAGGCGCCGACATCACATTCGCCGCCGATGGAGCGCCATAGGCGCTTGCCGCGACGCCGGCCAACTCGCGAGCGCGCGCGGCTTCCGGCAACCGCGACAGGGCGGTGGCGGGCAACTCGAAAAACGGATAGGAGTGCGGATTGATACCGGTCGAGAGGTCGACGAAGGGTTGTGGCGCGTGCGGGAAAAGCGCCCTCGCCCGGCCAAGGCTTCCGCCGTGATCCACCACTGTCGCCGCTCCATCAAGAGACTTCATGTCGATCCTGATCGCTTTCCTGTCACTGGTTGTTGAATTCGCTGTCGGCTACCCGGCCTGGCTGTTCGGCGCCGTCGGCCATC
>NZ_SUEO01000008.1:0-7376 GCF_004962925.1 Mesorhizobium sp. | reverse complement strand
TCCCGTCACCTGGTTCGGCAGGCTGATATCCTTTCTCGATCGCAGGCTCAACCGCGATACTGATTCCGACGCCCTGCGTCGCCGGCGCGGTGTTCATGCGCTGCTGATCATCGTGCTGGTGCCGGCCGCCATCGCCTTCGCGGTGGAAACCATGCTTTCGGGCATTCCCGCCGGACTGGTCCTCACGGCAATTCTGGCGACGTCGCTGCTGTCGCAGAAGAGCCTGGCCGAGCATGTCGAGGCGGTGGCCGACGGACTCGACAATGGTGGACTCGACATCGGCCGTGTTGCCGTCTCGCGGATCGTCGGCCGTGATCCGGAAAAGCTCGACAGAGCCGGTGTCTGCCGCGCGGCGATCGAAAGCCTGGCCGAGAATTTTTCCGACGGCGTCGTCGCGCCCGTCTTCTGGATCGGCGTCGGCGGGCTGGCCGGCGGCGTCGCTTACAAGGCCGCCAACACTGCCGATTCGATGATTGGCCACCGCACGCCGCGCCACGAGGCCTTTGGCCGGGCAGCAGCGCGCTTCGACGATCTGATCAACCTGCCGGCGTCGCGGCTTACCGCGCTGCTCATCGTGGGTGCCTCTTTCTTTGTCAAAGGCGCCGATGCCGGCAATGCCTGGCGCACCGTGCAGCGCGACGCGAAAAAGCACCGCTCGCCCAATGCCGGCTGGCCGGAGGCGGCGATGGCCGGTGCGCTCGGCCTGGCACTTGCCGGGCCGCGCTCCTATGGTGGCGTCATGGTCGACGACGCGTTCATGGGCGAAGGCGGCCGCCGTGATGTCGAGAGCGCCGACATCAGGCTGGCGCTGAAACTTTACCGGACGGCCAACTTTCTGCTGATCGCGCTGTTCGGCTTGCTGTCGGTGATTGTCATCGCTGCG
The DNA here is from genome assembly GCF_004962925.1 of Mesorhizobium sp. Taxonomy (GTDB): domain Bacteria; phylum Pseudomonadota; class Alphaproteobacteria; order Rhizobiales; family Rhizobiaceae; genus Mesorhizobium. The sequence goes on along the minus strand of NZ_SUEO01000008.1, from coordinate 6,493 downwards.
TGACGGCGTTTCATCTTGAGGACAGCCGGTCGAGATCGGCTGAAATAGAAACCGCCTCGGGGGCGGTCGCTGGCGCAAATCAGCACCATGGCGCAAATCAGCACCATGAATAAATTCCTAGCATAACTGCCGGCACAAAGCAAGAAGTTATCCTCAAGGCAACCACTTCAGTTGGCACTACCTCCGCCTGGTTCCAGCGTTGGTGGTTGGCGAAAGCCGAAGCGACATCCGATCTCCCCCCTTGCGGGGGAGATGTCCGGCAGGACAGAGGGGGGTGGCAAGGATCGCGGCGTTTTTGCCATCGGCGCAACGTCATGACCATCTTCACCCCGTCTAGCGCTACCGAAGTCCTCTCCACCGTCCAATGGGCCGCGGCGGAAGAATCGCCGTTCGAGATCCTCGGCCACGGCTCCAAGCGCGGCATTGGCCGTCCGCTGCAGACCGAACACACGCTCGACCTGTCAAAACTGTCCGGCGTTACGCTTTACGAGCCGGCCGAACTGGTGCTGTCGGCGAAGGCCGGCACGCCGCTCGCCGAGATCGAAAAATTGCTTGCCGAAAACGGCCAGCAGCTTGCGTTCGAGCCGTTGGACTATGGCCCGCTGCTCGGCGGCGAAAGGGGAAAAGGCACGATCGGTGGCGTGCTGGCCGCGAACCTGTCCGGCCCGCGCCGGCTGAAGGCAGGGGCGGCGCGCGACCACATCCTCGGCATAGCAGCCGTTTCCGGGCGCGGCGAGGCCTTCAAGTCGGGCGGGCGCGTGGTCAAGAACGTCACCGGTTATGACCTGTCCAAGCTCATGGCCAACAGCTGGGGCACGCTTGCCGTCCTCACTGATGTCACCTTCAAGGTGCTGCCCGCCGCCGAGACCGAAGTCACCCTCGCTCTGCGCGGCCTGCTCGACGATCACGCCGCAGCCGCCATGGCGCTGGCGCTCGGCTCCAGCGCGGAAGTGTCGAGCGCTGCCCATCTTCCCGAACGCGTTGCCGCACGGGTCGCCGGTGGCAGTCTCGGCAGCGCTGCGGCGACATTGCTGCGCGTCGAGGGGTTCGGTCCGTCTGTTGCCTACCGCATCGCCGCGCTGAAAGATCTGCTCAGGAATGCCGGCCCGCTCGAGGAAATCTCGGGCGAGATCTCGCATTCCGTCTGGCGCGATATCCGCGATTGTGCGCCTTTCGTCGACGGCCTGGCAAAGCCGGTATGGCGCGTCTCGATGGCGCCGGCGCAAGGCCACCAGATGGTGCTGGCGCTGCGCATGCACGCGGCGGTCGATGCCTTCTATGACTGGCAGGGCGGATTGATCTGGCTGCGCATGGAGCATGGCGATCCCGAAGCCGATCTTCTGCGCGGACTGGTGAGACAGCATGGCGGCCATGCGACACTGGTGCGCGCCGCCCCGTCGCATCGCGCCGCTGTGCCGGTATTCGAGCCGCAGGCGCCGCAACTGGCAGCATTGTCGGCGCGGCTCAAAGCCGAGTTCGATCCTAAGAATATCCTCAATCCCGGCCGTATGGCGCCGGGTGCAGGCTCTGCTACTCTTGGCCCGGCAACCGAGGGAGCAGCATCATGAGCGACATCAATCCAGGCCCGACCGATTCAGGCAAACCCGCGCCGCGCCAGACCGACCGCTGGCTGGAGCCCGGCCCGACCAACGCGCTCGTCATTTACATCCTCTACCTTGCCGGCCTGGTGATCGGCGTCACCGGCCTTGTCGGCATCGTTCTTGCTTATATCAACCGCGGCAAATCGGGCGGCTTCGTCGAGAGCCACTACACATTCCTGATCCGCACCTTCTGGATCGGGCTGCTCTACGCGCTGATCTCGGTTGTGCTGATGATGGTGGCGATAGGCGTCGTGCTGATGTTCGCCGTCGCCGTCTGGTTCATCGCCCGTTGCATTCTCGGCCTGCAGGCGCTGCAGCGCGGCGAGCCGGTCAAAGACCCGGAAAGCTGGTTTCTGGGATCATAGGAAATTTTCTAGTGCAGACAAATTTCTCAGCTGCCCAGCTTGCCGATCCGCATGTTGCGGAATCGGAAAAGATCCTGCGCAAATGCGTGCATTGCGGCTTCTGCACAGCCACCTGCCCGACCTATGTGACATTAGGCAACGAGTTGGATTCGCCGCGTGGGCGGATCTACCTGATCAAGGACATGCTGGAGAACGGTCGCCGCGCCGACAAGGAGATCGTCACCCATATCGACCGTTGCCTGTCCTGTCTCGCCTGCATGACCACCTGTCCGTCGGGCGTCAACTACATGCATCTGGTCGATCATGCCCGCGCCCATATCGAAGAGACCTACAAGCGCCCGCTGCTCGATCGCCTGACACGCGCCATGCTGGCATTCGTCCTGCCTTATCCCTCGCGTTTCCGCGCTGCGCTCAAGCTGGCGAAGCTCGGCCGGCCATTCGCCGGACTGTTCGAAAAGATCCCGGCGCTGAAGCCGCTGGGTGCGATGCTCAAGCTCGCTCCGGTGTCGATTCCCGCGGCCTCGCTAATGGCTTCGCCGGGCATCCATGCGGGGCTGGGCATGAGAAAAATGGGCCGCGTCGCCATTCTCACCGGCTGCGCGCAATCCGTGCTCGATCCCGCCATCAACGACACGACGATCGCGCTGCTGACGCGGCTTGGCGTCGAGGTCGCGGTGCCTGAGGGTGAAGGCTGCTGCGGGGCGCTGGTGCATCACATGGGCCGCGAGGAGGCAGCCCTTGCCTCGGCCAGGCGCAACGTCGACGCCTGGACACGCGCCATCGAGCAAGGCGGATTGGATGCAATCGTCATCACCGCGTCCGGCTGCGGCACCACCATCAAGGATTACGGCTTCATGCTGCGCCTCGATCCGGCCTATGCCGACAAGGCGGCGCGAGTATCGGCGCTGGCCAAGGACGTCACCGAATATCTGGCAAGCCTCGACCTGCCCGAGCCGGTTCACAAGCCGGGCACCGTCGTCGCCTATCACTCGGCCTGCTCGATGCAGCACGGCCAGAAGATCACCCGCCAGCCGAAGGAGCTTCTGGCCAAAGCCGGCTTCGTCGTGCGCGAGCCGCGCGAGGGCCATCTCTGCTGCGGCTCGGCCGGCACCTACAACATCCTGCAGTCCGAGATTTCGGCTCAGCTGCGTGACCGCAAGGTCAGGAATATCGAGGCAACGGGTGCTGAAATCGTCGCCACCGGCAACATCGGCTGCATCACCCAGATCGCTTCTGCGGCGAAGATGCCGGTGGTGCACACGATAAAACTGCTCGACTGGGCTTATGGCGGACCGCAGCCAGAGAGTGTCCCGAAAGACAGGGCAGTCGTGGCAGCGGAGTGACGTGACTCCACACTGCTCTCACTCAGCAGCGAGCTTGTCCACCACACCGTAAGTCGCCTGGTAGCGTGCGCGCTGGCGGCTGAGCGCCACCATCGTATTGCGCAAAAGAATCGCCACGGTGATCGGACCGACGCCGCCCGGCACCGGTGTGATCCATGACGCCACCTCCTTGACGCTCTCGGTATCGACGTCGCCGACGATGCGGCTTTCCCCGTCCGGTCCGATCTCGGCATTGATGCCGATGTCGATGACGGCTGCACCAGGCTTGACCATGTCGGCCTTGATCAGCCGCGGCTTGCCGACGGCGACGAACAGCGCGTCGGCTCGGCGGGCGTGCGCTGCCACCGAGCGCGTCATGTGGTGGCAGACCGTCACTGTCGCGCCCTCGCTCATCAGCAGGAAAGCGATCGGCTTGCCGACGATCTCGGAATGGCCAACGATGACGACCTCAAGTCCCTTGAGATCAAGCCCAGTTTCCTTGAGCAGCTCGACCGAAGCGGCGGCCGTGCACGGCGCGAGGTCTAGCTGGTTGTAGACGATGTTGCCGATCGAAGCCGGGTGCATGCCCTCGACGTCCTTGAGCGGATGCACCGCCGCCTGCAGCGTCTTGATCGGGATGTGCGCCGGCACCGGTCGCTGGATGATGATGCCGGTGACGCGCGGATCGGCATTAAGGCCGTGGATCGCCGCTTCCAGTTCGCCGGCGGTGATGTCGGCGGGAAAGCGTCTTTCCTCGAAGCCGATACCGGCCAATGCCGCCTTGGCGCGCTGATTGCGCACATAGACATCCACCGCTGCTGTGTCGCCGACGGTGATCGATATCAGTTTGGGCGGAAAACCTTCGGCGGTGGCGATCGCTGCATCCTCACGCACGGAGGCGATGATGCGTTGGGCGACTGGGCCGCCCCTGAGGTAGCGGCTGTCATCGGACAGGGACATGGATGGACCTTCTGTCTGGAAGTGTTGCTGCCGACATAGCAAAATTCTTTGGAAAATGGCAGCACGAAAGCGAACTGCTATGCCTGTCGCGCGACGTCTCGGCGCGAAGATATGCGCACCAAGCGACGTCAGGAGAAACAGAAAGGGCAGCACGGCTTGCCGCGCTGCCCTTCCCGTGACTGGCCGCATCCCCACACGACCCGTCCCCCGTTGTTCTTTCAGCTGACCTCAAAAAGCCAAAGCTAATGTCTTTCTAGCCGAGATGATTCGTGACGGCAACTATATCACCACAACCGTCGTGCCAACATTGACCCGTTCATAGAGATCTACGACATCTTCGTTGCGCATGCGGATGCAGCCCGACGACACCGCGCCGCCGATCGTCCAAGGCTGGTTGGTGCCGTGGATGCGGTAGAGCGTCGAGCCGAGATAAAGCGCGCGTGCGCCGAGCGGATTCTCGACGCCACCGGCGACATAGGTCGGCAGATAACGGCCCTTGGCGGCCTCGCGCGTGATCATCTCCGCCGGCGGCCGCCATTCGGGCCAGACCTTCTTCTGCGAGATCTTGTGCTTGCCGGCCCATTCGAAGCCCGGCTTGCCGGTGCCGACGCCATAGCGCCGTGCCTTGCCGTTGTTCTCGACCAGATAGAGAAAATTCTCTGTCGTATCGATGACGATCGTGCCCGGTTTGTGCGGACCGTCATAGGCGACTTCCTGCGGCAGGTAGATCGGGTCGATCTGCGGACGCGCGACCATGCGCTTCTTGGACGGCGCCTGCATCGCCGCCGTATGCAGCTGAGCCGGTTGCGCCTGCCGTTGATAACGGCGCGGCGGCTTTTGCATCTCTTGCCGGTTCTGCCGGACGATGCCCGGCGCGTGGCCAAGCTGCAGCACCCAGGGCGCCGAAAGGTCGGGGCTCACCACCACCGGCGGCCTGTCGGCATAACGGTCGCCGGCACTGGAGGATGTAGCGGCAGCGGCCAGTACGGCTGCGGCGCCGAGCAGCGGGAACAAAAATGTCTTCATCGGAACGCACCTTGATCGTCGAACACGCCGGGCGCGAAAGCGTCACCGTTTCGCGGACATTGGGCGCCGAGCGGCAACTGAAACATGAATCGGAATGCGTAAAATGCTCCATTGTCAGTAAACCTTTCGGTGTGGTTACCGGCCGGTTCAGGAATCTGGTAAAGCCGCGGTAAAGGCAGCGCTGAGGCGCATTAACGAATGGAATTCTGCCATGGATGAGAAGACAGGCCTGCTCGCCGGACCCGATGGCATCGCGCGCTGCTTCTGGCACGGCAATCTGCCGGATTATCTGCACTACCATGACCATGAATGGGGCCGGCCGGTCACCGATGACCGCAGGCTGTTCGAAAAGATCTGCCTCGAAGGCTTTCAGTCGGGCCTGTCCTGGCTGACCATACTGCGCAAGCGCGAGAATTTCCGCGAGGCGTTCGCCGGCTTCGATATCGACAAGATCGCCGCCTTCACCGACAACGATGTCGAGCGTCTGCTCGGCAATGCCGGCATCATCCGCCACCGCGGCAAGATCGTCTCGACCATCAACAACGCCAAACGCGCCCATGAATTGGCCGACGAGGCCGGTTCGCTGGCCGCCTGGTTCTGGAAGTTCGAACCCGGCCCGGACGAACGGCCCGAAATCATCGATCTCGCCCATCTGCGCGCCAATCCGACCACGGCGGTCTCTGTGCGGATTTCGAAGGAGCTGAAGAAACGCGGCTGGAGCTTTGTCGGTCCGACCACCGTCTACGCCTTCATGCAGGCCATGGGGCTGGTCAACGACCATCTCGAGGGCTGCGTCTGCCGTGAGCAGGTCGAGGCGGAGCGCAAGGCGTTCAAGCGGCCGAAGTGAGCTTCCTCACCGCCGAAGCGGGTGACAAAACTCAAGCGCCGCTGGCGCCGGCCAGGAAAAGTCCGGCGATGATAGCCGCAAGCGTGGCAAAAGCCGGATAGATCACCAGCAGGCTGGTCACCAGCGCATCGCGCATGGTCGATCCCGTACGCTCGTCCGCGGCAACCTCGAATGGTCCCGCCATTTGGCCTGCCGGTCTCGGTGCATGGCCGTCGGCCGGCCGCAGCCGGGGCAGCTCGCGGGCGCCGCTGTCGATGATGTTGAATTGCCGTGCCGTGGTCATGGCCCGAACCCTTTGTTTCGGCGCGCTTTATCGGCTGCGATTGTGTCGGCACGATGCCGCGCTTATGGCGGAATTGTTTCGTTTTGGCT
>NZ_SUEO01000089.1 GCF_004962925.1 Mesorhizobium sp. | reverse complement strand
CGCTCACCTCAGCCGTGAACCCCTCGACCCGGTAGTTCGAAGTGTGCACCTTAAGGACCAGCCTTGTCTCCTGGCCGATCGCTGCGACATAGTCCTTCGGATGCGTGCGGTTGGTGGTTCCGACCTCGACCACCTTGGCGCCGGCACGGGCCATAATCTCGGGCATCCTGAACGAGCCGCCGATCTCGATCAATTCGCCGCGCGAGACGATCGCCTCGCGGCCGAGCGCCAGCGTGTTGAGGACGAGAAGGACAGCCGCCGCATTGTTGTTGACGACAGTTGCGTCTTCCGCTCCCGTCAGTTCGCAAACAAGAGAACGCAGATGATCATCCCGCTCGCCGCGCTTTCCCGTCGCGAGATCGAATTCGAGAGCGACCGCTTCGTACATTACGGAGCGCACCGCCTCGATCGCTTCCTCAGCGAGTGGCGCCCGGCCGAGATTCGTGTGCAGCACCGTGCCGGTCAGGTTGAAAACCGGACGCAGGGAAGGGCGCTCTGTCACCTTGAGTTGTTCAACCGCGTCGGCGGCAACATCGCCGGCCTGCGGCACCGCGGCTCCGCCACGGCAGGCCTCCCGCGCTCCGGCAAGTGCGGCGCGGACAGCCGCCGTCGCGACTTGCCGGCCGAAGCGCTGGATCGCCGTGGATCCAAGCGGCGTCTTCAATACCTGATCGACAGATGGAAGCTCGCGCAGGCGACGTGCGGGCAAAGCGGTCATCGCGTCCTCAGTATCCGATAAGGAATGGGTTGAATGACCCGCGGCGGAAGCCGCTCTCGCGGACGAGCAGGTCCAAGCCGAGCGTCGCCACGTCATCGGCAACCGGATCGAGGCTCGGGTCCTTGTGCTGATGCAGGATTTTCACATAGCAGCCGCATGAATCGCAGGTCTCGGCCTTTACCGTGCCGGATCCGCCTTCGACTTCCACATAGCCTATCCCCTTGGTCGAGCCGCACAGGGTGCATTTGATGCGCACATAGTTCCAGAGCGTTCCGCAGAGCGAGCATGCACAGAACCTTGCCCCATGGGAGCCATGCCAACCGACGATCATCGAGGACACCGGCGGCCCGCCGCAGACGGGGCATGCGCCGTCACCTACCGGGACCAGCGTTGAGGCGTCGAGGCAAGCGGCAAGACGCGCGAAATGAAGCTGCAGCGCCGCCGCGACATAAACATGCTCGGCCAACGCATCAGCCGCGATCGCATCGGCGAGCACGTTGCGCACCATGGCATCGCGCTCCGGAGGCGCGGCCAGCTTCAGCCGGTCGAGCGCGTCTGCCGCGGCGCGAGGCTTCTCGATGGCCGAAGCCGCCAGCATCAGGCGGTCGAGCGTCTCGAAGAACGCCCCGGAGGCGAACCTGTCGCGATCGAGCGGAGGCATCCCGAAGGCGTGCGCCCGTTCACGCACCTCCGTTTCCGGCAGATCCGGGTCGGACAGGCCGTCCTGTATGTCGTGCTGGACATCGGCGAGAGCAGCGAGGAAGCGGAGATAAGGACCGAGTTCATGGATTTCGGCCAGTGCGTTCAGCCGCTGCGCGCGTCGAACGAACAGACGCGTCGGGTCAGGCAAACGGACGAAAGGCGGCGCCGAGACTTCACCGATGGCGGTAGGATCGATATCCGACGGAACGATCTGCCTTGGCATACTCACCTCACGAACCACACGGGCTACGTGGTTACCTGATTAACGCCCGCTCATTCGGCGGGCTTCGATCCCGATCTTCCGCCCGGTTTGGTAACAAGTTCCCGCAACCATTTGCGATGATGCCGCCAGGCCCAGCCGCCCGTCACCGAACCGCGTACCATGGCGGGAATCGTGCCTCGCACCCAAAGGGCCGAATAGGCGTGGATGATCCAAACGCCGATTATCGCAACGGCCGCGATGGCATGAATGAGGAGCGCCACCCGCTGTTGACCGACTGTCGTGTAGGCGGAGAAATACTGATCCCAGATGACCAGGCCACTCGATATCAGGATGACGATCAGGACCGACATGGCCCAGAATACGAATTTCTGGCCGGCATTATACTTACCGACTTCCGGCACATTCTCCTCGTGATTGGCCAGCACGTCGCGGATGCGCGCGAGCCAGGTCCCATCTTCGCGCTTCCACAGATTCGCTTTCCAAAACCGGATGAAAAGCCCGAAGAAGCTGAAGAAGAGAACGACGCCGATCCATGGATGAATGAGGCGCGTGAACTGGCCACCACCGAACAGTCCTGACAGAAAGAAAAGGCTCGGGTGAAACAGCGCGAGGCCGGACAGGGCAAGCACGATCAGGCTCGCCGCCGTGATCCAGTGATTTATACGCGCGCCCACCGTATACCGGTCCACCGTCACGGGCTTGCCCGGATGCACTTTACCAGGTTCGACATCATGCGCTGTCATGGCGGTCACTCCGCACTAACCGTTCGGCATTCTCCTCATCCGTGTCCGAAACCCTGTTCGGCCCCATCACCAGATGGTGGAGCAGGCCGACACCGGCCGCGACGCCAAGCACGGTCAGGCCGGCATATTTGGTGATGCCCTTCCACGCTTCCACGAGAGGACTGATCTTCGGCTCTTTCGGCAGGCCGGAATAGAGTTCGGGCTGATCGGCGTGATGCAGCACGTACATCACATGCGTTCCGCCGACACCTGGCGGATCGTAGAGGCCGGCATTGGCATAGCCGCGCGCCTTCAGGTCGGTAATGCGGCCCTCGGCATGCTGCTTCATCTCTTCCTTTGTGCCGAAGACGATTGCCTGGGTCGGACAGGCCTTGGCGCAGGCTGGTCCCTGGCCGACAGCAACGCGGTCGGAGCAGAGCGTGCATTTATAGGCCGTGTGATCGACTTTGGAGATGCGCGGAATGTTGAAGGGACAACCCTTGATGCAGTATCCGCAGCCGATGCAGTTCTCATGGACGAAATCGACGATGCCGTTCGAATACTGCACTATGGCGCCCGGCGCCGGACAAGCCTTGAGGCAGCCGGGATCCGCGCAATGCATGCAGCCGTCCTTGCGGATGAGCCATTCGAGGTTGTCCGTCTCTGGATTCTCCCACTCGCTGAAGCGCATCAGCGTGAACATGTCCGGCGTCAGGTCGGGAGGATTCTCGAAGACGCCGTCGAAGACGCCGACCTCCGGATGCGTGTCGTTCCACTCGATGCAGGCCGTCTGGCACGCCTTGCAGCCGATGCATTTCGAGACATCGATGAGCTTGGCGACTTCCGTCAGCTGCTGCTTGGGGGCAGGGACAGTCGACGCCGAGCGGCGGATGAGGTCCTTCTCGGAAAAACGTGGGGCCGTGTCCGTCGTCGAAGGATTGGGAAGGGGAGGAAACATCGCTTGCGCCTCCTATGCCACCGGCCCTGGTGCGGGCTCGATATTGACCAGGAACGCCTTGTACTCCGGTGTTTCGATGTTGGCGTCGCCGACATAAGGCGTCAGCATGTTCGGACCGAAGCCTTTCTTTGCCGCTCCGGTGAAGCCCCAGTGCAGCGGTATGCCGACGATGTGAATGGTCTTGCCATCGCAGATGAGCGGCCTGATTCGCTTGGTGACCATAGCCTTCGCCACAACGGAACCGCGCTTCGACCAGACGCGCACCCAGCCGCCTTTGGCGATGCCCTTCTCGGCTGCAAGCTGTTCCGAAATTTCCACGAAAAACTCCGGCTGCATCACCGCATTGGTGATGACGTGCTTGGTCCAGAAGTGGAAATGCTCGGTTAAGCGGTAGGAGGTTGCCGCATAGGGGAACTCCTGCGAAGCCGCTTCGGCAAACTGGGCCATATCACCTTCGAACACCCGCGCCGCGGGGTTGCCGCGGACTTTGGGCGCGACCGGATTGACGATTGGCGATTCGAACGGCTCGTAGTGCGCCGGGAATGGCCCGTCGCGCATCATGCCCCGGGTAAAGAGGCGCGAGACGCCTTCTGGATTCATGATGAACGGGCCCACTTGATCGGGCTTTGCCGTTGGCAGGATGTCGGGGACATCGTAGCCCGACCATTTCGTGCCGTCCCACTCGATCACCTTGCGGCTTGGATCCCAAGCCTTTCCGGTGAGGTCGGCCGACGCCCTGTTGTAGAGAATGCGGCGGTTGGCGGGCCATGAGAACGCCCATTTGGAATAGGCGCCGGTTTCGTCAGGATCGGTCGTGTCCCGCCTGGCCATGTTGTTGCCGTTTTCGTTGAAGCAGCCGGAATAGATCCAGCAGCCGCAGGAGGTGGACCCGTCGTCGCGCAGCGCGGCGAAGCCAGGCAAGAGCTTTCCGGCCTCGGCCAGCACCTTTGTCGGGTCGGCCGTGTCGGTTACCCTGGCGAGCGCCCTGCCGTTGATCTCCTGGGCAAGTTCCTCGGCCTTCGGATCGCCGGGATCGGCATAAGGCCAGTTGAGCTTGACGATCGAATCGGCGAAGGCGCCGCCTTCCTTGGTGTAGAGCTCCTTCAGGCGCAGATAGAGCTGCGCCATGATCCAGGTATCGCGCTTGGCCTCGCCGGGGGGCGTGCCGCCGGCCCAATGCCACTGCAGCCAGCGACCTGAATTGACCAGAGAGCCGTCGTCCTCGGCGAAGCAGGTGGCGGGCAGCTGGTAGACTTCCGTCTGAATCTGCGACGGATCGACATCGTTGTACGGCCCGTGATTCTCCCAGAACCGCCCCGTCTCCGTGTCCAACGGATCCATGATGACGAGGAATTTGAGCTTGGAGAGGGACTCGATCACCTTCTTCTTGTTCGGCGCTGCCTGTAGCGGGTTGAAGCCCTGGCAGAAATAGCCGTTCATCTTGCCCTTGTGCATGAGCTCGAAAGCACGCAGCAGATCGTAGCCCGGCAGGTCGAGCTTCGGCAGGTAGTCATAGGCGAAGTCGTTCTCCGGCGTTGCCGCGTTGCCCCACATCGACTTCTGGAAGCTTACGAAGAACTTCCTGTAGTTCTGCCAGTAACTCATCTGGTTCGGCCGGAGCGGCTTGAAGCCGCGGGTCGACATGTAGGCCGCCAGATCGACCTCCTTCTCAGTCGGCAGCGTCAGATAACCGGGCAGGAGGTTCGACATCAGCCCGATGTCGGTCAGCCCCTGGATGTTGGAGTGACCGCGAAGCGCGTTCATGCCGCCGCCGCGTATGCCGATATTGCCGAGAACAAGCTGCAGCATCGCCATGGCGCGGATGTTCTGCGAGCCCTTCGAGTGCTGGGTCCAGCCGAGCGCGTACATCGAGGTCATCGCCTTGGTCGGCGACGAGCATTCCGCGACCATCGCGGCCACCTTTAGGAACCGGTCCTTCGGTGTGCCGCAGATGCGCTCGACCATCTCCGGTGTGTAGACCGCGACATGCTTCTTGAGCAGATTCCAGACACAGCGGGGATTGGCCAGCGTCTCGTCGATAACGGCAAAGCCGTCCGTGCCTATGTCATAGTCCCAACTGGACTTGTCATAGTCTCGCTTCGCTTCGTTATAGCCGGAGAAGAGGCCGTCCTGATAGGTGAAGCCCTCCTTGACGACATAGGTCGCGTTGGTGAAGGCCTTCACATAGTCCCATTGCACCTTGTCGTTCTGGATACAGTAGTTGATCAGCCCGAGCAGGAAGGCGATGTCCGTTCCCTGGCGGATCGGCGCGTAAAGATCCGACACCGAAGCCGAGCGCGTAAAGCGCGGGTCGATGACGATGAGCTTGGCGCCGCGGTTGGCCTTCGCCTCCGTGACCCACTTGAAGCCGCAAGGATGCGCTTCCGCGGCATTGCCGCCCATGATGACGACGAGATCCGTGTTCTTGATGTCGGTCCAGGAATTGGTCATTGCGCCGCGGCCGAATGTTGGGGCGAGACTCGCCACCGTCGGGCCGTGTCAGACACGTGCCTGGTTGTCGAACACCAGCATGCCCGCGCTGCGGACCACCTTGTAGGTCGCGAACGCGGTTTCATTGGTCGAAGCCGAGGCGGCGAGGAACCCGGTGGTGATCCACCGGTTGACCGTCACGCCGTCATTGTTCGTCGCGACGAAGTTCTTGTCGCGATCGTCCTTCATCAGGCGGGCGATGCGGTCAAGCGCGTCTTCCCAGCTTATCGGCTCGAACTTGTCCGAGCCCGGTTTGCGGATCATCGGATGCTGCAGCCGGGTCGGAGATTTCACGAAGCCGAGCAGAGCCGACCCCTTGGGGCACAAGGTGCCGCGATTGGTCGGATGGTCGGTGTCACCCTCGAGATGGGTGATCTCGGCCGGCTCGCCCTTTCTGAGATCGCCCTTCGAATACAAGATTACGCCGCAAGCCACCGAGCAGTATGGACAGGTGTTGCGTGTCTCGGTGGTGTTGGCGAGTTTGAAGGATCGTATCGCCTTGGCATGTGCGGCTTCGATATCGCCGAAGCCGAGAGCGCCAAGCGTAGTGCCGGCGAGACCCGCGCCTGCCGTCTGCAGGAACGCGCGCCGTGACAATTCGATGTTCATTTGAATGTCCTCCCGAAGCGGATGCTCCGAAGGCATCCCGAACCAAGGGTACGAGCGCATTTTGATCCAAAACAGGACAATGTCAAACAAAGCAAAGTGTTCCGACTGCTCTGCATTTTCTTGCCGAATTATAGTTGATGACATAACTCATGTTTTAGGATGAGAGAGTGCGATTGACGCTTGTCTAGAGATGATCCTACAGTGCCGCGTGGTATTGGAAACGGCTCCCGCGTGCCGGGGCGCTTTTCGGACGACGGCCGACGGTGGCGTAAGCGTGCGCTCCGAGGCTGCGCATGTGTCCCGCCTTTGCCTTCTCACCAAACCTCTTCGGACCGCTCTCACCGTTTCCGCGTCTGATCTCTCCGTTCCGTCAAATCGGTTCCCGAACGATCGCCAGCGTGCGGCCAACGCCAATCCCGCAGGCTCGGTGTCTCGCTTGGTGCCAATCTAGGAGGCTTGCCATGGCAATTGCACTCGCGCCTAAAGTCGCCGACGCCCCTGTGCTTCGCTTGACCAGCCTCGCGCATGGCGGCGGTTGCGGCTGCAAGCTGGCGCCGTCTGTCCTTCAGCAGCTTCTCGCAGACCAGGTTGAGGTCAGTCCCTTTCGCCAGCTTCTTGTCGGCACCGAGACCGGAGACGACGCCGCCGTCTGGCAGCTTGACGACGAGACGTGCGTCATCGCCACTACCGATTTCTTCATGCCCATGGTGGACGATCCGTATGATTTCGGCCGGATCGCCGCAACCAACGCGATCTCCGATGTCTATGCGATGGGCGGCCGGCCGATCATGGCGCTGGCCATTCTCGGCATGCCACTCGACAAGATGCCGACGCATATGGTCCGAGACATTTTGAAGGGCGGCCGGGCAGTTTGCGCCACGGCCGGAATCCCGGTCGCCGGCGGCCACTCGATCGACTCGCCGGAGCCGATCTATGGCCTTGCCGTGATCGGCACATGCAGGCCCGAAGACGTCCGGCGCAATTCGGGTGCGAGGCGGGGAGACGCCTTGATCCTGACGAAGGCACTCGGCGTCGGCATTTACTCCGCCGCCATCAAGAAGCAGGCGCTCCCATCCAGCGGCTATGTCGAGATGATCGCCTCGACCACCCTGCTCAACCGGATCGGATCGGAGCTCGCGCAGGATGACAGCGTCCATGCGATTACCGATGTGACCGGTTTCGGCCTGCTCGGACATGCTCTCGAGATGGCGCGCGGCTCGGGCTGTGTCCTGGTCATTCGCGATCGCGACGTTCCGCTCTTTTCCGAAGCCGTGCTGCTGGCAGAGCAAGGATTTGTCACCGGCGCTTCGCGGCGCAACTGGGCGAGCTATGGCGATGCGGTGCTCCTGCCCGCCGATATGCCGGAGTGGAGGCGCGATCTTCTCACCGATCCACAGACTTCGGGCGGGCTGCTCGTCGCCTGCGAGCACGACAGAGCGGCAGTCCTCGTCGAAAAGATCATCGCGGACGGCTACGCATCGGCCCGCGTGATCGGCCATGTCGAGCCAGGCTCGCCAGCTATAACGGTACAGTGACGCCGATGAACCGGCGCGCCGAGGAACTATTCAACCGGGAAAGATTGTGAAACCGCCGTCGACGCGGATGACCTGCCCATTGATGAAGCGCGCGCGCGGACCGGCGAGGAAGGCCACCGCTTCGGCGATCTCTTCAGGCTCCGCATACCGGTTTAGCGATTTCTTGCTTGAATCCATGCGCTCCGGATCGACCACGCGGCTCGCTTGGAACCGCGCCGTCTTGGTGGCGCCGGGGCTTACCGCATTGATGCGAACGCCATCGTCGATCAATTCCTTGGCGAGGCAGCGGGTATAATGGACGACAGCGGCCTTCAGCGTCGAGTAGACCACCTCCGGCGAGCATCCGATATGCGCTGCCGCCGAGGCAATGTTGATCACCGAGCCTGAGCCGCGCTTGACCATAGGCGGAATGAACGCCTGGCAGACCAGCATCGTGCCAATGAGATTGTTCTCGGTCAGAACCTTGATGTCATCGTAGTCGATGTCGAGCGCGTTGTTGGGACTGGGCTTTACCCCCTTGGCGCCAATGTCCCCGCCAGCGCAATTGACCAGAACGTGCACATCGCCGAGGTCCGACTCGATCTTCCTTCTCATCTCGGCGACGGCTTCCTTGTCGCCGATATTGCCCGTGACCGCGGTCACTCGTGTCCCATGTTTTTCCAAACCCCTGGCGGATTCGCCGAGGTCTGCGAATTCGCCATATTGGGACGGCCGGGTCCAATCGAGATCGTGGATCGCGACGTTTGCGCCAAGTTCGGCCAGGCGTTCGGCCATCACGCGGCCGAGGCCGCGTCCCGAGCCAGTCACGAAGGCAGTCAGGCCGCTGAGTTCTCGGGCAGTCATGCTGGTTTCTCCATTGCAATGAAATCGAACTTCTTCATGTTGGCGGCGCTGCGCCGGATCATGTCGAGCTCATACGAAACGAGCGCGCCGTCATCGTCGCGCTCCCATGGCGTCCGGTAGTCGGCGTCGTCCGCAAGGCGGTTCACGCGCGCAGCACTCAGGCAGGCCGCGAACGCGCGCGCGGTCTTCGGCGGATATCCGTTCCACCAGTCATCGGTGAGACAGCGAACGTGACGGGCCTCCAGCGCGCCAGGCTCGAGCACGGCCGTCAGCGTGTCATGGTGCTCGCCGAGGATGGCTGCCAGTTCGGCGAATGGCACGGCGCCGTCGCCGATCGCGCAGCGGACCAGACGGTAGCCCTCATCCGTGAACTGGACGCGATAGTCCTTGAGGTGAACGTGGCGGACATGCGGCGCGATCCGCCGGGTGAAGGAAAGCGGTGCCTCGCCGACAGGGAACGTGTTGCCTGTGTCGTAGGTGATGCCGACACCGGGCCCGCCGAGTTCGCAGAACGCGACCAGTTCGTCGCTGCCGAAGTCCTGGTGGTTCTCGATGCCGAGCACCCGGCCCTCAGCCGCCGCACGCGGGCCCCATTCCGTCAAGGCAGCGCGGATCATCGCGTTGAACTCGCTCCATTTCCCACCCCACGCGTTGCGGTCACCGCACAGGACGGGGGTCAGTGCGATACGGATCGTCGTCGCCTCGAGCAGGCGCGCAGCCCGAAACGCGTTGTCCAACGGACCGGCCACGAGAAGTCCGCCGCTCACCACCGGGACGATATCGAGCGCGGCCAGACGCGGGCGCAGGTCGAGGACCTCGGCGTCCGGCAAGTCGGTCAACCACGGTTCGTAAATCTCGAGCGTGCGTGCGCCCAGTTCCTGCGCGAGCGCTATGAAACCTTCTAGCCCCACCCCATTCGGATTGTGTCGCGGCGTGCCGCGGCCCTGCAGGCCGAGAGTGTAGGTCAGTCCATAGGGATTGAGACCGAGACGAAGCATCAGTTTGGCAGTCCCGTTGAAAGATGTGAAAGCGATCGCATCAGCGCAGACCGGCATCGACGGCGATGGACTGCTTCGTGATCATGCGGCTGTCATCCGCTGCAAGGAAGAGCACGGTCCGTGCAATCTCCTCGCCCAGGAGGACGCGGCGGATCAATTGTCGCTGCACGGTCTGGTCGATTGCGTTCTGCGTCTTGAACCACAGCTCGCGCTGTCGCTCGGTGATGACAGCGCCAGGTTCGACTGCATTGACGCGGATGTTGTCAGGTCCGAATGACCGCGCCAGTGCGCGGGTCAGGGCCACCACAGCCCCCTTGGCGCTGGCATAGGCCACCATCTGGTCCGCGCCGAAACGCCAGGCGATGGAAGAGAAGTTTATGATCGAGCCGAAGCCGAGTTCCTTCATGTGCGGATGCACCGCCTGCGCGGCGAAGAAGTGATGCCGGAGATTGACGTCGAAGCTGCGGTCCCAAAATTCGGCTGTCACCGCGTCAACGGGATGGCGCTGGTCATCGGCAGCGTTGTTCACCAGGACGGCGACCGGACCAAGCCGCGCACGCACGGCTTCGACCGACGCCTGTAATGCATCGACGTCGGTCACATCGCAATGGAGGTACAACGGGGCCTGCCTGGCGACACCATCAAGCTCGCGCACCAACGCCTCCGCCGGCCCATCCTGCACATCAAGAAACGCCGCGTGGGCGCCATTCGAGGCGAAAGCGCGGACCATGTCGGCCCCGATCCCGGAGGCGCCGCCGGAGATCAGCACGACGCGATCGGTCAAGCTCGGGTACGTCGCGAATTGCATGGACATCAGATCACAGAAGCGCCTTGGTTGTTGGATCGAACAGACAGGCGCGCGACATGTCGATGCCAAGCGCTATCGTCTCGCCCATGATGGGAGCGTCATCCGGCTCGAAACGGCCGGTGATCTCCAGGGCACCCAGCCTGAGGACGGCAAGTGTTTCGGCCCCGGTCGGCTCGACCAATTCGACCGGGGCCTGCATGGACTCGACGGCAGGTTTCCGCGACTTCAGATCCGTCGTGAAACGGTAGATGTGTTCTGGCCGAACACCGAGCACTACGTCTTTTGGCGCGCCGGCGGGCAGCGGAGTGGCAACGGTGAGAGTAGCGTCGGTGCCGTCAGCGGCGCGCACCGAGATACTGCTCGAGCCCGTAAGCCGGGCGGGGATGAAATTCATCGCCGGCGATCCCATGAAACCCGCAACGAACATGTTGGTCGGCCGGTCATAGATCTGCTTCGGCGTGTCGAACTGCTGCACCGAGCCCTGGTTCATCACCGCAATGCGGGACGCGAGCGTCATCGCCTCGACCTGATCGTGGGTGACGTACACCGTCGTCTTGCCTACGCGATGGTGAAGCTTCTTGATTTCGGTGCGCATGTCCACGCGCAGCTTGGCGTCGAGATTGGACAGGGGTTCATCGAACAGAAACAGCTTCGGGTCGCGTACCAGGGCGCGACCCATCGCAACACGCTGCCGCTGGCCGCCCGACAGCTGCCCGGGCTTGCGTTTGAGCAACTGCTCGATCTGCAGGAGTGCGGCAACCCGCTTTACGGCTTCCGCTTGCGCCGCTTTGGGCACGCCCCGGCTTTCCATGCCGAAGGTGATGTTCTCGCGCACCGTCATCGTGGGGTAGAGGGCGTATGATTGGAACACCATCGCTATGTCGCGGTCCTTGGGCTGCACGGAATTCACCAACCGGTCGCCAATCCAGATCTCGCCCGACGTGACGGTTTCCAGGCCGGCGATCATGGCGAGCAAGGTTGATTTTCCGCAGCCGGAGGGGCCGACAAGGGCGACGAATTCCCCGGTCTGCGCCTCGAGATTGATGCCGGCCAGAATCTCGACCGCGCCATAGCTCTTGTGAAGGTTGCGGATGGTCAGTGTGGACACGAGCGACGCCTCATTTGATGGCGCCCTGTGTCAGGCCGCGCACGAAGTATTTTCCACCGAACAGGTAGATCAGCAACGGCGGCAGCGCGCCGATCAGCACGGCTGCGCTCATCACATCATAAGCGCGGGCGGTCGTGCCGCCGGCAGTGAGTGCGACCAATGCCGCCGTAATCGGCTGTTGCTGGCCCGAGGTGAAGACGACGCCGAACAGATACTCGTTCCAGATACCAGTGAATTGCCAGATGACGGTGACGATCAAAATCGGCGGCGACAGCGGCAGGATGATCTTGCGGAAAATCCGCCAGAAGCCGGCGCCGTCGATGCGTGCCGCCTTTATAAGGTCGTCCGGTATGCTGACGTAGAAGTTGCGGCAGAACAGGGTCGTGAACGAGATGCCCTGGACGACGTGAATTAAGACCAGCCCGTATGTCGAATTGGTTAGGCCGAGCTTGCCGAGAAGGAACGCCCACGGCATGAGCGAGATCTGGCCGGGCATGAAGACGCCGAGCAGCATCAGATTGAATAGAATTTCCGAGCCCTTGAAACGCCATTTCGACAGCACATAGCCGTTCATGGCGCCGAGGAGCGTCGAGATGACCGTTGCGGGGATCGCCATCCAGAGCGAGTTGAAGAAATTGCGCTTCATGCCTTCGCAGGTGCCGCTGACGCAATAAGTGCCCCAGGCCTCCGCCCACGCGTCGAGGCGGAAGCTGCGCGGCAGCGAGATGAGGCCGTTGCGGGCAATCTCGGACTGCTCCCGCAATGAGTTGAAGACCACGACCAGCAGCGGTGCAAGATAGATGACAGCGAAAAGCGTCAGCACCGCATAGATAAGAAAGCGGTTCCAGAAATATCGCCGCGTAGCCGCGGCCGCTTCGGGATCATGCCGAGCGTCGAAGGCAACTTCAGCCATTGCGGCCCTCCGCTCGCCTGCGCCAGACGATCCACAGGGAATAAGGCACCAGCACAACCGCAAGGGCCGCGAGCATCATCATCGCCGCAGCGGCACCCTCGCCGATCTGCCCACGCTGGAACATCAGGTCGTACACGTAGATCGCCGGGAAGGTGGTGGACACACCTGGCCCACCCCGCGTCAACGCCGCCACCAGGTCGAACGTCTTGATGGCGAACTGGATCTGAATGACTGCCACCGCCAGAAAAATCGGGGCGATCGTCGGCAGGATGACCCTCCGATAGATCCGCGAAACCGACGCACCGTCGATTTGCGCCGCTTTGACGAGATCCGGATCGACGGACCGCAGGCCAGCCAGGAAAAGCGCCATTGCAAAGCCGGACGACTGCCAGATACCGGTTATGATCACCGCATAGATCGCGGTGTTGCGGTTGGCCGTCAGGGCGAAGCTGAAGTCGGTCCAGCCGAGCCCCCGCACGAAGGCTTGGATGCCGTCGACGGGATTGTAGAGCCAGCTCCACACCGTGCCGGTGACGATGAAGGACACTGCCAGCGGGTAGAGGAAGATCGTGCGCCAAATCGACTCGCCGCGAACGCGCTGGTCGATCAGGATCGCGAGAAGCAGTCCGATGGCCATCGAGCCGACGATATAGAAGCCGCTGAACAGGAAGAGGTTCGTATAGGCGATGTTCCAGCGTCGGTTCGCCCAAAGCGAAGCATAATTATCCAGACCGACGAACCCATAGGTCGGCATCAGCGACGAATTGGAAAGCGAGAGATACAGCGTCCAGAGCGTGAACACGAAAACGTAGATGAAGCTCGCCACAAGCGACGGCGCCAGCACCAGTATGGGCACCATCGTGCCAAGGCGCTCCCGCCACGGGATGGCGGGAGTCGCAACCGGTACAGTCAGGTCATGCATGGACATCGGCTGCTCCGGCGAAGTCAGGCTGGGCGGCTCGCGCCAGGCCGTCATTGGCAGCTTCTTCACATCTGCGCTTCGGCCGCATCAGCCATGGCACTGGCTGCGTCCTGCGCGGTCATGTCCGGCGTCGCTACGAATTCGGTGACGGTATCCATGATCGCGCCGCGCACCTTCTGCGGGATCGTCATGTTATGCGCCATCGAACGGACAAGCGTGCCGGCATCGATCGACGCCTGCAGATCCTTTTGGGAGAGCTGCTGGCAGGGATTGAAGCCGTTCGAAAGATCGACGTCGAGACGGGCAGGGATTGAGCCCTTGGTCTGATTGAAAATCGTCTGAAACTCGGGCGACAGGATCGTGCTGGCGAGCAGTTTCTGCCCCTCGACGTAGTCCGGATCCTTCTGCTGGAAGAACACGACCGAGTCGGAATTCAGGATGAAGCCCGGCTTGCCCCAGTCAGTCGGCGCCTGGGCGCAGACATAGTCGGTGCCCTCCTTGAAGCCGCCAGCCGTGAGCAGGCCGATCGTCCAGTCGCCCATGATGTGGAAGGCGGCCTCGCCGCGGCCGACCAGATGCGACATGGTATCCCAGTCACGCCCGTTCATGCCCGGGTCCATATATTTCGTCGTCATGGTGCGAAACTGCTCGAAGGCCTTGACCATGCCGTCGCTGCGCATCGCCTCGACATCGCCTTCGACGAAAGCCTTCTTGTAGAGGTCGAGATCCATTCCGTAGACCACGACTTCAAAGACCGTCGAATCGGTCCAGTCGGCAGTCGAGTGCGAGATGCAGATTTTGCCTGACGCCACGATCTTGTCGCAGGCGGCGTTGAAGTCTGCCCATGTCTTAGGCACCTCGGTGACGCCCGCGTCCTTCATGACCTTCGGCGATGCCCACAGCCAATTGATGCGGTGGATGTTCATCGGCGCCGCCACCCAGCTGCCGGTCGGCTTCATCACCGGCAGCAATTCGGGAGCGACGACCTTCTCCCAATTTTCCGCTGTCGCCAGGTCGTCGAGATTGGCTGTCATGCCGGTCTCGTTCCATTCGGCGATCTCGGGCCCCTTGAGCTGCACCGCGGGAGGTGCGTTGCCGGCGATCACGTCGGCGCGCAGTTTCGCCAGCGTGTTGGCCGTGTGGCCTGCGATGGAGGTCTGCTGCCAGGTGCCACCCTTTGCGGTGAACATCTCGCCGAGCTTGGCAATAGCCTGGGCGTCCGATCCGGTCGCCCATTGATGTAATAGATTGGTCTTGGGCTCTGCGAATGCGGCTCCGGCAACAAGGGTGTACGCCGTAGCGGCCGCAAGGGCCGTCCTCAGGTATTTCATCGTTTCACTCCCATATGTGATGTACGGTTCGTATCGACCGCTTGTGACCGCGATTTGAAGCCGCCGCCGGTGAGATGCAGGTATCTCTGTTCTTTCCAAGATGACATATTTGAGCTATCAGTCAACGTCCTTTGTGCTCATCATGAACAAACCCTCGCTTAGAAATTGGCTGATCGACAAGCCCTCCGCATCACCGGAGAGCCTGATCGTGCGATGCCTGCGTGAGCGCGGCGTGCTTTCCGCGTCGCAAATCGCGCATATCACCGGTTTGGCGCGATCGACAGTTTCAACCGCGCTCAATGGCTTGAGAAAGTCCGGAATGGTGATCGAATCCTCGGCCCATCATGACGGGATCAGGGGTATCGGCAGGCCTGCTGCGACCTTGACGCTCAATCCGGCTGCGGGCACCTGCGTCGGAATCCATCTGGGCCTCGACGAGATACGGTGCGTCGTTGCCGACGTGTCACATTCTGTCATTGCCGAACAAACTATCGCTATGGGGCTGG
Source organism: Mesorhizobium sp. (assembly GCF_004962925.1). Lineage (GTDB taxonomy): Bacteria > Pseudomonadota > Alphaproteobacteria > Rhizobiales > Rhizobiaceae > Mesorhizobium. Next base: position 7,417 of record NZ_SUEO01000089.1, on the reverse strand, counting down.
ACTACCAGCCGCAACAGGCGGCCCAGCTCGCCAAGTCAGCAATTGCCCAATGTTACGACGAGAACGGTCTGCCGATGGCGGGGCTCCTGGGGGTTGGGGTTTCCGTCTCGGGCCCTGTCAGCCGCGAAGGAGTGGTGCTGCGTGCAAGTATCGTTCCGACCTGGGCCGGGGTCAACATCCGCGATGTGTTCGGGCCGGTTCTCGAACAGCCGATTTTCGCCGATAACGAGAGCAACTGCTCGGCCATCGCGGAGTTGATGTGGGGCGCGGCCGTCGGCCAAGACGATTTCGTCCTGTTCAAGATCGATCTGGGCGTCGGCGGAGCCATCGTCCAGCATGGCCGGCTGGTGACGGGCATCGCCGGCGGCGCCGGCGAATTCGGGCACATCAGCATCGATCCCGGCGGCGATCTTTGCCGGTGCGGCAATCGCGGATGCCTGGAGCTCTATGCCAGTTTTGCCCGGCCGCTCGAGCAGATTTCGCGAATCGTGCGGCGGCCGGTCACGATGGACGACGTGATCATGATGGCAGAACAGGGCGACGTCGGGGCGTTGCGTATGATCGAGGACACCGCCGAGTTCGCCGGCCGTGGTCTTGGCTTGATCGGCTCGGTGATCAATCCGCCGCTCATCATCATCGGTGGCCGCATGGCTTTGGCAGGCGACATTCTCCTGGCACCACTGATCGCGTCATATGAACGCCACACGCTCATCAAGTCCCGCGATATCGCGCCCGCCCTGCGGACGCGGATAATTGTTGGTAAGCACACAGAGAACGACGCATTGCTCGGCGCGGTCGGCCTCGTGCTGCGACACAACAGCCGACTGCAATGATCTGCCCTTGCTCCCGATCTATCTGGAGTAGCGGGAGAGCGCCATATCAAGAAAATCGACTGATCGTGCAGATGTAACCGAGTACGCGATCAGCAAGTCCCTACGCGACATGCACTGTGCGCTGCCTGGGCTTGATCGCAGTGGCGAGCAGCAGGCCGGCGACGATAAAGGCAGCGCCGGCGAGATCGTAGTCGTGCAAGCTTTCACCGAGGAAAAGGTAAGCGAGCACGGCGACGAAGACAGTCTGCAGATAGAGCAGCATGCTGGCGCGCCCGGCGCCAAGCGTCTCGACGCTGCGGTTGTAGAGGTAATACATCAGAGCGCCGCCCGGGCCGGCGACATAGGTGAGTGCCAGAAGGCCGTTCGCATGCAGCGCCGAACGCTCCCCGGAAACCAGTTCCCAGAGATAGAGGGGCAGTGCGGCCAGCGCGCCGGCTGCTAGCAGCAGGACCACCATCGGCAGAAGCTCGATAGCGAATTTGGAGCGACGCAGCAGCACGGTGTAGAGGCCCCAGCAAAACGCGCTGCCGACGATCCACAATTCGCCGGGATTGAACTGGAGCCGCATCAGCGCGGCGAGGTCGCCGCGCGCCACGATCACCACCATCCCGACCACAGCAAGCAGCGCGCCAAGCGCCTTCCAGACGCCGAGGGGCTCGCCGAGCACGAAGCGGGCAAGCACCATGGTCATGATCGGCGACAGGGCCATGATAATACCGGCGGTCGTCGCGTTGGTGTAACTGAGGCCCGTGTAGATCATGCCCTGACAAAGGGTCAGCCCGATGGCGCCGATGGCCAGTACCTCGATCGCCCGGGATTGGATCAGCGCGAGCATCGCCCCATGATGGCGATGGAGGATAGGCAGCAGGATCGCGCAGGCGAGCGCCAGCCGCCAGAAGCAGAGCGCCCAAGGCGGCATCTCGGGGGCAACCCATTTGGCTGCGATGTAGACGCCGGCGGACAGAAGCCAGCAAAGCGTCGCGGTGGAATAGGCGAGCGGAAGCGATGTGCCGGCTGTCGCCGTCGCTACGCCTGGATGTGCTATCGGCAGCGATTGCATTTCCGTCTCCTCCCACCGCCGACTTTAGCAAGATTGCTGCGTCTTGCCGAGCAGCAACGCCACCTATTTCACCAATCCTTGTGCGACGGTTTTTCCCGTGTGAAACACCGGCCGGCGACCGAAAGTTCGGCCTCTGCAACATTCTTCCCGTAGACAAAATGCTGCGAGATCGTATCCTCCCGCCGATCACAGCCGGTGTCCTTCCCCGCAGGCGCGGGCTTTCATCCATTTGACCGATGCGCCGATCATGTAAGGTACCCACATTACAGCTGGATCAGTCCCTCTGATCCCAACAGACCTTTGCCCGCGACCTCTCCCGGAGGCGCGGGTTTTTCTATTCACAGGCTGCTCACAGGCTGCGGCCGTTGATGCTCCGGCTGCGTATGATCAAGCACCTGGCCAGGATCGGGCTCGTCTGAACGCCGCCGATAAAGACGCCTTTATAGACGACGGCATCATCCAGATAGATGTCAGAGAAGCATGCCGCTGCCTGTATGATGATGGCGATATGGAGGGAAGCAACTTGCAACGATCGGGCGCCTGTCCAATCTGCCGGACCAGTTCCGGTCCGGTGGCGTTGCGCGAAGGGGAGTATAGCGGCCGTCAGTGCGCGTGCGGGTCATCTATATCGATCCGCTTCCGGCCCATCCGGTGGACGCGGCGATCGATCATCACCACCGCATCTATTATTCCGCGCCGGCACGTGCGCGGGTCGGCTGGGTGAAGGCATTTACGAGACGTGGACGGCTGCTTGAGATCGGCTGCGGTGACGGCGAGTTCACGGCGGCGGCGATCCGGGCCGGTTTCACGGTCGAGGCGGTCGAGCCGTCCGACGAACGCGCCACGCGCGTCGAACGCGCGCTGGGCGTCACGGTGGAGCGCGCTCTGATCGAGGACAGCCGTCTGCCCGAAGGGCGCTACGATACCAGCTTCCATGTCGATCTGCTGAGTCACTTCCCCGATCCGGTGGCGGCGCTGAGGGCGATCGCGGCGAAGGTGGCGCCTGGCGGCACGGTTTGCTTCGAGGTCGGGCTGTTTTCAAACCTGTCGCCGTTCTGGCAGCGGCTTGTCGGGCGGCCGAACATGCCGACGCATATGTGGTTCTTCGATGCGCCGGCGATCGAGCGGTTGCTGGACGCAGCCGGGCTCAAGATGATCGCGATGCGGCGCTATCCGGTCGGGCTGTCGACCGCGCTGAGTACGGTGCTGGGCAGCCGGCGCGTCGCAGCGGACAGCCACGCCCCTCTAGCGCAGGGCTGGGCGGCCGCGCCTTAGAAGCGTTCCTCGCCTATTCGCGCGGCAAGCCTCAGGGTCACCAGAGGCGCATCGATCGAACTCAAGCGAGCTTCTCCAGCGTGATCGGAAGGCTTCGAATGCGTTTGCCGGTCGCGTGGAAGACGGCATTGCCGATCGCAGGAGCGACCCCCACGACACCGATCTCGCCGACGCCTTTGCCCCCCAGAGCAGTTGCCTGCATGTCCGGAATACCAACCGAAATCACCTGGATGTCGGGCACATCGGCGTTGACGGGTACGGCATAGTCAGCAAAATTTGCGTTGACGGTGCGTCCGTCCCGCTGATCGACGTAACCTTCTTCCAGGAGAGCCTGCCCGAGCCCCATCACCATGCCGCTGATCCACTGGCTTTCCGCAAGCTTTGGATTGAAGATCCTGCCGCTGTCGAATGCCGAAACCATGCGCTTGACACGGATCGTACCAAAATCCTCATCGATGCGAACTTCCACGAAATGCGCACACCAGCTATGGGCCGAGACGCCTCCTTCCACGGCGCCCTTTAACTGGGCGAAACTGCGGTCGGCTCCATTCTTCATCTCCTCGGTGGCGCCTGGAGCAAAGGTGTTACCTTCGATTTCCAGTTTGTCTTTGCCCACTGCCTTCAACAGTTCCGCTATGCTGATGCCGGCGGACGGTCGACGGGTCGGCCGTACCGAGCTGTTTTCGAACGTGAGGTCAGTCGCCTTCGAAGCCGCCAGCGGCGACTTCGGATCGGATGCGGCAAGCGCCAGCAAGGCATCGCGTGCATTCTTGGCCGCCTTGTCCACCGCTCCCGTAAGGTTGTTGGCCTGCTGGGAGCCGCCAGCGAGCGCCGACCTGGGGAGGATGGTATCGCCCAGCCGCACAGCGATGGCCTCGACAGGAACACCCAGAGCGTCAGCCGCGGTCTGGGCGAGAATGGTGTAGGTCCCCGTTCCCATATCGGTGCCCGCGCTGAGGACTTCGATCTGTCCACTGGCATGGAGTACGATCCTGGCTTCGCTCGCGGTCCGGATCATGGGGTATGAGCCGGCGGCCATTCCATAGCCGATCAACTCGCGGCCTTCGCGCATCGAGCAAGGGGCCGGGGTCCGGCTCCACCAGCCGATGGCTTCCGCGCCGGCGGCATAGGCTTCGCGCAACTGTCGAGTGGTCCACTTCATGCCGTTGCTGGGATCAATTTCCGCCCAGTTGGCAAGGCGTAGCGTGATCGGATCCATGTTGAGCGCGTGCGCCAGTTCGTCGATCGCGCTTTCCAGAGCATAGGCACTGGGGTTTTCGCCGGGACCCCGTTTCCAGCCAGGCTGGACCGTATTGACCGGCACGATGTTGAGACGTGACGAGAAGTTCGGCGTCGCATACATGATTTTCGTCACATTGTTGCATGCCTCGACATGGACATCGTCGATCGCCGTCTCGTTCCAGCTCTCATGAACGATCGAGCTAATCTTTCCGTCCTTCGAGGCGCCGATCGACAGGGTCTGCCGAGTTGCCGGTCGGCCGCGAAGGCCGGTGAAGGTCTGCGGTCGAGTGAGAGAAACCTTGATGGGCCTGCCAAGCTTCCGCGAGGCCGCGCAAGCCAGCCCCACATGCGGATGTGCCCCGATCTTGGAGCCGAACCCACCGCCGACGTAAGGCGAGATCACCCGCACATTCTCGATGTCGATGCCGAGCCATTCCGACACGACGCTCCGAGCCCCGCCAACCCACTGGCTGGGCTCCCAGACGGTGATTTTCCCGTTCTCCCAGGAAGCGATGCAGGCATGCGGCTCCATCGGCACGTTGTATTCCCGCGACGTCGTGTAAGTGACGTCAATCTTGACCTCCGAATTGGCCAGGGCTGTCGCCGCATCGCCCCGGGCAGCACCCATGGGATCGATGAGCTGCGCTATTGCCTTGGGATCGTTGATGTCGAGAACAGGGTCGCCATCCTCATATTCGACCTTGAGAAGGGTTGCCGCTTCCGTTGCCTGTTCAAAGGTTTCAGCGACAACGAGCGCGATATGCATGCCGTTGAAGCGGACCACATCGTCCTGAATTGGGGTAAATTCCTCAGTGGCTCCGCCGCCCTTGCTGTACACGGTCGGCTTGTTGAGCTTCAGAAAATTCTGCGCGGTATAGACGTCCAAGACACCCGGTAGAGCCTTGGCGGCTGACGTATCGATATTGACGATACGCCCTGCCGGCCGCGTCGATTGGACGGTAACGCCATAGGCGAGGTTCTCCAGCTTCTGCTCGATCGCATAGCGGGCCTGCCCGGTGACTTTCAACGGGCCTTCGGCGCGGGAAAGTCGGGCACCGAGAGCTGGCGCCTTGGCAGGGGCGGTCTCAGCCGCAAAGACTTTTGGCGAGAGATCGACAGCGGCGCCGGCAACGGCGGCTACGCCGACGCCGAGCTTCATGACGGTGCGGCGGTTGAGTTCGAACTCGTTACCATGTGTCATGCGATATCTCCCACCGTCATCAGGGCGCGTGCCACGACTTCGGTGCCAGCTCGATCTTGAATGCGTTGTGTCCGCTCGACTTCGCGCCGTCGACGGTGGCTGCCGCCGCAGTACGAAGCGTCGCCTCGTCGAGCGTCTTTCCCTTGAGCAAATTTTCCACAACGCGCAGGCGCCAAGGTTTGGTGGCGAGGCCGCCGACCGCAATGCGCACGTCGCGAATTGTCTTGCCGTCGGCTTCCAATTCGATTCCGACAGCAGCACTGGCTGCGGCGAACTCGTAAGACTCGCGATCGCAAACTTTGAGATAATGCGAACGTTCCAGGGCCGCCGAACGCGGGATCTCGATCCCGACTATCATCTCGCCGGCCGACAGCTGATGCTCAAGATGCGGGGTATCGCCCGGGAGCAGGAAGAATTCGTCAACGGGAATTTTGCGTTCGGAAGCTCCCCGGACGATGACTGTGGCGTCGAATGCCACCAGGGAAACTGCAAAATCTCCCGGATAGATCGCGATGCACACACCGCTCGTGCCGAGCACCGCGTGGTTGCGGTTGACGCCGTCCAGGGCAGCGCATCCAGAGCCGGGATTACGCTTGTTGCAGTTCGAATAAGCGCCCGGGTCCCGGAAGTACGTGCAGCGGGTTCGCTGCATCAGGTTTCCACCGACCGATGCCATGTTGCGCAGCTGCGCCGAGGCGGCGCGCCACAGGCTTTCGGAGAGCGCCGGCGCAGCCTCCTTGATATCGGCGTGGTCGGCGACCTTGCTCATCTTGGCGAGCGCACCGATACGAATGACATCCGCGGACACCTCGATCGTATCGAGCCCGGAAAGGCGCGTGATGTCTACCACGCGGGCGGGGCGCTCGACATTCAGCTTCATGAGATCAAGAAGCGTGGTGCCACCAGCGAGAAATCTTGTCTCTGGCTTGGCTGCCTCTACAACCGCCGTCGCGGCATCTTCGGCGCGGAGATACTCGAACGTTCTCATAGTGCTGCCTCCTTCTTGAGGCGGCTGGCAGCATCGCGCACCGCAGCGACGATATGGGGGTAAGCGCCGCACCGGCAGATATTGCCGCTCATGTATTCTCGGATGTCCTCGTCCGTACCGGCGTGACCCTCACGAATACAGGCAACGGCGGACATGATTTGACCCGGGGTGCAATAGCCGCACTGGAAGGCATCGTGCTCGATGAACGCGGTCTGGACTACGTGCAACACCCCGTCGGCAGCTTTGAGGCCTCGATCGTCGTGACCTGGCGGCCTTCCACCTGGGCCGCCAGGGTCAGACAGCTCAATACCCGCTCACCGTCGACGTGGACAGTGGAGGCGCCGCACTGACCATGATCGCAGCCTTTTTTCGTGCCGGGCAGGTCGGCATGCTCGCGTAGTGCGTCAAGCAAGGTCACGCGCACATCGAGATTGAACTGGTGGCGGCGGCTGTTGATATCCAAGGCTAACTGTCGGGATTCTGACATGTCGTCTCCTCGAGTGGCGGGCGGGATTAGGACTTATCGCGAATTGATCGGACCGACGAAGCCGGCATCCGTCGGAAAGGGAAACGTCGCTTCCAAAGGCCGGTCGTTGGCCTGTTGCTTAAGGGTCAATCTTCAGGAGAGCACGGACGCGATATCCGGATTAGCCCCCAAAATTCGCATGAGCCTATCGATGTCACTTATGAATGGACCTGCGACAACGGCAGTGCTGGCTGCGCCGTTCAGCTTTCGAAGGCCAGCGAGCTGGATAGCTCCTCATTGGCATCGATCTGTTGCTGCAGCAGAGCGAGTTTCTGTCTGACCATACCAAGAG
>NZ_SUEO01000088.1:12849-22929 GCF_004962925.1 Mesorhizobium sp. | reverse complement strand
CCACGGTCATGTCCGGCTTGGCGAAGAACTCGGAGAAAAGGTCCTCCTTCTGCTTTTGGGTGTCCTGCGACAGCAGCTGGTCCGTCCAGGGCATGATGCTGCCCTTGGCGAGGATGTCGAGCCCCTTCTTCATGCAGTCGTTCGCCGCCTTGAGGTCGATATCGCCGCGCACCGGCAGCGAACCCTTCTTGAGGTTGAAGGCGACCTGCGTCTTGGGATCGAGCAGCACTTGGGCCAGCACTTCCTGCGCCTTGGACTTTTCAGCGTCCTGCAGCAGCGGGAAGTAGAAGGCATCGCCGCCGGTGGCGATGACCTCGTTCAGGCCGAGGCCGGGAAGACACGTATAGTCCTTGCCGGCGGCCTGGCCGGCAACCTGGAACTCGCCCTGCGCCCAGTCGCCCATGATCTGGCCGCCGGCCTTGCCGGAGATGACGAGATTGGTGGCCTGGTTCCAGTCCTGCACATTGGTGTTCTTCGCCATCTTGCGGGCATCGTCCGCGGCCTTGAACACCTTGGCGACCTCGGGTCCGGCGGCGAATTCGGCGTCCTTGTCGCGATAGACTTTCAAGAAAGTGTCCGTGCCGCCGACCGCCGTAAGCAGCACATCAAAGGCGCCCGAGGATTGCCAGGGCTGCCCGCCGACCGCGAGCGGTATAATGCCTGCCTTCTCCAGAGCAGGGGCGGCTGCAACAAACTCATTCCAATTCTTCGGCACCGGCACACCGGCCTTTTCGAAGGCCGCGTTCGACAGCCACAGCCACTGCCAGGAGTGAATGTTGACCGGCACGCAATAGATCTTGCCGTCGAGGGTACAGCCGTCGAGCAGGCTCTTCGGCTGCACGATTTCCGTCCATTTGTCCCTGGTGGCGAGATCGGTCAAGTCGCGCATCAGACCGGCCTGCACCAACTCTTCCGCCTGCCGGCCGTGGTTGAACTGGGTGGCGCCCATGGGGTCGCCGCCGGTGATGCGGCTGATCATGATCGGCCGCGCCGTGCCGCCGGAGCCGGCAATAGCGCCGTCGACCCAATGATTACCTGTCGCGTCGAACGCCTTGGCGAATTCGGCGACCGCCGCCGCCTCGCCGCCCGAAGTCCACCAATGGGTGACTTCCAGATCCGTCGCTGCCGCCGGGCCGGCGAATTGCAGCGCGGTTGTCACCGCTAGCGCAGCGGTCATGAATTGGTATTGCATTTCGGCTCCTCCCAGAATCTGAAACGTTACAGATTTTCGATACGGCAATTGCGTTTGGGGTGCAACCCCGAAAGACGAGCGGCTCGAGATTTTTTCGAGCCGCGAACAAATCCGCGTGCCAATTGCCGGCCATTGCACCGCAGCAAGACAGGTTGCAGTGCAAAAATGATGCTGCAATGCATGAAATTCGGCAAAATTCTGTTTCGCTGGCAGGCCCTTGCCGACGTCCAACGACTTTGCCTCGAATGGAATGTCGCTCGTGCAGAGCACCTGCCCCAAACCGCTGCGCGATGGCAAGTGACAATCTGTAACGTTTCAGTATATAGGGTGTTTCATCAGGCGGAGAGTCGCGGGCGAGCCGCAATCCGCCGATTGCAGGCCTGCACGGCAACTGCTATGCGCCTGACGGGCGGGGTGAATGGACAGACATCAAACGGAAAAGGACGACGAGGCGTCAGGGCAGGGCCGGCCGACGCTGAAGACGCTTGCCTTCATGACCGGGCTGGGCGTCACCACCGTGTCGCGGGCGCTGAAGGACGCGCCCGAAATCGGCGCCGAGACCAGGCGGCGCGTCCAGCTCGTCGCCAAGCAGATCGGCTACCGCCCCAACCGTGCCGGCGTGCGCCTGCGGACCGGAAAGACCAACGTCATCAGTCTCGTGCTCAACACCGAGCACGAGATCATGAGCTTTGTCTCGGACATCATTTACGGCGTTTCGGAAGTCATCGCCGACACGCCCTATCACCTGATCGTCACACCCTATTCACGCTCGCAGGATCCCCTGGACCCGATACGCTATCTGGTAGAAACCGGCTCCGCCGATGGCGTCATCATTTCGCGCACCCAGCCGAATGACCCCAGGGCCCGTTACCTGCTGGAGCGTGGTATCCCCTTTGCCACACACGGCCGCACCGATATGGGGCTGATTCACCCCTACCATGATTTCGACAACTACGCGTTCGCGACCGAGGCTGTACGCCACCTGGCCGGCATCGGCCGCCGCAGGCTGGCTCTGCTGGCACCGCCAGTCGAGCTGACCTATCACCGCCATGCGCTGAACGGCTTTACCGATGCACTGAGCGAGGTCGGTGCCAGCGAGATCCCGTTCAACACCGTTTCGATCGACCACTCGATCGAGCAGATCAGGATGAGGACCGCGCAGGTGATGCGCCGCGACGTCAGGCCGGATGGCTTCGTCAGCAGCGCCGCCGCCGCGACACTCGCCATCGTCGCCGGCATCGAGGACGCCGGCCTCAAGCTCGGCCGGGACGTCGACGTGGTGTCCAAGCAGTCGTCGGACCTGCTGCATCTGTTCCGCAGGGAATTGCTGGTCGTCAACGAGAACTTCCGACTGGCCGGCGCAGAGCTCGCCCGCTCCGTGCTGGGCTGGATCGGCGGCGCTGCCCCCGGCTCACTGCAGAGCCTGAGCGTGCCGACCGAGGTTCTGGCCTATCGCCGTCTCGACTAGAGCGGGATACGTTCAAATTGAACTGGGCTCCATCTATTTGCCTTAGCCGCATTTCTGCCACGCCAAGTGTTCCACTTGGCTGCAAAATGCGCGCTGCTGACTGGCAACTTGGGGCCGGAACCGGGCAGCTTTCAGCAGCATGGACACGATAGCCGTCGAAACATGTCACGCCATTGAACCCTGCCGCCGGTTCATTTTGCGCACATGAAGGGTTCCCGACGCCCTCCCGCGACTACTACGGTGATGCGGTGCACAACCCTAAACTGTTGCAAGGAAGCAAAAAGGCGGGCAAACGTTGTTAGGGATCGGATATTGGGGGAATCAAATGGCTTTTGATATTTGGAATTTTCTTGGCGGTTTGCTTGCAGGCACGATTGGCGGCTCTCTGCTGACCTTCCATTTCACCAAGAACGTGCGCGCTGACCGCCATGGTACGGCGACCGACCAGTCCGATGCGCGTGCCGGTGGAGACATTGTAGGCCGGGACAAGCGCTAGCTTGCTGACGGCACGATATCACATCCATGAACATCGCGGACCAAGAAAGCACGATTTCCAACCAGCAAGGCGCCCAAGCAGGCGGTAACATTGCAGGTCGTGACTACTACAACTTCGAACCTTAAAAGGGTTTGGTCGAAAAACTGCTTCTCAAATTGAAGGAGCAGTACGACTGCAACGAACAGACCCAGACGACTATGGACGAGTTGGCGCGATACCATACCCGCCGTGCCGCCGATGGGATTGACGGACTCGAAGCCAAACTCAAAGCGAGCGGGCGCTTTGATTACTATGATGAGGCAATCGAGAAGAAAGAAATGTTCGCGAAGCTGCTGGAGAGGTGGTCTCTATATTCATCGGCTCAGCAGATTTTTGTTCACATCCTCGCCAGGGCCGAGAACGAGTTTACTCAGGTGATTTATAGTCAAATTCCGAAGAGGAATCTCGAAGAAATAAATGCTCTTGTGATCGACCGCATTGTGAATCCAATTGTTGAAGAATGCGGCGGCGATCTGATGTCGGTGAACCATAACCTCGTTCAGGGAATGGTGTACTGGCTGGCGGAACAGTGTTTCATCAAGTGGCATCAGAGCGCGGTGGCGGCATGACGCAGCTCACGTACAACGAGGCCTTTGACCCCTACCATGCAGTCTTCAGATTCCTGAGACTGCATCTCGCTTGCGATATCGGCGCCAAATTGCCGTTCGACACTTTGCGCATCTTGGACTTTTATCTTCTCTTCCCATTCCGGCTTCAAGCGATGAAGCTTTTCTCGAGCGATACGGGCTGGAGAAAGATAAGCAGATCCTATGAAGACCAGGCTCCATACGGCGCGATGCCGGACGACAGCACCATTTTTGCCCGGATGGAACCTTTCCAAAGGGCGGCGGCTGCCAGCCTCGTCCACAGTGGCCACCTCGCTTCCGATGCATGGGACTCGAACGAGGTTAAATTCACTACCGATGCGCTTCCGGCAACGGTGAAGGTGCGCTGTTCAGAACTGAACACCCGCATGAAAGATGTCGTCGACATCCTGTGCCAGATTAAGGCGCGTTACCCTCTCGGAGGCCGTGACGGACTGAAGGATAGAACAGGGCTTTTGGAGTACCGATATGACTCGGTATGATCCCTGTCTCATCGTTAAGCGCCTCATCGTGAAGCGCGGAGCCTTGATCCTATACGACGAGGCGTTTCATACGGGCGTCAACGTTATCCGCGGAGACAACTCCTCGGGCAAATCGACGATCATGAACTTTGTTTTCTTTGGGCTAGGGGGCGATCTCGACCGCTCGGCTTGGAGTGAGCATGCACTGTTGTGTGAGCATGTGTGGCTGGAGGCGGAGTTCAATGGCAATCCGGCCGTCCTTCGCCGTCAGATCGATGTCTCATCACAGTCTGCGATGGAAATCTTCGGCGGGCGCTATGAGCAAGCTGTTTCGGCTCCAATCGAGGCGTGGCATCGATACTCCTACGCTCGCTCAAAGAATCAGGAGAGTTTCTCTCAGGCAATCTATCGCCTTCTCGACATGCCGGACGTCGCCGTGGAAGGCACGTCCAGCATCACTATTCATCAGATTCTCCGCCTTCTGTACGCCGATCAGCTCTCGCCGACCGAGAGCCTTTTCCGGTTTGAGGGTTACGACCCTGAGAACCTGCGTGAGGCTGTAGGCAACCTGCTATGCGGTGCGTTCGACACTGAAATCTACGAACTGCAACAGCTGAAACGAACGAAGGAACGCGAATTTACAGACGTCTCCGCTGAGTTAAAAAGCATATTCAGGGTCGTTGGTGGTGGCGACGAAAGCATGACGCTCGACTGGATCGAGCAACGCCGCAAAGGGTTGGTCGAAGAGCGGGATGCTGTCTCAGCCCAGCTCGTGGTAGCCGAGGAAGGGTTCTATTCCAGTCAGTCGTCCGACAAGATTACACTTCATGCTCAAAGGGAAGTCTACAAGCAGGTACAGAAGCTGCAGGTGGACATCGGCCAGAAGCAGGCCGACGTGGATTCCGTGGAATTCGAGCTCTCGGATTCAGCTGCATTTATAAAAACCCTAAACGCACGTCTTGAGGCTTTGCGCGACGCTGACCTTGCCGCCGAAGTCGTCGGCACTGTTCGCTTTGGAACGTGCCCGGCGTGTTATGCTGAGGTCATTGATCATGACCATAACGTTGAAGCGTGTCATCTCTGCAAGGCGCCGCTCGACACTGAACGTGGGCGAGAGCGGGTCGTCGGGATAATAAACGAGCTTTCGATACAAGTAAAACAGTCCGAGCGGCTGCAGGACATCAGAGCCGAGCGTCTCAAAACCCATCAGGTTCAACTAAACGCACTGCAAGCAGCTTGGCGGCTTAAGGCAAAGGAGCTGGCCGATCTCAGTTCGGTGCCAACATCGAAAGCTCGCGAGGAAATTCGTGGGATGCAGCGAAGGCTTGGTTACATTGACAAATCGATCGAGGACATAGAAGCGCAAGTGAAACTTGCCAACAAAATCGGCGATCTATCAGCCAGAAAATCGCAGCTGGATCAGGACATTCAGGCGCTAGGAACTCGCATCAGTGGCCTCCAACTTAGCCAGACCGATCGCCTTCGGACCGCAAAGGCCAGTATTGAAAAGAACATCATCGAAATACTCCGTGGCGATCTGAAACGCCAGGATTCCTTCGAGAACCCGGAGCATGTGCTATTCTCCTTCGCGAAAAACACGATCACGGTAGACGAGCATACCTATTTCTCTGCCAGCTCCCGCGTTGTGCTGAAGGCCGCGTTTCTGGTCGGCTTCCTCAAGGCGGCCCTTTATGATCGGCAGTTCCGCCACCCTCGATTCCTTATGATCGATATCACTGATGACAAGGGGATTGAGCAGGCACGAAGCCATAACTTCCAGAAGCAGGTTATCGAGATTTCTGACCGGGCGCCCGTCGAGCACCAGATCATCCTTGCCACGGCAATGCCCTGGCCTGGCATAAGGCCAGAGCTGTTTGTCGGGAGACATTCTACGCGAGAGCAAGGAACGCTGGGTTTTCTTCCGCGCAAGGTCGATGGCTCTAAGCAAGCCTAGGAGACGTCGATGGCGAATGCACAACCCATTGAGATCGCAGGGCACCAATTTGAACGGAAGACAGATGCGCTGGCATTCATGAAGGTCATGCTCAATCGCTATCGTCCGGGGGATGCTGTAAGCGCGGCTGACGGGGCATTTCTCGCAGAAGCGCTGAAACGTCACCCTGAGGCCAGAACCAAGATAGGGCCGGGCATACGCAGCTTTGATGTGCGGTCGGCCGACTATGGAACTAAGTGTTTTTGGGTATTGCGGATAGACGGCTCCGAGGCGCGGTTCTCTTACAAGAGCTGCGTGTAGCGGCCATGACGGTGCATGAGCGCTTGAGCGGCCAGTCAGGAGATCAGCCTTGAGCCAAACAGCTGCCGCTGCCAGCGCTCGGTCCGAGTTTATCGCTCCCGGCAAGACGAAAAATGATTGGATTAAATTTGCCAAGCTTCTCGTGCCCGGCGGCGATGCCAATGTTTGGGCTGAAGCCTTCAACACCTATCTTCTCGCCAGACTGCAGAGCCGTTATCTCGGGCCTATAGGGATGCTGCGAGATAAAGGCAGATGGGAAGGCGAAGGCTTCACCATCGTTTCGATTCAGTGTGCGCTGATCGAGTTTCTTGCGGCGACGCGTGCTGGGAAAAAATATAGGCACAAGAACGCTCAGTCTCCGCACGAATATCAAAACAGCCGCAAACTTTTTGTCGATTTCCTGTTCCAGACCGCACCTTTCGACAAGCTATTTTCGGAAGGGGACGCAGGAGATTTTTACATCAATGTTCGCTGTGCGCTCCTGCACGAGGCGAGAACGAAGGACGGCTGGATTATTTGGGTTACCGGCGCAGTTCCCGTCGATTGTAAAAAGAAAATCATCTATCGTGATAGCTTCCAGGCCACTATCGAAGGCTACATCAACGATTACGGCTTGGCGTTGACGGCCGACGCATCGCTCCAGGGTGCCTTCATCAGGAAGTTTAACGATCTAGCCGCTTAATGGGCACGTTCACGGCTTGCGGATCTGAGATCGTCCCTAAGACTATGGCGCGGACGATACCAACTGGTGAATATCAGTCCCTACGATTTTACATCGGACAGTCAGACGCCGGATCTCGGTCAGGTTATTGTTTGGCGAAATGCAAACGGAATCTACGCAGCAGCTAACGTCTTGGCGATCAGCCATCGAAGCGCGGAGCTGATCGATACCAAGTCAGTTTCGATTCGTAGTCTTGTCAGGGGATGCGGCCGACTTTTCGAAGACCTAGTTGGTACGCGCCTAGGTGATGTCTGCTTTAAGACAAAGTCCAACATCGACCAAACGGCCGACTTCGGCGCAGTCCCGACGTCCAGATGGCGAACCGCCGGACCGGCCCGAGAACTCCCAACGGCGCGCTTGAGATCACCCGCGCGCGGCTCTACTAGTCCGAAAACCTCACGCTCACGCCGCGCTGCCGAAAATAGGCCTGCATCAACTTGCGGCCCGAGCGGTTGTTCTGCGCCAACTTGGTCGGATCGAACACCGCCTGTTTTATCCCTTCTCGTGTCAGCGCCGCCTTAAGCGTCGCGATATGTGCGTCGATGTCGGCATTGTCCGCCCACAGCGAGGCATAGATACTTTCGGTCGCCTGGGCCACGGTCGGTTCGCTCACAGGTGTCGTCCTTTGGTTGGTTGAGCGGCGGCTTACCACAGATTCGCGGCTCCGCCGATACCGATGAGACCGTCAATCGTCTCTACCGGCATAGCAGGTTCCTGGCGCGACCCGACACCCAGTTGGTCGCTGGAGATGTCTGCTTTCTGGCAACCGCAAAATTGGACTCTAGGTCCAAGTCGCGGGGCTAACCCGCCGCTCCGCTCCCCCACGGGCCATGGAATGCGCCCGGCCCGTCGATGCGTTCGAAGCCGTGCGCCCCGAAGAAATCGCGTTGTGCCTGGATCAGGTTCGAGGTGCCGCGGCCCTGGCGATAGCTGTCGAAATAGGCAAGCGCGGACGACAGTGCCGGCACCGGCGAACCGGCTTCGGACGCGCGCGCCACGATGCGCCTGAGCGACGGATGCGCCTCCTGCATCATCGTGATGAAGGCCGGCGCCATCAGGAGATTGGTCGTGCCGCCTCCCGCGCCGAAGGCTTCCGCCATCGTGTCCAGCATTTGCGAGCGGATGATGCAGCCGGCCCGCCAGATCTTGGCGATGGTCGGCATCGGCAGGTTCCAATCAAACTCCTTCGATGCGCCTGCCATCACCGCGAAGCCCTGCGCGTAGGCGGCGATCTTGCCGGCGAACAGCGCCAGTTCGAGATCCCTGAGAAGCGCGTCCTTGTCTCCGGAAATCTTGGTCACGCCGCCATTGCCATAGGCATTTTCGGCGATCAGGCGCTCGTCCTTGATCGACGACAAGACGCGCGCCGCCACCGCCGCCTCGATCGCTGTGGCCGGAATGCCGAGCTGCTGCGCCTCGATGACCGACCATTTGCCGGTGCCCTTCTGGCCGGCGCGGTCGAGGATGATGTCGACCATCGGCTTGCCGGTCTTCGGATCGTCGGCGGCCAGCACCTTGGCGGTGATCTCGATCAGATAGGAGTTGAGCCGGCCCTTGTTCCAGCCGGCAAACACCTGTGCGATCTCCTTCGGCCCCATGCTTAAGCCGTCACGCAAGATGCCGTAGATCTCGGCGATCATCTGCATGTCGGCATATTCGATGCCGTTGTGGATGGTCTTGACGAAATGCCCGGCGCCATCTGTGCCAAGCCATGCGGCACAGGGCTCATCCCTGAACTTGGCCGAAATGGCGGTCAGCACCTTTTCGACGCGTTTCCAGGACTCTTCCGTGCCGCCTACCATGATCGACGGTCCGTGGCGCGCACCCTCCTCGCCGCCGGACACGCCCATGCCGATGAAGGTCAGCCCCGAATCGGAAAGCTCGGAGAAGCGCCGCATCGTGTCGCGGAAATTGGCGTTGCCGGCATCGATGACGATATCGTTGGCCGACAGCACGCCGCGCAGCGCCGCAATCTGCTCATCGACCGGTTTGCCGGCCAGCACCATGATGATGATCGGACGCGGCGGCCGGATGGCGGCGGCGAGTTCCTCCAGGCTGTAGCAGGGCACCACCATGTTCTTCAGCGCGCCGGCATTCTCGACAAAGGCGTCGGTGCGTGCGGCGGTGCGGTTGAAGACGGCTATGCGGTGCCCCTTCTCGGCGATGTTGAGCGCCAGGTTGGAGCCCATCGTGCCAAGGCCGATCAGGCCGATTTCGGCTTTTTCCATCGTTTCTTCCCTGCTTTCGGATCTTTTGTTGAGGCCGCGATTTGTAGCGACGCCCGTTCTTCTTGGGATGCCATTCTTGTCGAGATGCCAATCTTGCCGAAATGAATGACGGGCCTTCAAGGCCGCGTCAACCGCCTCGCCGAAATGTGTTGCGCAGACTGCCGGCTGGTCCTCATCGCCTGATATCGATCGGCGCCTCTATCTTCACGATCTCGAAATCCGAGACGAGAATATCGAGCCGCGCCGTCCATCGGCCCGGGACCGGGACGACGAGATCGTCGACACGCCAGGTACCATCGCCGCGCTTTCTTGCGGCGCGCTTGATCGGCTCGATGCCGGCATCGGGTTTTGACAGCACCAGCGTCACTTGCTCAGCGTCGAGCGGGCCGAAATCGCCGGTCATGATGACGATAGACGCCGCAACCGGCCCAACATGGCCGGGCGTGATGCTGAGGTCGGCCATCGCCTTCGGCGTGTGGATATGGATCGATGCCGGCTGCGCTGCTGCGATCGCCAGGGCGCGCGGCGGCGGCGTGAAGCGCCAACCGGCGGCAACGCCGAAGATCGCTAGAACGATCAGCATTTCAACGCCGATCGAGCGGACCAGCCTCCTCTG
>NZ_SUEO01000088.1:0-12839 GCF_004962925.1 Mesorhizobium sp. | reverse complement strand
CTGTACTTCCGTTTCTCCCGCTTCGGCCGGAGCGGTCAGCTTCCAGCGGTTGGTCGCAGCCAGCGTGAATAGGAAGAACAGCAACGCCAGCTTGACCAGCAGCAGCCGGCCATAGGCGGTATCGAGCAAAGCTGCGGGCGCCTGCACCTGGATGATGGCGAGCACGATGCCGGTCGCTGCGAGCATGGCCACGACAGGCAGGATGGCTTGGGAAAACCGGCGCAGGAAAGCTGCGGCATCAACCGGTTTCCGCCTCATGGCGAGACCGAGCGGCGTCAGCGCCCCGGCCCAGAAGGCGATGCCGGCTCCGTGCAGAAACACCATCGGCCTTGTCAGCCATTGCGGTTCGGCAGCACTTGCGTGCCCGCTGGCGGCGAGGGCGGCACCGACGCCGGCCACGCCGGCAAGGGCAAACGGTTTTGCACGGCCGCGCGGCCCGACCAGCGACAGCAGGCCAAACCCGAGCGCTACCAGGGCGACCAGCACCGTCCAGCCGAAGCTGGTGCCGAGCCCGGCCTGCCAGACACCCGCCTGCGCCAGCCGGGCGAGCGGTGCACCGAGCGCGTCCAGTCCCTGCAAGCCGAGCGACAAGGGCGCAGCGACAAGGCCGCACAGGATTGCGGCGATGACGAAGCGCTGGCCGGAACGCCCGCCCTTCGCCAGCCAAGCGATGGCAAAGGCACCGCCGACGCCGAGAAAGAGGCCGACATAGAGAAGTATCTTGCCGATCCAGATCGCCGTCGTCAGACCCCGATCGACAGCTTCGGAGACGGCTGGCGCAGCGCTCGGCGTGCCGATGGAAAACAGCACCGAGCCGCCGACCGGATGGCCATCGGCGGAAATCACCCGCCAGCTCAGCACATGCGTGCCGGATCCAAGCGTTTGCGGATTGTCGATCCTGACCGTCTGGCCGTTGAGCCGATAGGACGTCAGCGGAACCGGTGTCCCGTCGGACTGCACCAAGGTCAGCGTCAGCGGGGAGACCGGCTCGCTGAAGCTCAGCGAGAACTGCGCGGGGCTCTGCGCCAGCACGGCGCCGTCCGCCGGGTCGGTTGTGATCAGCGCTGCGTGGGCGAAGGCCTGACTTGGCGCGGCAATGGCGGCAAGCAGCACAATTGCAGCCAGCAGGCCGATAGCAAGCCGGCCGGTTGTGTAGACCGTTTGCAGGATGGATGCCGCGCTCATGTCACCGCCACAAAAACAGCGGCGCGCTCTTTCGGATAGAGCGCGCCGCGCAAGGATCACTTCTTCGGCGAAAGCTTGAGGCCAGGCGCGGGATATTCCAGCGCATCCTCATCCTGGCCAGCTGCCGGAATCTCGATCCAGCGTTCGGCAGCGCCGTCGCATTCCTGCACCACCGGGAAGTAGAGCGTTTGGCCGGCAGGCAGGTCCGCCGCCAGTGTGCCGCGGAAGACGAATTCGTCGTAGAATTCGTCCGGCAGGTTGCCGCCGCTCCAGTCGACTTCCCTAGCGCCTGACGTTACCGTCTCACCATAAAGCTGGTAGGATTTCTCGTACTTGCCCTTCTTGACCTGCAGCGTCCAGCCGGCCTTCGGCATCGGCTTTACCGAAATCACCCCTTCCGGGATTTGCACGCGCACGGCGGTCGTCGCCTTGCCCTCGCAGCCATGCGGCACGCGCAGGATCGCCTTGTAGGTCGAACCGACAGGCGCCTCCTGCGTTTCGAGCGTGATGTGCGCAAAGGCCGAGCTTATCCCCAAGACGAAAAACGCGCCGGCCGACAAAAGATACCTGTTCATGATGGTCCCTCAAATTTCGAATTGTCCGGATCTGGCCGGGTCAGTTGGCGTGATTGTCCATGCCGCCTGTCTCGCCCATGCCTTCCACAGCGAAGTCGACGATGACAGCGCCGGCCCTCTCGAAGGTCAGCGTGGCTGGAAACGTCTCGCCTTGCTTCGGTTGCCGTTTCAGCCCGACGAACATCAGATGATAGCCGCCGGGTGCCAGTGCCACCTTGCCGCCGGCCGGAATTTCAAGGCCGCCGGTGACCGGCCGCATGGTCATGACGCCATCGCTCACACCCATTTGATGCAGTTCGGCCTTGGCCGAAATTTCAGAGGAGATCGACAGCAGCCGGTCAGGCGAACTGCCGGTGTTGGTGACGGTGAAATAGCCGCCGGCGACTTTGGCGCCGGGCGGCGTGGCGCGCGACCAGGGATGCCCGATCTCGAGGTCGCCAACCTTAAACTCATGCGCGAAAACGGCCTGGGCGCTGACGAACAGGAGGGCGAGGACGAACACGGTGATGCCGAGACGCTCCTCGAAGTGGCGCAGGAACGGGCGGTTGCGGCCGAACCGCGCGCGGAAAAAGTGAGACATGATAGCTCCAAGAACTAAGAGATCGCGCCGTTGGCCGGTCGCGAACAGTTTCGATGTTGAATGAATGCCCTCGCGAAGGCTTCCGCAAGGCGATCTGGAACGATCAGGCCGTCGCCGGCGGTGCGCGCGGATTCGACGGCGAGCGGTCGCGGGTGAAATCGAGGTGCCGGAACGCCGGCAGCACAAAAGCGACGGTTTCGACGGAAAGATTGCCGGCCACCGTGCCGGCAGCGGGGGGCGGCACGTAAGCAGCCGAGGCCATGCCGCAGCCAAGCACACAGCAAGCCGGCATGTGCTGCTGGTGTGGATCGCCGCCTGGAAGCTGGGCGGCGCCCTCCTGAGTGCAGATGACGTTGCCGAAGGCGTCGAGTCGCGAAGCGTTCGGGCTTAAGTCGAAGGCGAATGCGCCAAGCGCCGACTGGAGCACGAGCAAATAGGCCGCAGCGAACGCGGCCGGCATGCTCCATCGTCTCCGCCGGATATTCAAAGACCTGCCTCTTCACGCAGCAACGGCCAGATATCTAGCACGGGCTCAGCAGGTGGAAAATCGCCAAATCATTGCTGCGGCAACGCGGCGCGATCAATGCATGTCGCCCAAAAGCACGCGCTCGGGCTTGACCCGAAGGTGCGCAGCGGTTTTGGGAGAACGACATGAATAAGAACAAGAACTTAAAGCCGTCCCATGTTTAGACCCGCGCTTTAAGCCTGTTGCGGCTGCTGGCCTTCGGGGATCGATGTCAGCAGCGTATGCCGTGCCGACTTCAGATGCTTGCGGCAGGCGGCGTCGACCTTGCCGAGATCGCGCGATTTGAGCGCGGCGATATAGGCCAGGTGCTCCGTGACCGCCACTTCATTGCGCTCGCGCTCCTGCGCCTTGTTCCACTGGTAGTGGTAGTGGAAGATCATGGCGATGACATCGTAGAAATCGACGATGAAGCGATTGTGCGACGCACGGTGGATGAGCCGGTGAAAGCGCTCGTCGAGCTCCGAGAACTCATTGAAGCGCATGGCAATCTGGCGCGCCAGCAGGCGATGCTCGTCTTCCAGGAGGTCGAGGTCGGCCCAGACCGGACTGTCTTGCGGCAGGGCAGCAAAGGCGGCAGCCGAGCGCAATTCGAACATCTCGCGGATTTCAGTCAATTCCAGCGCGAAAGCGCGGGTAAAACCTTTCAGCACCCAATGACTGTTGCGGCGCTTCTCAATAAGCCCGAAGCGGGAAAAGCGGATCAGGAACTCGCGCACGCTGGTGGTGCCGACGCCGATCTCGCGCGCCAATTCGAGCTCGTTGATCTGCATGCCGGGCTCAGCGCCGCCGGCAAGCAGCCGCCGCATGAAGGAGCGCTCGATGATCTGCGATAGCGTGTCGGTCTCTTCCTCGGGGAAAAAGTCGTCCGGCTGCGGCACGCGCAAAACCGTCTTGCTGCGCTTGTTCCAGGCGATCAGCCCCGTCTCTTCCATACGCGCAAGGATAGTGCGGATCGTCGTGCGGCTGACGCCGAGCAGCACACCCAATTCGGGCTCCGACGGCAGGCTCTTCGTTTCGTCGAGCAGCCGCAGACCGCGATTGTAGGCGTCCTTGTAGACGTTGTTGCTCTTAGACATCCCTGCCCCGTTGCGCGCCGGCGCTTGCAGCGGCCAGCTTGAAGCGCGATATGATAAAAGTTCCTAGTGCGCACGCCCTCAAAAAGTGGAATCACCTTCCAGCATCAGGACTAGCTGGTCCTCTGCGCTTCCGGATTTACGCGCGACGCTTTCGCAAAAAACAATTGACGCAAAACTGTTTTTTCACGATAAAAGACATTAACTGTTAACAGGCGCGTGTCAATCCGCTAGCGCATCCCAGGAACACCCAGGAAACTGCCCGTGAACGCCGCAAACAGCATTCTTCTGTCTCCCGCCGACAATGTCGCGGTCGCCAATGGCCGTATCGAGATCGGCACGGTGCTGCCGGGCGGCGCCGTTTCCACGGCCCTGATCGAACCCGGTCACAAGGTGGCGATCAAGCCGATTGCCGCTGGCGAGGCCGTGGTCAAATACGCCCAGGCGATCGGCCGTGCCACTGAAGCCATCGCGCCCGGTGAACATGTCCATTCGCACAATCTGGTCTTCGAGTCCGGGCGTTTGCCGGTGGTGCCGCCGAGCGAAGCCGTGCACGCGACCGAGGCCGACCGCGCCCGCACCTTCATGGGCTACCGTCGCGCCGACGGCCGTGCCGGCACGCGCAACTTCGTCGGCATTCTCGCCAGCGTCAATTGCTCGGCCACCGTTTGCCACGCCATCGCCGACGAGGCGAACCGCACGCTTCTGCCCAGATACCCCGGCATCGACGGCTTTGTTCCCATCGTCCACGGCCAGGGCTGCGGCATGAGCGCCACCGGCGACGGCATGATGGTGCTGCACCGCACGCTTGCCGGCTATGCCCGCCATCCGAATTTCGGCGGCGTGCTGATGGTCGGTCTCGGCTGCGAGGTCAACCAGCTCACCCTCTATGGCCAGAAGGGTGTCGCCGCGGGGAAACGTCATTTCAACATCCAGGAAGCCGGCGGCTCGCGCAAATCGGTCGAGAAGGCGATGCTGGTGCTGACCGAGATCGCCGAGGAGGTCGGCAAGCTTGAGCGTGAGCCGATCCCGGTCAGCGAGATCGTCGTCGGCCTGCAATGCGGCGGCTCTGACGGCATGTCCGGCATCACCGCCAATCCGGCGCTGGGCGCCGCGGTCGACATCCTGGCCGGCGTCGGCGGCATCGGCATCCTATCCGAAACGACGGAAATCTACGGCGCCGAGCATCTGCTCGCCTATCGCGCGGCGAGCCCGGAGATCGCCGCCAAGCTGGACGGCTATGTGAAGTGGTGGGAAGACCATGTCGCCAAGCATGGCGCCTCCATCGACAACAATCCTTCGCCCGGCAACAAGCGCGGCGGCCTGACCACCATTTTGGAGAAGTCGCTTGGCGCGGTCGCCAAGGGCGGCCAGACGCCGCTCAACGGCGTCTTCGGCTACGCCGAGAAGGTTACCGGCCATGGGCTGGTGTTCATGGACACGCCCGGCTACGACCCGGTTT
The DNA here is from genome assembly GCF_004962925.1 of Mesorhizobium sp. GTDB lineage: Bacteria > Pseudomonadota > Alphaproteobacteria > Rhizobiales > Rhizobiaceae > Mesorhizobium. The sequence continues at coordinate 7,438 of NZ_SUEO01000088.1, read as the reverse complement.
CAGCCACCGGCCAGGTTGCGGGCGGCGCCAACGTCATCGTCTTCACCACCGGCCGCGGCTCCTGCTTCGGCTGCCGGCCGACGCCGTCGATCAAGGTCGCCACCAATTCGACCATGTATCATCAGATGGAAGAGGACATGGACGTGAATTGCGGCGTCATCGCCTCGGGCGAAAAGACCATTGCCGGCATGGGCCGCGAGATCTTCGAGCTGATCGTCGAGACGGCTTCCGGCCGCAAGACCAAGAGCGAGGCGTTCGGCTATGGCGACAACGAGTTCGTGCCCTGGCATCTCGGCGCGACCCTCTAGACCAGCCACCAACTGATTTAAGACATAGACGGGCCAGGCAAATGGCCGGTGGGAGGCTTTGCATGAAGAAACGCCGCGTCGGCAGCACCGCGCTGGAAATAACCGAGGTCAGCTTCGGCGGCGCGGCGATCGGCGGCCTCTACCGAACTTGCCCGCGCGAGGCGGCGATGCAGACGCTGCAGGTCGCCTGGGATACCGGCTTGCGCTATTTCGATACGGCACCCTTCTACGGTTTCGGCCTCTCGGAACGCCGCTTCGGCGATTTTCTGCGCGACAAGCCGCGGGACTCCTACGTGCTGTCGACCAAGGTTGGGCGCCTGTTCCGGCCGGTGCCGGAAGACCAGATTCCGGACCACTCCTATATCGATCCGCTGCCCTTTGCGCTCGACTACGACTATTCCTACGACGGCATCATGCGCTCGGTCGAGTTCAGCTATGCACGGCTTGGCCTCAATCGAATCGACATCCTGTTCGTCCACGACATCGGCGTCTACACGCATGGCGTCGAGAAAACGAAGCTGCATTTCCGCCAGTTGATGGACGGCGGGCTGAAGGCGCTGGAGGAGCTGAAGTCGTCCAGGATCATTTCCGCCTACGGCCTTGGCGTCAACGAGGTGCAGATCAGTCTCGATGTGCTGCGCCAGGCGCCGCTCGACTGCATCCTGCTTGCCAGCCGCTATTCGCTGCTCGACCGCACCGCCGAAGCCGAATTGCTGCCGCTTTGCCGACAACGGCAAACCTCGCTGATCATCGGTGGCGTCTTCAATTCCGGCATCTTGGCGACCGGCCCGGTGCCGGGTGCGCATTTCGACTACCGGCCAGCCACCCAGAACATTCTCGACCGCGTCGGTGCCATGGAAAAAATCGCCGCCGAGGGCGGCTATCCGCTTGCCGCGGCGGCGTTCCAGTTCCCGCTGCACGAGCCTGCGGTAGCTTCTGTGCTGACGGGCACCGCCAAACCGGCCAATCTGGCGCGAAATCTCCAACTGCTCGACATCCAGGTGCCCGAAACAGAATTCACCAAATATGATCCCTACACGGTCGTACAGAAACTCGGCTGATGCGCTGCGGCCTCCGCCGTTCGCCGGCGAACGGCGGACGGTACGATCAGGAGCCGTCACGATCGTATGCCAAAAAGAATGAACATTCCATCTTGACTGGTTATTGGAATTAATATTCCATACCTTTCGAAGAGGATCTGCAGGGTTGGCAATGAGGATCGGCAAGGAGGAGGCTCCCCTTCCGGTCCAGCCATATGGAGACCGATACGAAACACCGCTTGCGCCGGTCCAGCCTATGCACTATCAGAATGCGGTAAATGTTTTTTATTGATAAAGTTCCGTTTGGGCAACGCCTATCCAAACCGAGCTTCCGCAACGTTCACCGGGCGATTTAGGGAGGAAACCTAATGAAATTCGTGACCAGCATTCTCAACCGCCGCGCATTCGTGGCGCTCGCTGCCGCCTCGATGCTTGCCGGCGTGATGCATTCGGCGCCGGCTTCGGCGGCGGACGTGACCATTCCGATCATCGTCAAGGACACCACCTCTTTCTACTGGCAGATCGTCCTGGCCGGCGCCCGCAAGGCCGGCAAGGACCTCGGCGTCAACGTGCCGGAACTCGGCGCCCAGGCGGAGACCGACGTCAACGGCCAGATCTCGATTCTTGAAAACGCCGTCGCCGGCAGCCCGGCTGCCGTCGTCATCGCACCGACCGAAGCCAAGGCGCTCGGCAAGCCGATCGATGAGGCAGCCACCAAGGTCAAGATCATCGGCATCGACTCCGGCGCCGATTCCAAGGCCTTCACCTCGTTCCTGACCACCGACAACATCCAGGGCGGCCGCGTCGCCGCCGACGGCCTGGCGGCAGCCATCGGCGAGGCCAATGGCGGCAAAGTCGAGGGCGACGTCGCCCTGATCACCGCACTTCCGGGTGCCGGGTCGCTCGAACAGCGCGCCCAGGGCTTCAAGGAGCAGCTTGCCGCCAAATATCCGGGCCTCAAGCTCGTCGCCGACAAATATGCCGACGGCCAGGCCACAACCGGCCTCAACATCGCGACCGACCTGATCACCGCCAATCCGAACCTCAAGGGCATCTTCGCCTCCAACCTGATCATGGCGCAGGGCGTCGGTCAGGCGATCGCCGAGAACAGCCTGGCCGGCAAGGTCGGACTCGTCGGCTTCGACAGCGACGAGAAGCTGATCAAGTTCCTCAACGACGGCGTCATTTCGGCTCTCGTCGTCCAGGATCCGTACAGGATGGGCTATGACGGCATCAAGACGGCGCTCGCCGCCTCGAAGGGCGAGAAGGTCGAGGCCAATGTCGACACCGGCGCCAACCTTGTCACCAAGGCCAATATGAAAGAACCGAAGATCGACGCGCTGCTCAATCCGAAGCTCGACTGAGCACCGGCATTTGGCGCACCGTTTCCGGGGCCTCGTTGCCCCGGAAACGACCTACACTCGTGCCACTCGTGAGGCCAATCTGGGAGGATTGTCATGACGTCGACGGCGCAGGAACTGCATCCGGCCCCAACGCTGGAACCGGGCAGGACGATCCTCGAACTCAAGGGACTGGAGAAGCGATATCCCGGCACGCACGCGCTGAAGCCGGTGAACCTCGCCTTCAAGGCCAGCGAAATCCACGCCATCGTCGGCGAGAACGGCGCCGGCAAATCCACCCTGATCAAGCTGCTGACTGGCGTCATGCCGCGCACTGCCGGCGACGTCATCTGGGAAGGCAAGCCGGCAGCGCTGGCGACGCCGCATGAGGCGATGGCGCTCGGCATCAATGCCGTGCATCAGGAGGTCGTTCTGTGCCGCCATCTCACTGTCGCGGCCAACATGTTCCTCGGCGAGGAGGATTCCCGCTTCGGCATCCTGCAGCAGCGGGCCATGGTCAGGGAAGCGCAGAAGATCATCGATGATCTCGGCTTCGATTTGCCGGCGCATGTCGTGCTGGGTGACCTGACCATAGGCCAGCAGCAGCTGATCGCCGCCGCCCGCGCCACCGTGCGCGGCACCAAGTTCCTGATCTTCGACGAACCGACTGCCTATCTCACCCGGAAAGAAGCCGATCAGCTGTTCACGCTGATTCGCCGGCTGAAGGGCGAAGGCGTCACCATCATCTACATCAGCCACCGCATGGAAGAGGTGTTCGAGCTCGCCGACCGCGTCTCCGTGCTGCGCGACGGCACCCTTGTCGGCACCAGGAACATCGCCGAGACCAACGACGCCGAGCTGGTCAAGATGATGATCAACCGCTCGATCGAGCAAGTCTACCACAAGGAGCATTTCACCCCGGGCGCGACGCTCCTCGAAGCCAGAAATCTCTCCGGCAAGGGCTTCGAAAATGTCTCAATGACAGTCCGTGCCGGCGAAATCGTCGGGCTCTACGGCCTGATCGGCGCCGGGCGCAGCGAGTTCGTCACCACGCTCTACGGCCGTCATCGCAAGTCGGCCGGCCATATCCTCTGGGAGGGCAAGGAGGTTCAGGTCAACTCCGAGCATGACGCTATCAGGCTCGGCATGGCGCTGGCGCCGGAAAGCCGCCGCGACCAGGGCCTCTGCCTCAATTTGCCGGTCGGCCTCAATCTCAATCTGCCGATCTACAAGCGCATCTCCAGCAATCTGCTGATCTCCAGCGCACAGGAGAAGACCGAGGCGGATCGCCAGATCGCCAATCTCAGGATCAAGACGCCGACGCGCAACGCGCTCGCCTCCAGCCTGTCCGGCGGCAACCAGCAGAAGATCGTCATCGGCAGGTGGCTGGCGCACGGCGCCAAGCTGTTCATCTTCGACGAGCCGACCGTTGGCGTCGATGTCGGCACCAAGGCGGAGATCTACCGCCTGTTCGGCGAACTGTTGTCCAAGGGCGCCGGCATCATCCTGATCTCGTCCTATCTGCCCGAGGTCTATGAACTGGCCGACACGCTGCATGTATTCCGGCGCGGCAAGCTGGTGGCCACGCATGGCTTCCGCACCGCCAATCATGAGGACATTCTCACTCAGGCGCTCGCCGAGAAACAAGAAAAACCGGGAGGACAGATATGAGCACCGAGGCGATCCCGGCCGAAAGGCCGAAACGCAACTACAACGCGCTGTTCGGGCTGACACTGCTGGCGCTGCTGGTTCTTTTGTGGATCATCCTGGCGGTGGCGACGCCGAGCTTCGCCTCCGCCAACAATATCTCGAACCTGCTGCGGCAGGGCTCGATGATCGCCATCCTGGCGGTCGGCCAGACCTTCGTCATCATCACCGGCGGCATCGACCTCTCCGTCGGCGCCGTCGTCGGCTTCGCCACCGTCATCGTGGCGATGCTGATCAATGCCGGCGTGCCGCTCTTCCTCGCCATCCTGATCACCTTGCTGGTCGGCGTCGCCATCGGCATGTTCCATGGCTTCGGCATCGTCAGGATGGGCCTGCCGCCCTTCATCATCACGCTGGCGACGCTGACATCCCTGCGCGGCATTGGCCTGTTGATGACCAACGGCAACTCGATCTCGATCAACAACGATGCCTTTCAGCTGTTTTCGCGCAGTTCCTTCCTCGGCATCCCCAATCTGTTCTGGATGGTGATCCTGGTCGGCATCCCCGCCTACATCTTCCTGCATCATAGCCGCTGGGGCCGGTATCTGTTCTCGGTCGGCTCCAACGCGGAGGCCTCGCGTCTGTCCGGTGTCAACGTCCAGCGCACCATCTACATGGCCTATACGCTGTCTGGCCTGTGCGCGGCTTTTGTCGGCGTGCTGCTCGCGTCGCGCATCGGCATCGGCAATCCGACACAGGCCGAGGGCTGGGAGTTGCAGGCGATCGCCTCGTCGGTGATCGGCGGCACTTCGCTGTTCGGCGCCGTCGGCTCGGTGCACGGACCGCTGCTCGGCGCCTTCATCCTCGCCACCATCAACAACGGCGCCAATCTCTTGAACGTCAACGCCTTCTGGCAGCGCATCATTACCGGCGTGCTGATCATCGTCATCGTCTATTTCGACGGCCTGCGCCGCCGCGGCAAGTAGATTATCGTAACAACCGCCGGCCCAGCGCTAACCGGGCCGGCGGTACCATGAACCGACTGGATCAAAGCATGAAAGCCGTCGTCTGCCGTTCGCCCGGTGAGCTTGTTCTGGAAGACCGCCCGGCGCCAGGCACTCCGCCCTCCGGCTGGGCGCTGGTCGCGGTCAGTCATGTCGGCATCTGCGGCACCGACTATCATATCTTCGAGGGCAAGCATCCGTTCCTCGCCTATCCCCGCATCATGGGCCATGAGGTTTCCGGCACCGTGATCGAGGCCGGCGAAGGCGTTGATCTTGAAATCGGCGAGCCGGTGGTCATCAACCCGTATCTCGCTTGCGGCAAATGCATCGCCTGCCGGCAAGGCAAACCGAATTGCTGCGTCAGGATCGAGGTGCTCGGCGTGCATCGCGACGGCGCCATGTGTGAACGCATCCTGGTGCCGGCGCAAAATCTCTATCCGGCCAACGGCCTGTCGCTGGCGGATGCCGCCGCCGTCGAATTCCTGGCGATCGGAGCGCATGCAGTGCGGCGCTCGCTGGCGCAGCCAGGCGCGCGCACGCTGGTCATCGGCGCTGGGCCGATCGGCCTCGGCACGGCGCTGTTTGCCCGCATCGCTGGTCTCGACGTGACGCTGCTCGACATGAGCGCCGAGAGGCTGGATTTCGCCGCAAGCGAACTCGGCTTCGCGACCCTTGACGGTTCGCGGGCGGCAGCAACCGACCTAGTGCGGGAGGCGACCGGCGACGAAGGCTTTGACGTGGTTTTCGATGCCACCGGCAACACCCAGTCCGTCCAGTCGGCCTTCGCCCATGTTGCGCATGGCGGGACGCTCGTCCTGGTCAGCGTCGTCAAGGACGACATCGTCTTTTCCGATCCCGAATTCCACAAGCGCGAAATGACGCTGATCGGCAGCCGTAATGCGCTGCGCGCCGACTTCGACCATGTCGCCGCTTCGATCCGCGATGGTGCTGTGCCGCTGGCAAAGCTCGTCACCCATCGCACGACGCTTGGCGAGACGCCGCGCGACCTCGCCCGCTGGGCGCATGAGAAATCCGGCCTGATCAAGGCGGTCATCCAGGTCGGATGAAACCGGCAGCCCTAAAGCGGGATGCGTCAAAACAGGGCATCCGGTTTGTTTTAATTCCACTTGGCTGCAAAGATGCACCAAGGTGCGTTGAGATTCAGGTCAGGCCGAGTCGGAGTCGAAGACGGGCGCGCAGCGACCAAACAGGCGGGTTCCGAGAACCGGAACGGAGCGTACGTTTGGGTACGTGAGTACCGGAAGCGCAGCAAACCGCCATTTGCAGGCCGGCCTCACCTGAATATCAACGCACCTTAAAGCGCCGACAGTTTAAGCTCGACCCGCTCAGCCGGAAACCGCGTTTCGGCGAACTGGATCGGCTGGCCGTCCAGCGTGACGTTGACGGCGACCGTGACCAGCACGATGGCCCCGGGCTGCAGATCGAGATCGGCGAGATCGGCGGCATCCGCGTGGCGGGCCGACAGCACCGTCGATTGCCTGAGATAGTCACTGATCCCGAAACGCTGGAGCGAGGCGGTCACCGACCCAGTTTCCGCGATAGCGGTCTCGATACCTGCGAAGCGTTTCGCATCGAACCAGCCGGTGGCGCGCGAGACCGACTGCCCGTCGGCTTCGCCGCGCGTTTCGAGGCGGATGACGCTGGCACCCTTGGCAAGACCTAAGCCTTCTGCGACGCGCCGGCTGGCCGGCTCGACCGCCGATTCGAGCAGCACGCTGCGGCGCTCGGACGCTTGCCCTTGCAAGCCCTCCGAAAAACGCGTGCGGGCGCCGATCGGATAGGACAGGCGCTTGCGCGACAGAACGAAAGTGCCGCGGCCTTGCTCGGCCCTGAGCACGCCATCCTGCACCAGTGCTGCGATGGCGCTGCGCACCGTATGGCGGTTGACACCATAGCGCTCGGCCAGTGCGACTTCCGGTGGCAGCGCGGTATTCTCGGCAAAGTCGCCGACGGCGATCGAATGCAGGATCTGATCGGCGATCTGCCGCCACAGCGAGACGCCGCTGCGCCGCTCTATGCTGCCGGCAATCTGCTGCCCGATCACTTCTCGCCCCAATCTTTTCGCCCCCAACCATTTT
>NZ_SUEO01000087.1:6998-23375 GCF_004962925.1 Mesorhizobium sp. | reverse complement strand
ATGTCGCCGACCGCTTCGCGTGCCGCAAACAAGGCCTGGATTGGCCCGACGCTTTGGTAGCCTGTCTCGCCGGAGCCGACATTCAGCGGCAGCGCCAGAAGCACCAGCGAAAACCAGAAAGCCATTCTTATCAGAAAGCCCATCTGTATGCCCTCTCATGCGTGACCGGATCATGCGTTCGTGCGGCATGACCTCTTTGGATACGATAATGGCATAGACGCGCAAAGGACGGCTTGCCTGGTCAGCGAAAATTTTCCTCAAATTTTAGGCAAATTCGAAACGAAGCATTTTGCAATGCGTTTGCCTCAAATCCAGTCGATTTTCTTCACCTGGGGTTAACCATCCATCTGGCTGTTTTCTATAGCTATTTCCCAGAAGTGCCGCGTGCCGGTGGCGACTGTCGGAGGCAGAAGGATAATCCGCCCGGATAACGCTCCATTTACTATGGCTGCAATTGCCGAGGTTTTGCCGCGCCGGTCTCCCAATATTTGCCTCAGGCCGGGCGTTGGTCGGTCCCGCCTTATCCATTCCTTAAACGCTGGATGCGAGTTTCAGAGCAACAAAAGCAACCTGCGAAGCAGGGCTGTTCACGACCGGGTGCGAGTGCGTTGAGTTGAGTTCGACCAGGACCAGATACGTTGAGTTACCCGGCGCGATGGCAGCCGGTTGCGAACGTATGGTTCATCCGTCCATCCTCGGACAGGACGATCGCCGCTGCCAGCGCCGGTTTATCGGTGTCATGCTGGCCGCTCCGTTCTTCGCCGCAGGTGCAGCAGTCACGCTGGTCACCTCGGGCATGGGCGCGGCCGTGACCATGGCTGCGATCTTTGCGGCTTTCGGCCTTTGCTGGTTTGCCGCCTTGCTGGTGGCGGCATCGGGTAAGATGGCGTTCGCCTGTCAGGTCGCCCTGGCGATGGGCAGTCTTGCGCTTGCCGGTGTCATTGCCGCGGCGGGCGGTCTGGCCTCTCCGGTCGCTATGCTTGTCGTGGCGCTGCCGTTCGAAGCCTGGTGGATCGGCGCGTCTCGCCGCGCTGCATTGTGGGGTGCCGTATCCGCATTTGTCGCTATCGTGCTGGAGCCTTTTGCCGGTTCTGTCTTCCCGTTCGGCGCGGCAGAGGTCGCTGCGTGGCATTGGCTGCTGCCGCTGGCCTGGGCGCTCACCTTCATTCCGCGTATCGCAGCACTTAGCAATCCGGCCGTCGCGCAGCTCGATTCGGCGACCGACGAACGGCTCGAGAACATCATCGACGCCGTTGTCCTTCGGGTCGGCAGGCATGGCGAGGTTCTGGATGCGTCGGCAAAAGCGCGCGCGATCCTGAAGCTGCAGCCGGAGCTGCTGTTCGGTACCGGCCTGTTCGATCGTATCCATCTGTCCGATCGCGTCGCATACCTCAGCGCGCTGGCCGACATGCGCGATGGCGCGTCGGCGCGCCGGCTCGATCTTCGCGTCCGGCTGCCGCAAAACGGCAACGGCCCGACGGCGGACAATTACCGGCCGTTTTCCCTTGAGCTGATGCGGGCGAAAGAGCAGCAGGACGTCTTCACGCTCGTCTTGCGCGAAAACGACGAAGTCGCCGGATTGCGCGAAGAGCTTGCCGCTGCGAACGAGGCGGCCGCGTCTGCCGAAGTGGCGAAGGGACGGTTTCTGGCGGTTGTCAGCCACGAGCTTCGCACGCCGTTGAATGCCATCATCGGTTTCTCCGATATGCTGCTGCATGAGATGTTCGGCACCTTCAAGGATCCGCGCCAGAAGGAATATGTCGGCTTGGTCAAGGAGTCCGGCCAGCATTTGCTTGCCGTCGTCACCTCGATACTCGACGTGTCCAGGATCGAATCGGGCGCCTACGCGGCCGAGCCGGAACCGTTCCGTTTCGTGGAAGCGGTCGACATGTGCCAGTCCATGATGCGGCTGCAGGCCGAGGCAAAGAACATCGATCTGCAGGCTCAGATCGCGCCGGATGCCGGCGAGATAAACGCTGACCGTCGTGCCGTGCAGCAGATACTCATCAACCTCGTCTCCAATGCCATCAAGTTCACGCCCGATGGCGGCGATGTCGTCGTCAGCGCCAAGCGGATCGGCTCGCGACTGCATTTCTGGGTCAGGGACACCGGCATCGGCATCGCCGAGGAAGACTTGGCCAATCTCGGCAAGCCGTTCATGCAGATCCAGAACGACTATACGCGCCGGTTCGAGGGAACCGGGCTCGGCCTATCGCTGGTGAAGGGCCTGGTGGCGCTGCACGAAGGCACGATGTCGATCGAAAGCATGCCGGGCGAGGGCACCACAGTAACGATCAGCTTGCCGGTGAACGGACCGAAGGGACGTGCGACCGACAAGCCCGGCGTGCTGTCGATGCCCGCGGCCAAGGCGGAGACGAAAGGGGACAGGCATGGCTCGCTCCGCAAAACAGCCTAAGGCGGTCAAGCGCCGCGGCAATGCCTTCCAAGGTGGCGCGGTCGCCGTCGGCAGCCTGATTTCACGCAATCCGGTTCTGGTCGGCGGTTCGACCGCCTTCCTGGTGACGCTGTTCTACGTCTCGGCGAACGCTCTGTGGTATCAGCCTTTTCCTCATGCCGGCGCGTTTTTCGCGACCAGGAGCATAGAGGGCTTTCCTCGCGCAGACGCCGACGAGCCAGAGACCACCATCAACATCGTGCGGCCGGGCCCGGCGGCGGCACCGATCAAGAGCGATCCGGTCGTCGAGCAGGTCCAGGGCATCCTGAAGGATCTGGATTTCTATTCCGGCACGGTCGACGGCATTTCCGGCCCCAACACGCGCAACGCCATACAAGCCTATCAGCAGAAGGTCGGGCTCAACGCCTCCGGCGAGATCGACAGCGTTCTGCTCGATCAACTGGGCGCCACGCCCACCGCTTCGACGGTTGTGCCGCATCCGGCTCCCCGCCCGCACGACATCGCTGCGATTCCCGTTTCCGCTTCGGCGCCGGCGGATGCGTCGGCGCAGGCGCCCGACGCCCGCATTATCAAGATCCAAGCCGGGTTGAAGGCATTCGGCAATGACGATATGCAGCTCGATGGCGTGGTCGGGGCACGCACCAAAGCAGCGATCAAGGAGTTCCAGTCGCTGTTCGGGCTACCGGAGACCGGCGAGCCCGACGAGGTCGTCTACGTCAAGATGCGCGAGATCGGCCTGACCAACTGACAGTCGACGCCCGACGGTAGAGGCGTTCGCCAACCGGACAGGCGAAAACCGATTTCGATTTTCGAACCTTTGCTCTAAGTACCGTCCGATGTCGTCCAGAACCCTGCCATGCGCGTAACCACCGATCTGTGGGTGTCGGCCCTCTTGCGCCGGGTTTTCAGCGCCGGGGGCTTCGCCGCCGTGGTCAAGCGCGGCGCGACCGAGGCCGGCGCGGTCTTCGTGCTGGCGCGTGGCCGCATGGGCGAGATCGCCCTGTTTGGGCCGGCGCCGCAGACGAGCTACGATTCAGCCAAACCCGACGACCGGTTTTTCAGCCTGCTCGGCGCTGGCGACGATGCCGCCGTCTTTGACGCACGACTGGAAAGGGAGAAAAAATTCGACCCCGACATCTGGGTGGTCGAGATCGAGGCCGGCGTTGTTCCCGTCGAGGAGCTTATTTCCGTCAAATCGCTCTAACGATATGTATGAAAGACAAAGGCTTAAAGCGTTCGCTTGAATTCTTCAGACGCGCCGCGCCTTAAGGCTGATGGCAGCATTGTCGCTGTCCGCCTTGTGGATGTCGGCATTTGCCGCGACCGGCCCGGTATTGCGAACAGCCTTCGACAGTGTCTCGGCCTTCCAGCCGCGAACCCTGTCCAGCGCTGCGTCGCGATGCAGCAGACGGTACCGGTCGAGGAAGACGCGGATGGCCTGCGGATGCGGAAACTCTGCGGGATAGATGGCAACGGTGATCAGGAACGCCTTGTCTTCGCCGAGATCGAGCGCGCGCAAGCCGGCCAGCAGCGACGTGTAGTTCTGGGTTGCGGTGAGCGACCGCGCCGTTGAAAAGTCGATTTCAAGCGCATCGGCCAGTGCTGTCTGGAAGAATGCGGTGTTGCCGGTCAGCGCCGTCTCGCGCAGTTTGACATAGGTTTCCGCGCCGGCGAACGGATTGCCGGTCGCATCGCCGCTCTCCGCATCGGCGCGCATCATCGACCGTAGCCGGCGCCGTGCATTTTCGGCGGCGCCGGGCACCTGCTGCCGGTCGGGACCGGGCACAACGACTTCGGCGCTTTCGGGCGCCGTCTTGGCGATCGCCTCCGGCTGCCGCGTCCGTACCAGCGTCGGCCTTTCAAGCACTCTGATCAGATCGGCGATGGTCGGGTTCAGATCCTTGCGGCGCGCGATGGCGCGCGCATGCGGCAGGCCGTGCCGCCCGATCAGCGCGATGAGATCGATGTTGCTGAGCGCGCGCGAGCGGATGAGCAGCGGGGCTGCGATGTCGACCGGCTCCTCGCACAGCCGCCGGACCAGCGCGGTGGGCGCATATTCGCACTCGGAAAGGGCGGCAGCGACGTAGCGGCGCGATTCGACCGACACATTGGCGAAAAGTGGAAGCGTCAGATCTTCAAGCTGTGCGATCTCCCGGCGCGAAGGCCGGGTGAGCGAACAGAACGCCGACACAGCGGCGCGGAACAGCCTTTCGGCCTTTCCCGATTCAGCCCGTATAGCGATTTGCCTGAAATCCGAAGCTGACACGAAGGATACGCCTGACACTCGACACAACCTGGACCATGCTCGACCGGGACTGTGTCGGTTTCGCATTTCCCAAGAACAAAGATCAAGTTAGCGGCGATCCGTTAGCGTTCCGTTAACCTACTGCCGTCCTTAATCAGACTTGGAGGCGTTGCGTTGTGCTCCGGGGCAACCGAGAGGAATACGCGAACCATGGGCATGGTACTGTCTTTCGTGCCGCGAACGGCGGCAACCAACAGAGCAGAACGAAACACCGGAATGCCGGCGGCGGTGATCATTTTCCCCGGCGTCCGCTACGAGCAACGACCACTGACGGGCGAGACCCGGACAGGCGCCGGTCTGGACAAGCCGGGCTCGTCAGGGACGCGGCCTGTTCCGCACCACTGAGTTTCGGGATCTCTTTAGAAATCCTGCAGCTCGCAGGAGCTCTGCTCGAGAAACCGTGACACGACCGGCTTCCAGCTGTCGTCAGGTACGAAGGAGCGGATGACGAACATGCCTTCGTCGATGGGCGCTTCGACGAAGATTGCCCCTTGCAATTCCTCGGGAAGATTCTTGCGGATCTCGATCATCTGCGCCGGCGTCAGTACGATACTGTCCAGCACTCTTCCGGTCGCGCTGTGGTCGTTGAAGGAATAGATGTTGTGGCCGCTGCGGTCATAGACCGATACGGACCAGAACGGGACGTTTCCGGGTGCCTTGACCCGCACCATCCCTTCGGACAGATCGAACCGGCAAGCCGCCGCATAAAACAGCGGATCGACGGATTTTACCACTGGCGTACCGCCGGCCTCTGCGTCCAGCCTGGTCATCCTATAGAGGTCCGAGGCCATGGCCAGACGCGACCAGGCATCGCGTTCGGAAAATTCCGGGACGAGCAGCAGTACGATGATGTGGACGATGCCGGCGCCAAGCAGGCCGAGCAAGATCGCATGCAGCAGCCTACGCATTGCAGCCGACCTTCAGGATCTGCGGCAGCATGACATCCGAAAGACCGGTGCTGCTGGCGATCGGCGTGTCGTAGAATGTCAGCACGAAATACATCCGGCCGAAGCCGTCGGAAAGCAGCCAGTTGCCGGGCGCGGGGCGGTTGCCGACGGAAATCACCACCGAATTGTCGGGCTGGCGCAGCACCTGGTAGGATTGAAGTGCCGCAAGCCTCGGCTTGCCGGTCTCGACCACGCCGAGTGACTGATCGGCGGTATAGAGCGTCCAGAACCGGGCCGTGGGAAATCCGCCTTCGATTTCATAGGCGCATTGGCGTTTCAATTGTTCGCCGCCGGAATCGCGTTCCGCGATAAAAGACAGGCCCTCTGTCTGCCCAAGTGCAAGAACACCCTCGCGCGCCACGCGGGCTTTCGAATAAGGGTCCGCCGCCTGCGTGCCGATATCGGGGAACGCCGTCCATGGGCCGATCCGGATCGCGCCGACGCCTTCCTGCGTCTTGAGAGCGTACCAGACGCTGCCGCCGCCGCCGCCGATGGCTATGGCAAGCGCGAGGAGCGTCAGGAATGCGTTTTTGAGCATGAGGGGCCGCGGGAAAGAGGAGTGCCGCTCGGGGATATCGCGGGGCAGGGGGCCATGGCAAGCGGACCTCTGTGGAATTGCCGGCGCGAGCATGACCCGTCGTGTGCGGGCGTCAAAGCGCCGACAGGGTCTCCGGCGTCGCAGGCGCCTGGAGGACGGGCGCCGACTGGAACAGCCTCGTGATGTCCTTGAGCGCCCGCGTGGTTTGGCTGGACAGCACCGGCGGGCGCTCGGCGGCGGCGTTGGCCGCTGCCTGCTCGGCATTCATCTTTTCCGCCTCCTCGGCCTTGGCAGCGATCTCTTCGTCGACGAAGGGATGATCGAGACCGGGGATCGGCTTGAGGTCGATATTCTGGTGCGCATAGACCATCAGCCGCTGCCACACCATCGCCGGCAGCGAGCCGCCGGTCATGTTGTTGGTCGGGGTGAAGTCGTCATTGCCGAGCCACACGGCGGCCGTATAGTTGCCGGTGAAGCCGACATACCAGGCGTCGCGGTAAGACTGCGTGGTTCCGGTCTTGCCGGCCGAAACGATGTTGGGAAGGGCAGCGCGCCGCGCCGTGCCCACCACCGGCACCGCCGCCAGCATGGTGTTCATGTATTTCAACGCCTGCTGAGAGAGCACACGGCGCGGCGGCGGCGCATCCTTGGTGAAATCGTAAACCACCTCGCCGGTACGGGTGACGAGCTGGGTGATGCCATGCCGGGAGCCGACAAAGCCGTTCTGGGCAAACACGCTATAGCCCGTCGCCTGGTCCATCACGGTCATGCCCGATGTGCCGAGCACCATCGTCTTGTGCGATTCGAGCGGCGATTCGACGCCCATCGCTTCCGTCATCGCCTTGATCGGCTTGATACCGAGATAATCTTTGGCCAGCCGCACCGGCACGGTGTTGATCGATTTGGCCATCGCCGTGATCAGCGTGACTTTGCCGGCCGATCCGCCATTGTAATTGTGAGGCGACCAGCCGCCCCAGGAGATCGGCCCGCCGGAAACGACGGAGTCCGGCGTGAAGTCGTGCTCCATCGCCGTTGCGTAAACATAGGGTTTGAACGATGAGCCGGTCTGGCGTAGCGCCTTGGTGGCGCGATTGAATTGGCTGGCACCATAGTCGCGGCCGCCGACGATCGCCCTGACTGCGCCATTAGTTTCGATGACGACCATGGCACCTTCGGTGACATTGTATTCCTTGCCGAACTGGCGGAGATGGAATTCCATCGATTCTTCCGCCGCCTTCTGGATGTTGGCGTCGAAAGTGGTGTGAGCGACCAGCGAATGCTGGCCGGACTTTGCCGCGACCTTCTTGACCTCTTCGAACGCCCAATCGAGGTAGTAATCCGGGCTCTTCTGCTCGCCGCGGTCGACGATTTCGGCCGGATGCAGCCGCGCCTGCAGCACCTGACCCTCGCTCATGAAGCCGGCCTCGACGAGATTGGACAGCACCACATTGGCCCGCGCCCTGGCAGCAGGCAGGTTGATGTGCGGCGCGTATTTGGTCGGTGCCTTGAACAGGCCGGCCAGCATCGCCGCTTCGGCGAGGTTCACATCCTTGACGCTTTTGCCGAAATAGAAATCGGCGGCCGCTTCGATGCCGAAGGTGCCGCCGCCCATATAGACGCGGTCGAGATAGAGCTGCAGGATCTCCTTCTTCGACAGATTGGCCTCGAGCCACAGCGACAGAAAGGCTTCCTTGATCTTGCGTTCCAATGTCCGTTCATTGGTCAGGAACAGGTTCTTGGCCAGCTGCTGGGTGATGCTCGAGCCGCCTTGCACCACGGAATTCGCCCGCACATTCTCGAATATCGCACGCGAAAGACCAAGCACGTCGATGCCGTAGTGATCGAAGAAACGCCGATCCTCGGTGGCCAGCACTGCCTTGATGACCTGGTCGGGCATCTCATCGACTGGCACCGAGTCGCGCTGGATGATGCCGCGCTGGCCGATCTCGTTGCCGTAGCGGTCGAGAAAGGTGACGGCGAAATCGCCCTGGGCCCGCCAGTCGCCGGCGGTCTCCTGGAAGGCTGGCAGGGCAAGCGCCAGCATGACGACGATGCCGCCGGCGCCGAGCGTAAAACCCTCGCTCAACAGTTCGATGATGCCGCGGCGCCAGCCTGAGACGCGGAAGCGCCTGAAAAAAATGGTGGCCGCTTCCCAGAACCGGCGCGCCTTGAAGCCGATCTCGTAGAGCGAGGAATCGAACCACGCATCCGCCGCCAGCAGTCTTGCGGCAATCGGGCCTCTTCTCTTGCGTGGTTTAAAAGGACTGGCCATTCCAGGATCCGGCTGCGGCTAGGCCTCTCACTACAAACTGCATGGGGGCAATTTCAGGGCGGGCGCGCCTACCAAGACTATTCGTCCATTTTGGCCCCGCTCACAAGGGCGAGGAGCATGCGCGGTACAGTTTTAGATAGGAGCTTGAGGGCACCTCCACCGCTTTGCAGGCTCGCACCCGCTTTCAATATTGCCGCGCCGCGATGAAGCGCATGAAATGCGCCACGTCGGCGTCGCTTGGCTCCTGGCCGGTGAAACTGCGCAGATAGGCGGCGAGATGACTGACTCTCGCCTCTACCGGTTCCTTGAGGTCGAGCACATAATAACCAATCTGCATGTAGTAGAGCACGCGAGCGCGGATGAAGGCATCCTCTTCATCGTAGCCATGCCGGCGATACATGTCGCTGATCGCGCCCAGGCGGTCATTGTCGGCCTGGTCGATCGCCCGGCGCACGTCGTCGGAGCGACGCGCCCATTCCCGGACGGCGAAGTCGAGCCTGGGATCGAACAGGCGCTCGTCCGCCCAGCATTCGAACACGTTCATGACACCCATGATGATGCTTTCGGCCGGCCGCTGCGCGCGTTCGACGATCGCCCTGGTGTTGGTGTCCCGCCAATGGGCAAGCAATTGGTCGAGCAGATCCTGACGGCTATCGAAATACCAGTAGAAGCTTGAGCGCGAAACGCCGAGCTTCTGGCCGAGCGGCAGCACGCGCACGCTTTCGACGCCGTCTGAAATCAGTGTCTGGAGTGCAAGATTGATCCAGTCCCCACGCGTCACCTTGATGTTGCCGGGCGCCGGCTCGTCCTGCAGAGCAATCATGATCATGGCCGCACAATAGGCATGAGGGGGAGCTGCATACAATCGTACTAGACACATATGTACAGTGCAAGTATCCTGCCCGCTCCAACGAACCGGGCCGAACGGCCGGCGCGTCACCGGGGTAACGCGGCAATGAGGAGTATCCGCCATGGTCGATGACGCCGCACGCAACCTCAGGCGCGAACGCAGGCGCGGACGAACTGGCGAGGCCGGCAGCGAGAGCAGCCGCCGGCCGGACTATCGTTCGCTGAAGAATCCGTTCTTGCCGCAGCCTGTCTTTTCGGCCGACCAGGTGGCCGCGATCCACGACACGGCGCTGCGCGTGCTCGAGGAACTCGGTATCAAGGTGCTGTTGCCCGAAGCGCGTGTCATTCTTGCCCGCGCCGGCGCTTTGGTCGACGAGGACAGTCAGATGGTGCGCATCGGCCGCGACATCGTCTCGGCGGCGCTGGCCTCGGCGCCGAAATCGATCTGGGCGTGCGCCGGCGACCGTGCCCGAGACCTGACGCTCGAACTCGGCTCGATGACGTTCCTTGCGGGATCCGGGGCGCCGAACGTCACCGATCTGGAGCGCGGCCGGCGGCCGGGAACGCTTGCCGCTTTTGAGGATCTCATTCGGCTGGTGCAGCATTTCGACGTGCTACATATGCTCGGCCCCTGCGTCGAGCCGCAGGACGTCGATAACCGCTTGCGCCATTATGCCGTCAACCGGGCTCAACTGACGCTGTCGGACAAGTTCCCGTTCATCTTCGCGCGCGGCACGCCGCAGGTCGAGGATGGGTTCGAGATGCTGCGGCTGGCGCGCGGCCTGTCCGAGGACGAATTCCGTTCGGGAGCCTATTGCTACACCGTCATCAACACCAATTCGCCGCGTCAGCTCGACATTCCGATGGCGCAAGGCATCATCGACTTTGCCAAGGCGGGGCAGGTGTTGATCATCACGCCCTTCTGCCTGGCCGGCGCCATGGCGCCGATCACGGTGGCCGGCGCGCTGACGCTGCAGCATGCCGAAGCGCTGGCCGGGCTGACGCTGGCCCAGATCGTGCGGCCGGGCGCGCCCGTCGTCTATGGCTCCTTCTCGTCCAACGTCGACATGAAATCCGGAGCGCCGGCCTTCGGCACGCCGGAGCACGTCAAGGCAACGCTCGGCGCCGGTCAGCTTGCGCGCTTCACCGGCCTTCCCTGGCGGTCCGGCGGCGGCAGTGCCGCCAACATTTCGGACGCGCAGGCAGCCCACGAAACGCAGTTCGCGCTATGGGGCTCGGTGCTTGCTGGCGCGACGGTATGCATCCACGCCGCTGGCTGGCTCGAAGGTGGCTTGAGCGTCTCCTTCGAGAAGCTGATCACCGATATTGAGGCGTTGCAGACCGTTGCGGAACTCTGTGTGGCGACGCCAGGCGACGAAGATGCGATTGGCTTCGAGGCGATCGCTGAAGTGCAGCCAGGCGGGCATTTTCTTCTCGGCCGGACACACAATGGCGCGCTACCGCACAGCATTCTACGAGCCGCTGGTGGCCGATTGGTCGAATTTCGGCAACTGGACGCAGGCAGGGTCAAGAACCGCCACCGAGCGTGCCACCGGCATCTGGAAACGGCTGCTGGCCGACTTCCGGCCACCGGCTTCTGCCGCTGCCACGTCAGACATTCTCGACAAATTCATAGCGCGGCGCACCGAAGAGGGCGGCGCGGCACCGATTTCGTGATCTGGTTCAACATATGCGGCATAGGGGACGCGATTGCCGCCAGCGCGGGTGCCGCCGGTCACACCCGTCAGGACCGGCGATTCAAAAAATATTCATGGACTGAGGAAGATATTGAATAGTATTATTTGGGAAGTTTATTTTAAGGTATTTGATCAACCAAAAATAGCTTGGAAATTGAATTTTCTGTTCCGAGTCCCTATTTTAAGCGAGAAACTCACTTTCATCATCTCAGCCAAAAGAGGAGATTTTATCGATGGCGGAATTCAATCAAAATATCATGGAAAAGGCTGAAGCGCGCTTCATGGAGAAGCAGAAGAAAACCGCTGAGCGAAACCAGGCTACGGCCGAATATGTTTCCGAGGCCAAGGCCAGGGACATCAAGACTGCAAGGTTGCGGGCGCTGCGGCTGGCCAAGGAAGAAGCCGACCGCGCGGCGGAAGCCCTCAATCCCGTCGCTACCAAGAAAAAGCGGGCGGCAGTCAAGAAGGCGGGGGCCGCTTAACGGCGTCAAGTCATGAGCCTGACATTTCCAAACCGAAGCCGCAGCTACGACGAAGCGAGCCGACGGATCCGCTTCGTCGGCTATGACGGCATGTCCCAGATTTCTTTCTTTGTCGATGCAGATGCCATTTCGACGGCGTCGCCGGGGACGGCGACAGCCGAAGCCACATACCTCGCCGCCTTCGATGCGGCCGTCAGTCCCATACATGACGTCGCAAGGAATGCTTATGCCCGCACCGGCAAAAGCATGTACGTGCTGACCGCAGCCGATTTTCGATAATCCCGACCGTCCCGTGATCTGGCGCCAAAACGTCAACGCGGCTACGCTGCAAGCAGGAATCGCTGACGGCGCGAAGGCTTGTTCAGCCGTGACGGGCGAGGGAGAAGACGATGACCGCGCCGGCCGCCGCGCTGCAGAAGGCCTTGTTCGAAGCGCTGAATGGTGATGGTTTCCTGACAGCGGCATTGGGCGGCGCAAAACTATTCGACCATGCCCCGGAAAATATCCCGTTTCCCTATGTCACCTTCGGCCGGACCAGCGTCCACGACTGGACAACGGGCATGGAGAACGACGCCGAGCAGCTTTTCACGCTGCATTTCTGGTCGAAGTCCGAGGCCAGGGAAGAAATGCTCGATGCGATGGACATGGTCAGCGCTCGCCTTCAGGATGCGGCGCTCGCGCTCGACGAGCATCACCGCGTCAATCTCAGGCTCGAATTCACCGAGGCCCGTTACGACGAGGACCTTTCGGCCTATCACGGGCTGCTGCGCTTTCGCGCCGTGACGGAAGAAAACGCCTGACGCGCTTTCAATATGGCTGCAACACAGTCTAGACTGGCGCTTCAATGAATTTTGCCGGGCTGGGCCGGCGAAATCATAAGGTCGGTTGTCTCGCATTTCAGGGGGGTGAGATAGGCATGTGTTGCAGGCGTTCACTGTTCATTTCACGTTCAGCACCGATGCGTTAGAACGCTGATCATGAAAACGCTTCGCTCCCACTTCCGAACCGCGACACTGGCGCTCTCAGCAGCCGGTCTGTTCGCGTCGCAGGCGACGGCGCTGCCGGTCGTCGTGCCCGAGCAGAACCGGCCGATCGTCCTGGCTGCCTCCGACTGCTACGCGATCGGTCAGCAGGTTGCCGAGCAGAATGGCGGCACGCTGGCCAAGGCATCGCAGTCGACGCGCGGCGGCCAGCCGGTCTGCGTCATCGTCGTGCTGGTTCCGGGCAAGGATGGACAGCGTCCGCGCCGCACCGAGATCGTCGTTCCGCAGAATTGACCTGCCGTTTCCCAGCGTGCCGGAATCGGCCTATATCTGACCAATTCTTCAACAGGTGTTGATCCCAGCATGCGCGTACTGGTCGTCGAAGATGACAAGGATCTCAACCGGCAGATATCAGACGCGTTGGTCGATGCCGGCTATGTCGTCGACCGGGCTTTCGACGGTGAGGAAGGGCATTTCCTCGGCGATACCGAACCCTATGACGCCGTGGTGCTCGACATCGGCTTGCCGCAGATGGACGGCATCAGCGTGGTCGAGCGCTGGCGGCGCGGCGGCCGCAAGATGCCGGTCCTGATTCTGACGGCGCGCGATCGCTGGAGCGACAAGGTATCCGGCATCGACGCCGGCGCCGACGATTACGTCACCAAGCCGTTCCACATCGAAGAGGTGCTGGCCAGGGTCCGAGCGCTCATCCGGCGCGCGGCCGGCCATGCGTCATCCGAGCTGACCTGCGGGCCGTTGCGGCTCGACACCAAGGCCTCCAAGGCCGATGTCGACGGCGTGCCGCTGAAGCTGACGTCGCACGAATTCCGCCTGCTTGCCTATTTGATGCACCATATGGGCGAGGTCGTGTCCCGGACCGAGCTGGTCGAGCATCTTTACGATCAGGATTTCGACCGCGATTCCAACACAATCGAGGTCTTTGTCGGACGGCTTCGCAAGAAGATGGGCATCGACATGATAGAAACCGTTCGCGGCATGGGCTATCGAATGCGTGAGCCGGAGGCGTAAGGCGGAACCGCTCAAACAGACTGCAAGAACGCCGCTTTCACTGCGGTTCTGGCCGCGTTCGCTGGCGTTCCGGGTGATCGCCTTTTCCACGGTCTGGGCGATACTCACCTTGATTGTCATCTTCACGCTGATCACAACGCTCTATCGCCAGGCGAGCGAGCGCGGTTTCGACAGCTTGTTGTCGGCGCATCTGTTCAATCTGATCGGCTCGGTCGGCGTGTCCGAAGGCGGTTCGCTGACCGGCGCTCCCGACCTTGGCGATCTCCGATTCTCGGAGCCGAATTCCGGCTGGTACTGGTCGGTGGAACCTGCGTCGGAAGGCGTGCGCGGTGATCTGCACTCCTCCTCGATGACCAAAACGATCCCGTCGCCAAGTGTCGCCGAGGTTCCCTTCAACGCCAGTTTCCAGCGCAGCTATGCCACCGAAGGCATCAATGGCGAGGAGCTGGAAGTCTTCGAGAGCGAATTCGTTCTCGACGCGAAAAATCGCGCAGCGCGCTTCCGTGTTATGGGCAACCAGACCGAACTCGAGCAGGAGATAGGTGCCTTCCAGCGTCGCCTGCTGACCTATCTTTCCCTGTTCGGCGTCGGCATGATCGCCATCAACGCCATCGCCATCCTGCTGGGCCTGCAGCCATTGCGCCGGGTCAGGAACGCTCTCGCCATGGTGCGAGAAGGAACTGCGCAAAGGCTCGACGGCCGCTTCCCGGCCGAGATCGAGCCGCTTGCCAACGAGACCAACGCGTTGATCGAAAACAACAAGCGTATCGTCGAGCGCTCGCGCACGCAGGTCGGCAACCTCGCCCATTCGCTGAAGACGCCGCTGGCGGTGCTGATCAACGAGGGGCGCGCGCTCGGCGGCGTCAAGGGCAAGCTCATAGCCGAGCAGGCGGCCTCCATGCAGAAGCAGGTCGATCATTATCTGCAGCGCGCCCGCGTCGCGGCGCAACGCGACAGCGTCGTCTACCGTACGCCGGTGACGCCGCTGGTCCAGCGCATGGTGCGCGTGCTGCAAAAACTCAACCCGCAGACCGCTCTCTCGCTTTCGCTGCCGGCAGCCGATATCGTTTTTGCCGGCGAACGCGAGGACCTGGAAGAATTGCTTGGCAATTTGCTCGACAACGCCATGAAATGGGCAAAGAGCGCAGTCGCCGTGTCGGTGGCACCAATCTCCGGCAAGATGAGTGGCGCCGGCAAGGAGGGTGCTGTCAATCTATTCGAGATCAGCATCGAGGATGACGGCCCGGGCATTCCCGAAGACAGGGCGCGCGAGGCGCTGAAGCGCGGACGGCGGCTCGACGAGACCAAGCCGGGGACCGGGCTTGGGCTTGCCATTGTCGCCGACCTCGTCAATGAGTATGGAGGCGTTCTGGCTCTGGAACGGTCCGGCTTGGGCGGGTTGAAGGCAGTGGTTCGATTGCGGAGCCTTCAATGATGCCTGCAGGCCGATCGACACCTTCAGTGATGCTTGCAGGGGCAAATCGACAATTGATCGGCGATGCGTGGTGATATGGCGGCATGTCGATTGGTCTCGGAGTCGTCGGCCGCGGCCAAATTTCCGACAAACATCAACACTATGGCCACGCCGACTTCCCCGATGGCGCGGCCCCCCAGCTCTAACTCAAGAAAACCGGTTGTTGGCATGAAGATTCGCGTCGCGCTCGTTTCCGCACTGCTGGCCGTTTCCGGCTGCACCACGCTGGGCAACAGCCCGGGCCCCACGGTGGCGCCGCAGCCTGCCGCCACGCCGCCAAGTGACGGCAAGATCGCGACAACGATCATTTCCGCCATGGGCGGCGGCCTCGTCAGCGGATCGATCGGAGCCGGCTTGAAGGATGCCGAGAAGCGCAAGGCGCTGGAGGCCGAATACAAGGCCCTCGAGTACACGTCGAGTGGCCAGAAGGTGACGTGGAAGAGCGATCGATCGGCGCACTACGGTGAAGTCGTGCCCGCCCAGCCCTATCGTGTCGGCTCGCAGGACTGCCGGCAATACACCCATACGGTCTTTACCGGCGCCGCCGGCGCCACCGCTCGCGGAACCGCTTGCCGCAACCCCGATGGCAGTTGGACGCCGCTGACGTAACGACTGGCCGGATAGGTCCGGTTGACATCAATCAAGGGCATGCGACGCACCTGCCGTCAAAGCGTCGCAGGACGCCTGTGTTGGCAGGGCAGGGCTCTGCCGTTATTGGAAGAAGCATGCTGTTCTGGGTCATAGCTGCCATTCTCACGCTGGGTGCAAGCCTGGCGGTTCTGCTGCCGTTGGCCGGCGGCTCGAAGGGCGGTTCGGCGAGCAGCGATCATGACCTTGAAGTCTATCGCGACCAACTGTCCGAGCTTGACCGAGACGTGGCGCGCGGCCTGATCCAGCCGACGGAGGCCGAAGAGGCACGTGCCGAAATCGCCCGCCGCATCCTTCGCCTGGACAATGCCGATCCGGCCGACAAGGCCGCGGCGCGGCAGCCGTCGATGGCGACCAGGCTGGTTGCGACGGCCGCGGTCCTGGTGGTTCCGCTGGTCAGTTGGGGCTTGTACAGCCAGCTGGGCTCCCCCGATCTGCCGTCGCAACCGCTCAGCGAGCGGCTGGCCAAGAATCCCGCCGACAGTTCGGTGGATGAACTGGTTGCACGCGCCGAGGCCCACCTTGCCGCCAATCCGTCCGATGGCAGGGGTTGGGACGTTCTGGCGCCCATCTATCTGCGCCTGCAGCGGTTTTCCGATGCCATGACGGCCTATCGCAACGCCATTCGCCTCGATGGCGACAGCGCCGCCCGCCAGGCGGGCCTCGGCGAAGCGATCGCCAACGCAGCGGGCGGCGCTGTCGCCATCGAGGCGAATGGCGTTGCGATAGGCCGTCAT
>NZ_SUEO01000087.1:232-6988 GCF_004962925.1 Mesorhizobium sp. | reverse complement strand
GGCCCTGAAACTTGATCCGGCAAATCCGAAGGCCAGCTTTTATCTCGCTTTGGGCATGGCGCAGGAGGGCCGTGCTGACGAGGCGACAGCTGGCTGGCAGAAAATGCTGGCGGCCTTGCCGCGGGACTCGGCTTGGCGCGGCCCCGTCGAGCAGGCACTGGCCGAATCCGCCAAGCGGAGCGTCGCTTCGGGACAGCCTGCAAAGGGCCCGGACGCCGGGGATGTCGATGCTGCTTCGTCGATGTCGCCGCAGGACAGGGAAGCGATGATCAACACCATGGTTGCGGGGCTTGATGGAAAACTTCGGCAAAACCCGCGCGATGCGGAAGGATGGATGCAGCTTATTCGTTCCTATGTCGTGCTGGGCAAGGCCGATCAGGCCCGCGACGCGCTCAATCGCGGTATCGCCGTTTTTGGCTCCGATAGTGAGGAAGCGAAGAAATTCACCGCCTTTGCCGTCTCGCTTGGCTTGACGGCGACGGAGTAAAAAATGACGCGCAAGCAGAAAAGACTGTCGGTGATCGCCGGAGGGTTGGCCTTTCTCGGTGCCGCCACCGGTCTGACCTTCTACGCGCTAGGCCAGAAGGCCTCCTACTTCTACATGCCCGCCGATCTGACCACCGCCAGCCTGCAACCCGGGCAGCGTATCAGGCTCGGCGGCCTCGTCGAAAAAGGCACGATCGAGCGCGGCCAGGGGGCCACCGTCGCCTTTTCGGTGACCGACAACCAGAAGCAGGTCAAGGTCACCTACACCGGCATTCTTCCCGACCTTTTCCGCGAGGAGCAGGGCGTCATCACTGAAGGTACGTTTCGCCCGGACGGCGTCTTCGTCGCCGACAGCGTGCTGGCCAAGCATGACGAGAACTACATGCCCAAGGAGGTGGCCGATGGCCTCAAGGCCAAAGGCGTGTGGCAGGAGAGCAAAAGTGAGTAACGGCCTTGGTTGAAACCGGACACTTTGCGCTGGTCCTGGCGTTCGCGCTGGCCTTGGTGCAGACGCTGGTGCCGCTGTTCGGCGCGCGCATGAACAACCCCCGGATGATGGCCGTCGGCGGGCCGGTCGCGGTGACTGGCTTTGCCTTGACCGCGCTGTCCTTCGCGGCGCTGATGACAGCCTATGCAAGCTCCGATTTTTCGGTGGCCAACGTCTGGGAGAATTCGCATTCGCTGCAGCCGCTGATCTACAAGATCACCAGCACCTGGGGCAATCACGAAGGCTCGATGCTGCTCTGGGTGCTGATCCTGACCTTCTTCGGCGCGCTCGTGGCTGCTTTCGGCAGCAATCTTCCTGCGACGCTTCGAGCCAATGTGCTGGCCGTGCAAGGGGCGATCGGCGCCACCTTTTTCCTGTTCATCCTGGCGACATCCAACCCGTTCGCCAGGCTCAATCCGGCGCCAATCGAGGGCCGCGATCTCAATCCGATCCTGCAGGATCTCGGCCTCGCCATCCATCCGCCGCTGCTCTATCTCGGCTATGTCGGCTTCTCGATCTGCTTTTCCTTCTCGGTCGCCGCCCTCATCGAAGGCCGCATCGACGCGTCCTGGGCGCGCTGGGTGCGGCCATGGACGCTGGTCGCCTGGATGTTCCTGACCGGCGGCATCGCCATGGGCTCCTACTGGGCCTATTACGAACTTGGCTGGGGTGGTTTCTGGTTCTGGGATCCGGTCGAGAACGCCTCCTTCATGCCATGGCTGGCGGGCACGGCGCTGCTCCATTCGGCGATCGTCATGGAAAAGCGCTCGGCCCTGAAGATCTGGACACTGTTGCTGGCTATCCTGACCTTCTCGCTGTCGTTGCTCGGCACTTTCCTCGTGCGTTCCGGCGTGCTCACTTCCGTTCACGCCTTCGCCACCGATCCGACGCGCGGCGTGTTCATTCTCTGCATCCTGACACTGTTCATCGGCGGATCGCTGGCGTTGTTCGCCTTTCGCGCGTCGAGGCTGACGGCCGGCGGCCTGTTTCATCCGATCTCGCGCGAAGGGGCGCTGGTCCTCAACAATCTGTTCCTGACCACGGCCACCGCCACCGTGCTGATCGGCACATTGTATCCGCTGGCAGTCGAGGCCGTTTCAGCCGACAAGATTTCGGTCGGCGCGCCGTTCTTCAACCTGACATTCGGACCGCTGATGGTGCCGCTTCTGGTCGTGGTCCCGTTCGGGCCACTGCTGGCCTGGAAGCGCGGCGACATTTTCGCCGTCGCCCAGCGCCTGATGGCGGCCTTCGCCGCAGCGCTTCTGGCCGTGCTGGTGACGGCCTTGTTCATCGACGGCGCGTCGGTGTTCGCAGCACTTGGCGTCGGCCTGGCCTTCTGGCTGATCTGCGGCGCGCTCACCGATATTGCCGTCAAGTCCGGCTTTGGCAGTGTCGCGCCAGGCATCATGCTCAGGCGCTTCGCCGGCCTGCCGCGCTCGGTCTTCGGCACCGCGCTCGCCCATCTCGGCCTCGGGCTGACGACGCTGGGCATCGTCGGCACACTTTGCTTCGGCACCGAGAAGATCCTGTCGATGCATGCAGGCGAGACCGTGCAATTGTCCGGCCATACGCTGCGTTTCGAAGGGCTCTATCCGGCCCAGGGGCCTAATTACAGCGAGGATCGCGGCCGCTTCGCCCTGCTCGGCGCCGATGGAAACACTACCGCCGTAATCACCTCGGCCAAGCGCTCCTATCCGGTCCGACAGATGACGACGACCGAGTCCGGTATCAAGACAATGGGGTTCAGCCAGCTCTACCTCTCGCTTGGCGACGGGGCGACCGACGGCTCCGTCGTGGTGCGGCTGTGGTGGAAGCCGCTGGTGACGCTGATCTGGGGTGGCGGCCTTGTCATGATGGCAGGTGCTGCTATGTCGCTCATGGACCGGCGCCTGCGCGTCGGGGCACCGTCCCGCCGCCGCAAGTCGACCGGCGCTGTGCCTTCCGCGAGCCTGCCATGACCGCAAGATTCTCGCTGGCCTCGCTGATCCTGCTGCTGACGCTGTTGTTTGCCGGCGCCGCACTCGCGGTGAAGCCCGACGAGGTTCTGGCCGACCCGGCACTCGAGGCGAGGGCGCGGACGCTTTCGGAAGAGCTGCGCTGCATGGTTTGCCAGAACCAGTCGATCGACGAATCCGATGCCGACCTTGCCCGCGACCTGCGCGTGCTGGTGCGCCAGCGCCTCGTCGCCGGCGACACCGACCAGCAGGTGATGGACTACATCGTTTCCCGCTACGGCGAGTTCGTGCTCTTGAAGCCGCGCTTCAGCTTGCGCAATGCGTTGCTCTGGGGCACGCCGGTCCTTCTGCTGCTTGCCGGCGGGATTTTCATCGTGCTGACCGCCCGTTCGCGCCGTTCGACGGCAACCCATGCGTTGACCGCGGAGGAACAGGCGGAGCTCGACACTATTTTGCACCGGGACTGAAGGCGGCTGGCACCCGCAAAACATTACAAAAGTTTCATGCACCGGAAATGGCGCCGTAATGTGCGCCCCTCTATTTCTCTTGCCCGAGGATGCCGACCGAAGCGCATCCCTTGAAAGAGGATACGACACCCATGAATACTGCCCCCAATTCATATCCCCGCACCCGTAAACGCCTGATGGCTGCCGCCGCTTCAGCGGCCATTGCCGGCGCGATCGGCTTCGGCGCGGTTGCCACCGGGACAGCCCCGGTCCTGGCCGAGGCCGTGCGTGTCGAGGCGCCGCAGGTCCCGAGCTTCGCCGATGTGGTCGAGCGCGTTTCGCCGGCGGTCGTCAGTGTCCGTGTCAAAGCCAAGATAGAATCGACCGCCGACGACGGCTCCGACCTGCCCGACGGCTTCGGCAATCTTCCCGACGATCCGCAATTGCGCCGCTTCTTCAGGGAGTTCCGTGGCTTTGGCGATCAAGATGGCCAAGATGGAATGCGGCGTTTCGGACGTCGTGACCACAACCGCCAGCCGCGGCCGGTCGCCCAGGGGTCCGGTTTCTTCATCTCCGAGGATGGCTACCTCGTCACCAACAACCATGTCGTCGGCGACGGCTCGTCCTTCACGGTGGTGATGCATGACGGCAAGGAACTCGACGCCAAGCTGGTCGGCACAGACCCGCGCACAGATCTCGCGGTGCTCAAGGTCGAAGGCGACGGCAAGTTCACCTATGTCGACTTCGCCGATGATTCCAAGGTTCGCGTCGGCGACTGGGTCGTGGCAGTCGGCAATCCGTTCGGCCTCGGCGGCACAGTCACCGCCGGCATCGTCTCGGCCCGTGGCCGCGACATCGGCGCCGGCCCCTATGACGACTTCATCCAGATCGATGCCTCGGTGAACCGCGGCAATTCGGGCGGCCCGACCTTCAACCTCAACGGCCAGGTCGTCGGCATCAACACCGCGATCTTTTCGCCGTCCGGCGGCAGCGTCGGCATCGCCTTCGACATTCCTGCCTCGACTGCAAAGGCTGTCGTGCAGGATCTGATGAAGGACGGCACCGTCCAGCGCGGCTGGCTCGGCGTCGAGATCCAGCCGGTCACCTCCGAAATTGCCGAATCGCTGGGGCTGAAGTCCGACAAGGGCGCGCTCGTTTCCAGCGCCCAGGACGATGGTCCCGGCAAGAAGGCCGGCATATCAGTCGGTGACGTCATCACTCAGGTGGACGGCAAGGACGTCGCTTCGCCGAAGGAACTCGCCCGTCTGATCGGCGCCTACCAACCCGGCAAGCCGGTCGACGTTACGGTGTGGCGTGACGGTAAGAGTGAGACCGTCAAGGTCGATCTCGGCACGCTGCCTTCGGGCGACAAGCAGGCTTCGGCCGACCAGCAGCCTTCCGCTCCGCCAAAGGCCGATACGCTGGCCGATCTCGGCCTCACCGTCACCAGGTCCGACGATGGCAAGGGGCTTGTGGTGACCGATGTCGATCCCGACAGCGATGCCGCCGATCGCGGCATCCAGCCGGGCGACGTCATCACCTCGGTCAACTCGACGGAGGTCAATGGCACCGACGATGTCGCCAAGGCCATGGCCGACGCGGTGAAGTCGGGCCGCAAGGCGGTGCTGATGCAGATCACCCGCGATGACAGCAACCGCTTCGTCGCGCTGCCTGTCGCCAAGAGCTGACGTTCCAGACTTTTCCGGTGCGGCGGTTTCAAACACCCAAGCCGCCGCACGGGAAAGCACGGGGCTGAATACGTTAGTCAGTCATTGAGTTCCGCCCCAGCGGCAGCGGGCTCCCATCGCCCGCTGCCGCTCGAACAAAGCATGACGGCATGCTCAAATAACAAAGCATGTCGCCCGAAAGCCCGCCTTGGGCCTGATCCGAGGGTGCCGGTGGCTCTCGGTCAACAACATTCCAAAACAACGACTTACGGCGTATTCTTGAATCACTTTGTTCGCGATACGCCCTGGTGAGGCGACGAGGCATATGCCGGCCACTCAATCTTCCAGCGAAATCGCGTATAACGGTCCCATGAAGATTCTCGTCATAGAAGACGATCGCGAAGCGGCCGATTACCTCCAGAAAGCCTTTACCGAGGCCGGACACACCGCTCATGTCGCCGGCGACGGCGAAACCGGCTTCGCGCTCGCTGATTCCGGCGACTATGACGTGATGGTCGTCGACCGCATGTTGCCGCGCCGCGACGGCCTGTCGGTCATCGCCGGCCTGAGATCACGAGGCAACACGACGCCGGTGCTGATCCTGTCGGCGCTCGGCGAAGTCGACGACCGGGTCACCGGCTTGCGCGCCGGCGGCGACGACTATCTGACCAAACCCTATGCCTTTTCCGAGCTTCTGGCCCGGGTCGAGGTGCTGAACCGCCGCGCCAGCGCCAGGGAAGCCGAAACCGTCTACCGGGTCGGCGATCTCGAACTCGACAGGCTCTCTCATTCAGTGCGGCGCGCGGCGCGTGAAATCACGCTGCAGCCGCGCGAGTTCCGCTTGCTGGAATATCTGATGCGCCATGCCGGCCAGGTGGTGACGCGCACCATGCTGCTGGAAAATGTCTGGGACTACCATTTCGATCCGCAGACCAACGTCATCGACGTTCACGTCTCGCGGCTGCGCGGCAAAATCGAGAAGGGCTTCGACAAGCCGATCCTGCACACGGTTCGTGGCGCCGGCTATATGCTCAAGAGTGGGTAGCATGGCTCTTTCCATGCCGGCCATCATGAGGACGACGGCAGCGCGGCTTTCGGCGCTCTATCTCCTGCTGTTCGCCATCTGTGCGGTGCTGCTCGTCTTCTACATGACCTCTCTGTCGGCGCGCATGCTGACCGCGCAGACGCAGGAGACCATCAACGACGAAGTGCTCGGCCTCGCCCGGGCCTATCAGCGCGGCGGCCTGCCGGTGCTGGTGCGCGTGGTCGAGGCCCGCTCCCGCCAGCCCGGAGCCAACCTCTATCTGATCGCTGACACCAACGG
Organism: Mesorhizobium sp.; assembly: GCF_004962925.1. Classification (GTDB taxonomy): domain Bacteria; phylum Pseudomonadota; class Alphaproteobacteria; order Rhizobiales; family Rhizobiaceae; genus Mesorhizobium. The sequence continues at coordinate 623 of NZ_SUEO01000087.1, read as the reverse complement.
CCAGATACTGACCGGCAACGTGCAGAGCCTGGAGCCGGGGGTGATAGAGACCGAAGGCTGGACCACGCGTCCGTTCTCTTACCGGCGGTTCGGCGAGGGCGCACTCGAGCGGCAACGCAACCCGGTCGCCGACCAGAATGAGACGCAATTCGGCGAGAGCGAAGTGCAGGCGGAAGGCGAGAAGGGCCATAACGCCATTGCGCTGGTGCTGCGCCTGCCGAACCAGATGATCATGCTGGTCGGTCGCGACCTCGGCGAGCCGGAGCGGTTCCGCGCCGTCATCCGCCGCGCGCTGATGCTGGCGCTGGGCATGATGGGGCTTGGCGGGCTTCTGATCTGGTTCTTTGTCGGACGCGCGGCGCTGAAGCGTATCGACTCGGTGTCGGAGGCG
>NZ_SUEO01000087.1:0-222 GCF_004962925.1 Mesorhizobium sp. | reverse complement strand
CCGCCGCATCATGGGCGGCGATCTTTCCGGCCGGCTGCCAGTCACCGGCGCAGGCGACGAGTTCGACCGCCTCTCCGGAAACCTCAATTCCATGCTGGCCAGGATCGCCACGCTCAACGAAGGGCTGAAGCAGGTCTCCGACAACATCGCCCACGATCTGAAGACACCGCTGACCAGGCTCCGCAACCGCGCCGAGGCGACGCTTTCCGGTAAGTACAAGGC
>NZ_SUEO01000086.1:17274-23397 GCF_004962925.1 Mesorhizobium sp. | reverse complement strand
CTGCCTTGGCTGCTGGATAGCGCCGTAGGCTTCGACGTGACGGTCGAGGAAGAAACAGAGGCTGTCGCCGGCCTGGCGCTGCAAGGGCCGACCTCGTTCGCCGTATTGCGCGATGCCGGTTTCGCCGGCATCGAAAGACTGAGGGTTTTTGATCTAGCCGAGTTCCCGCATGACCACGGCACCATCACCATCTCGCGAACCGGTTTCACCGGCGATCTCGGCTACGAACTGTTCGTGCCGGCCGACAAGGCTCTCAGCCTCTGGGACCGGCTGATACTGGCCGGCGAATTGCGCGGCATCCGCGCCATCGGCTACACTGCACTCAATCGCGCCCGGCTCGAAGCTGGGCTGATCGTCGCCAACGCGGATTTCACGACGTCGGGGCATGCCATCCGTGCCGACCGTTTGCGCATGCCGGACGAAATCGGTCTCGGCTTCATGATCGACCTGGAAAAGGGCCATTTCAATGGCCGCCGCGCCATTGTCGACGCGCGGGCGAAGAAGCGTATTCGCCATGTGCTGATCGGGCTTGAGATCGAGGGCAACATTCCCGCAGAACACGCCATTGTCTACTACAGGAAAAGCCAGGAGGTCGGGCTGGTCAGCGCCGCCATGTGGTCGCCGATGGCCAAGCGCAACATCGCCATCGCCTCGCTGGCGCGGCCGTTTGGCGACGCGGTCGTCGACGACCTCTGGGTCGAGATCTACGCCATGCGCGAGTTGCAATACCAGAAGCTGATGAAGCGGGCCAGGGTGGTGCAGCGACCGTTCATCAAGCTCGACCGGCGCACCGCCAATCCGCCGGCGGATTTCTGACCATGACGGGTGAGGCAGACAAGCACGACGTCGATGCAGAAGCCAGCGAGCAGTGGGAACTGGTCAACACGCCGCTCGGCGAAAAATGGTCGGGCCGCACGCGCTATGCCGCGGCCATGTTCTTCTACAAGCGCGGCGAGATGAGCGCCGAGACGCTCGAAGTCTACCGCATCTGCGCGCGGCTGGATGCGACGGATCCGCTGCCGATCATCCGCGACCGCGGCATCGGCCAGAACTGGCTGAAGCGCATAGGCTTCGAGTAGTGCCCTACCCGATCGTTTTCTCCAGCATGCTGATCCAGTTGCGATAGGCGATCTTCTCGATCAGCGCGCGACCGAAGCCGCGCGCGGCGAGCGCATCGATGAGCTTCGGCAGGCCGGTGACATCGCCGATCACAGCCGGGATCATGGCGCCATCGAAATCGGACCCGAGGCCGACGCCGTCTTCGCCCAGTGCCTGCAGCAGCGAATCGACATGGCGCGCCATGATGTCGAGACTGGTGTCGGCATTCATCCTGCCGTCTTCGCGCAGGAACCCGGTGGCGAAATTCAGCCCGACCATACCGCCTGAGTCGCGGATCGCGCCGAGCTGCCAATCGGTGAGGTTGCGGGAATGGCCGCAGATCGCATGGACATTGGAATGGGTCGCGACCAGCGCTGCGTCGCTAATCTCGACGACGTCGCGAAACCCCTTTTCGTTGAGGTGCGAAAGATCGATCATGATCTTGAGCTGGTTGCAGGCCTTGACCAGCGCCTTGCCGGCATCGGTCAGGCCTGGTCCGGTGTCGGGTGTCGACGGAAAGCGGAACGGCACGCCGTGGCCGAAGGCGTTCGGGCGGCTCCAGACGATGCCGAGCGAGCGCAAGCCGGCGGCATGCAGCACATCTAGTATGGTCAGTTCGGGGTCGATCGCCTCGACGCCTTCGATGTGGAACACCGCCGCGATCGATCCTTGCGCCATCGCGTCGCGCACGTCGCCGGCGCTGCGGCAAACGGTGAGCGCCGAAGCCCGTTCCAGCCGGAACAGGATCGAGGCCATGGCGATGGTGGAATCGAGCGCGTCGGCACGGGAGAGTTCGGGCGGCAACGGCTCGTTGTCGCTGGGTGCCGGCGGCACTGCGCTGCGCCTGGATTTCTCAGCCGGCGGCGGGAAGATCGCGAACATGCCGCCGGCAAAGCCGCCCTTCTTCGCGCGCGGCAGGTCGATGTGGCCGCCCTGCGTCCCTTCGATGAACAGCTTTTCGACATCGGTGTCTTTCGACTGATAGAGCCGGAGCAGCGTGTCGTTGTGGCCGTCGAAGACGGGGACGAGATCGGATTCGGTCATTAGGGAGCCATTCGGTTCAGTGGGTGGGCCGCAGACGCAGCCAGTCTGCAGGCGATACGCCTAATTAGGCAAGATGTACGAACTGCGCAAATGCCAGAGACGTTATCCCGTCGTGGCCGCCCGCCCTCAACCCTCATCGCGCGTCGAGGCCTGAATCAGCGCTATTGTTTCAGCACGTCGGCCCATTCCTTGTGACGATGGAACTGGGCGTTGGCGAACGGGCAAAGCGGGATGATCTTCTTGCCCGCCGCGCGCGCGTCTTCGACGGCGCGGGTGACGAGGCGAAGCCCGGCACCCTGGCCGCGAAATGCATCCGGCACCTCGGTGTGGTCGATGATGATCTGGTGCTCGCCGATCTTGGTGAAGGTCATCTCCGCCTCGGCGCCGTCCGGCCCGCGCAGGAGATAACGGCCCTTGGAACCGCGATCCTCCAGTTCGATCTCCGGCAATTGGTCAGGCATTGCTTAGGCTCCTTCTATCGGCGTAGCGGACAGGAACCGCCGTGCCGCCTCGATCTCATTCGACTGCACCTCATGGCCGCCGTCATGCCACTCCACTGTGACATCGGCGCCATCGGCGCGCAAATAGGTCTCCAGCCGCGACGTCAGGTAGGGCGGGCAGATCGGATCGCGCCTGCCTGCCGTCACCAGGATGCGACGGCCGGCAAGGCTGCCCTGCACCTGCGGCTCGAACGGGATCAGCGGATGCATCAGCACCGCCGCATCGAAAAGCGTCGGCGCCGCGAACACCACCGAGGCCAGAATGTTGGCGCCGTTGGAATAGCCGAGACCAAGCACCGATGAGGGCCTTGCCGCCTCGACATGCGCCTTGATGAAACCCGCCATCTTGTCCGTCGCCCGCGTCAGGTCGTCCATGTCGTAGACGCCCTCGCCGGTGCGGCGGAAGAAGCGCGCCGCACCATGTTCCGAAACATCGCCGCGCGGCGAGACGATGGTCGCCTGCGGCGCGAGATCGCGCCCGAGCGACAGAAGCTGGCTCTCGTCGGCCCCGGTGCCATGAAAGACGAAAAGCAGCGGACTACCCGGCGAACCGGGCAGCGCCTTGTGGATGTAAGCGTCCTTGCTCATGGCCTTGTCCTCAGTCTTCCAGCTTATGCAGATGCTGTTCGAGATAGGGCCGCAAATGCTGGTGCTGCGACGGCAGCTTCAGCGTCTCGCCGAGGTGAGCCGTGTCCTCGTCGCGGTCGAAGCCGGGCTCGTTGGTCGAGACCTCGAACAGCACGCCGCCGGGCGTGCGGAAATAGATCGCCCAGAAATAGTCACGGTCGATCACCGGCGTCACCTGGTAACCGGTGTCCACCAACGCCTTGCGCACTTCGAGCTGCTTGGCGCGGTTTTCGACGGCGAAGGCGACGTGGTGGACGGATCCAGCGCCGAGATCGGCAACAGCAGCGCCCGGCAGCGATTCGATATCGACGATATTAGCACCATTGCCGTTCTTCACCGTCAGCCGTTTTACATTGCCTGCCTTGTCGACTTCCTCATAGCCCATGAATTTCAGCAGCTCTTCTGTGGCGCCGCCGTCCTTCAGTCTGAGCGACACCGAGTGAAACCCGCGGATCGCCTCGTCGGAGGGAATGCCAGCTTTCGTCCACGGCGCACGATCGTCGGCCCTGTTCTCGACCAGCGCAAACCCGTCACCATCGGGACCGGCGAAGGCAAGCCGCTTCTCGCCGAATCTCTCTTCGCGCGAGAGGCCGGTGACGCCCTCATCGGCAAAACGGTTCTCCCAATAGGCGAGCGTGCCTTCGGGCACCGAATAGACCGTGGTGCCGACCTCGCCAACGCCGTGGCGGCCCTTGCCGATGTTGGGGAACGGAAAATAGGTCATCACCGAACCGGGCGTGCCGACCTCGTCGGCATAGTAGAGATGATAGACATCCAGCGCGTCGAAATTGACGGTTTTCTTGACCCGGCGCAGGCCGAGCTTTTTTGTGAAGAATTCATTGTTCTGGCGTGCATCCCTGGCCATCGAGGTGACGTGATGCAGGCCCTTGATCTGGTCGAGCATTTTCCTGCTCCTTCCCTTGTCCCGTGCGGCCCATGCCGCGGTCCATGCCAATATGAGGACCCGCCAGCCGGCGGCAAAGGCCGCAAACGCAGAATAGACTGTGCTGTAAAAGTGAACAATACGGCACTTTCTGTTCACCGTCAGAAAACCCGTCAGGCTTGCGTCATCGCCAAAATTCGGCTCCATGAGCGGCACGCTTCACTGAAGGATACATGATTGGGAAGGATACAGCAGTTGGCCGAAAAAGGCGGACGCCAGAACATTCTCCTGATCACCTGCGACCAGTGGCGCGGCGACTGCCTGTCGGCTGTCGGTCATCCGGTGGTGCGGACGCCGAATGTCGATGCACTCGCCGCCGAGGGTTTACTGTTCAGAAAACATTATGGCGGGGCGGCGCCCTGCTCGCCGGCGCGCGCTTGCCTCTACACCGGCCTCTACCAGATGAACAACCGCGTCTGCCGCAACGGCACGCCCCTCGACGCCCGCCACGGCAACATCGCGCTCTCGGCGCGCAGTCTCGGCTATGATCCGACGCTGTTCGGCTACACCGACGTGTCGCCCGACCCGCGCGGCCTGGCGCCAGGCGACCCGCGGCTGAAAAGCTACGAAGGCGTGCTGCCCGGCTTCACCGTGCGCCAACTCCTGCCGGAGCATCAGAAACCGTGGCTGTCCTGGCTCAAGGCGCGCGGCGTCGATAGCGGCGCCGGCTTTCCCGATATCCATCGGCCAGCGAACGAGATTGCAGGCAGGATCGAAAGCGCGGTGACCAGCGCGCCGCCCGTCTATTCGAAGGACGAGACCCCAGCCGCTTTCGTGACCGGCGAATTCGTCCGCTGGCTTGGCGAACAGGAGCGCGACACACCGTGGTTTGCGCATCTTTCCTTCCTCAGCCCACATCCACCCTTCATCGTGCCGGAGCCTTACAACCGGATGTATGATCCGGCCGACGGCACAACCTTCAGCCGCGCCGCGAGCTGGCAGGCCGAGGCGGAGAGCCACCCCTACCTTGCCTATGATCTTGACCAGCAGCAGCGGGCAAAATTCCGCCCCGGCGCCGAGGGCAGGGTGCGCGACTGGGGCGACGATAATTTTCGCCGCATCCGCGCGCTTTATTACGGCATGATCTCGGAGGTCGACGCGCAGCTTGGCCGGATCTGGCAGGCGGTCAAGACGGCGGGTGCATGGGATGACACCATCATCGTGCTGACCTCGGACCACGCCGAGATGATGGGCGACCATTTCATGCTGGGCAAGGGCGGCTTCTTCGACGGCAGTTTTCATATTCCGCTGATCATCCGCGACCCGCGTCGCCGCACTGCGGCCGGCGCCAGCGTCGACCGCTTCACTGAGGCGGTGGACATAGTGCCGACATTGCTCGATCTGCTTGGCGAGGAAACGCCGCCGCATCTCGACGGACAATCGCTGAAGCCGTTCCTGGATGCCGGGGAGCCGGACAACTGGCGCGAGGCCGCGCATTGGGAGTTCGATTTCCGCTCGGTAGCCGACGGTGATGCCGAGCGCCACTTCGGCATCGGTCCGCGCCAGTGCAATCTGGCCGTCATCCGCACGGAAAAATTCAAATATGTACATTTCGGCGGCGGCCTGCCGCCGCTGCTGTTCGACCTGGAGAAGGATCGAGAAGAACTATCCAATGTCGCTGCCGACCCGGCCTATCTACCGGTCCGGCTGGAGCTTGCCGAAAGGCTGCTTGCCTGGCGGGCGGAACATCTCGATCAGTCACTGGCGCTTGCCGAACTGACCGAGGGTGGCGTTGCCGGCCACGTCGCAGGCCTGCCACCTTTCCGTTCGTGAAAAAGGCCCGCGCCGTTGCCGGCACGGGCTTTTTTCGTCGTTGGAGCGAACTACCGCATCATCATGCGCTGCTCGTCGCGCTTCTCGGTATAGGTGCCCTTGTCGTAGGCGACCTGTGCTTCGAGCTGCTCCTTGGTG
>NZ_SUEO01000086.1:0-17264 GCF_004962925.1 Mesorhizobium sp. | reverse complement strand
TCCTTCTCGCCAACGCCAAGGAAACCACCGACGTCGATGATGACGGCGTCGACCTTCTTGTCGCCTGTCAGCACGACGTCACCAATCTCACCGACGTTGACATCATTGGCACCATAGACGGTGGTTCCAACCAGATCCTCGGACCGGATTTCGTTGATCGGCATTTCGGTCAGCGCCGACTTGTCGATCGCTGCGGTCTGCGTCTGGTCGGGGGCTGAGGCGTCAGGCGTTGCTGGAGCCGGAGCCTCGGCTGTCTTGTCCATTGGAGCCGGAGCGGCGGTGTCAGGCGTTGCCGCCGGGGCTTCCGCAGTCTTATCCGCCGGGGCTGGAGCCGGGGTGACGGTAGGGGTAGTAGCCACCGGCGCCGCCGCGTCAGTGGATGCGGTAGTCGCCGGGGCGGGATCATAGGGCCTGCGGTCGAACTCGGGCAACGCCTCCAAACCTTCCCTCGTGGTCTCGGCCACCAGCCAGCGATCGCCATCCCTCTCCGCCCACTTGGCCTTGTCGAACTGATAGGCCACGTTCTTTTCGCCAATCTCAAGAAAGCCGCCGACGCCAATGATCAGCGACTCGGCCTTGCCATTCTTGGCCAGGACGATGTCGTTCACGTCGCCGATGTTTTGAGCGTCGTCGCCAGTGCCGTTGTAGACGGTTTCACCGATGATGTTGGTGGCAAGGTTCCCATCGGCGCGTTTCACAGGTTCGGCCGGAGCCGGTTCGGCCGGAGCCGCCGGAGCGTTCTGTGCGGTAGTGTCGGTCGAGCCAGAAGGTGCTGGAGGAGCCGTAGCCGTGGTGTCGGTGGCCGCAGGAGGCGGATCATAGGGCCTACGATCGAAGTCCGGCTGAGCCGTCAATTCATCCTTTGTGGTTTGGGCAATCAGCCAGCGGTCGCCATTCCGTTCGGCCCATTGCAGCTTGCTGTAGTCGAAAGTGACATTCTTGGCGCCGACGCCAAGAAAGCCGCCGACGCCGATGACGACGGATTTCGCCTGACCGTTTTCATCGAAGACGACATCACTGACATTGCCGATGTTCTCGGCATCGTCAGCTGTACTATTATAGACGGATTCACCGATGATATTGGTTACCAGGCTGCCCTCGGCGCGCGGAATGGGAGCAGCCGGAGCGGTTTCCTGGACTGCCGGATCCTGCGTCGGCGCCGGGGTTGTGGCGGTCTGCGCATATGCGCCGGTCGCAATCAACGCTGCGAGTGCTGTGGTGGTTAAAAGGGTGCGGATCATTGTAATCTCCTCGTGCGTTATTTCGTTCACGCCACGGGCCGCCGGTGGGAGATTGGTCGCGGCGTTACATATTCACAACGTCGTGACCGCGCCGTTGTTCCGACACCCATGGCGAGCGTCGTGAAAAAACCCTCCGAACCGCGCCAACCAGGCAGTCGGCCGGTGAGATTCGCTCCTGTATTTTCGTTAGAGCTGCGGAACTTTTTTTCAGCCGCCCCGTTTCAGCCTGTGGCTGGGTCTGTCCTGGCCGATGATTACCCAATGGTTAACAAGAAAAAACGGAGCGGGGGGATGCGATTTGCGGCGGTGCTGAACCAGGAGGGCGGCACCTTGCGCACGATTGATCTTTCCGCTTTCACCGACCGGATGCGCCAGACGTTGGAGGCAGCAGGTCACTCCATCGATATCGACATCGTTGCCGGCAAGGACATTGTCGCAACGCTGGACCGCATCGCTTCGAAGCACAGCATCGACATTGTGCTGGCCGGTGGCGGCGACGGCACCATTTCGGCCGCCGCGGCTCGGTTGATGGGCACGAAGAAGGCACTTGCCATTTTGCCGGCTGGCACGATGAACCTGTTCGCACGTGGGCTCGGCATCCCACAGACCCTTGACGCGGCCGTGAAATCCTTTGCCGACGGCGAGGTCATCGCAGTTGATATCGCAACCGCCAATGGCCAGCCATTCGTGCACCAGTTCTCGATCGGCATGCATGCCAGGATGGTTCAGCTTCGCCAGACCATGGAGTTCGGCTCGCGGTTGGGAAAGATGCGGGCCTCGGCGAAGGCTGCCTGGGCGGCGATCAACAACCTGTCGGCAATTAAGGTGACGCTGACCATCGGCGAGGCCGAGATCGTGACACGCACCACCGGCATCGGCATCACCAACAATCTGTTCGGTGAGGGTCATCTGCCCTATGCCGACAATCTCGCCGGCGGCGTGCTCGGCATCTATGTCACGGTGGCGCGGCGGCGTGGCGAACTGATCAGGTTCCTCTTCGACATGGCGCGCGGCAAATGGCGCGACAGTGAGCACGTCGAAATCCACCAGGCCGACCGGGTCGTTTTGAAAGTTCACTCGGCAGCCAAGAAACTTCGCGCCGTCATGGATGGCGAACTGGTCAGGCTCGACCCCGAAACGACGATCGAAATCCATCCTGGCGCACTGAACGTTCTCGTCCCGGCGCGCGCTGTCCAAGCGAAGGCCGCGTGATGCAGGCCGGCGCAGTCGATCGGAAGGCTTCAGCCTTTGGGAATCTCGCCCTGTTCGGTTGTCGACGTCTTGTCTATCATGTTGCCGTAAATCTCCGCGATGCCCCAGGCGATAAACGCCAAAAGCAGCGCGGCGATCAAGATACGGAAAGTGTGCCACCCCCAGCGTCCCTGGCGGGCTTTGTCTTCAGGAACGATCTTGGGCATGATCGGCCTCCATATCGTTTGGCGCCGGCGGGCGCGGCTGGCAAAACGTGGTTGGGTAACGGTTCCTCAAGGCGAAGGTTCCGGTTTCAGAGCCAGGCAACTGGCCTAGCGCGAATGGCTGCAAGCCGATGTATCTGGGGGCCTTGTGGATAGCAGGGTAGTGAAAAAGCCGATTCTGCCGGTCGATGTCTTTAGCGTGGTAAGGGCGCAGGACCGGCTTGCCGTACTCCACGGTCTCGATGCAATCGACACCGCGGCCGATCCTGACTTCGACCGTATCAGCGCTCTTGCCGCCGCGGTGATGCAAGCGCCTATCGCGCTCGTCACGCTGCTCGATGTCGAGCGGCAATGGTTCAAGTCCTGTGTCGGCCTGGATGAGACCGAGGCCGCGACTGATACATCTTTCTGCGCCCATGCCATTGCCGCCGGCGAGGAGCCGATGGTGGTGACCGATGCGAGCACGGATCCACGTTTCAACGCCAGCCCGCTGGTCACCGGCGAGCACCATGTCCGATTCTATGCGGGTACGGCGATTGTGGTAGCCGGCGCCCGGATCGGCACGCTCTGCGTGCTCGACCGGAAGCCGCGCGCGTCTCCGTCTACCGCCAAGCTCGAACAATTGACGGCGCTCGCCAGCCTCGCCGCCAGCCTATTCGCATTGAAGGACGCCACCCGCAACGGCGCCAGCGCCGCTGCGGCGCTGGCGCGCGAGGAAAAGCGGCGGGGCATCGCGCTCGATGCCGCCTCGCTCGCTAGCTGGGCGTGGGATATCCACACCGATATGATCGAATGCGATGTCCGGTTGTCCGAGCTGTTCGACCTGCCGCGCTCGAACCGGCTGAGGGCGCGCGATATCCTTGCCGCTATTGATCCGCGCGATGTCTACCAGACCGAGACGCACTTTCGCGACGCGCTGGCCAGCGGCGACGACTATTTTGGCGAATACCGCGTCAAAGGCTTCAGTCCGCCGCGCTGGCTCGCTACGCGCGGCCGTGTCATCGAGCGCGACAGCGACGGCAAGCCGACGCTGATCTTCGGCGTCAACTACGACGTCACCGAACGCAAGCTCGGCGACGAGCGGCAACGGCTCTTGCTGCGCGAGCTGAACCATCGCGTCAAGAACACGCTGGCGACCGTGCAAGCGCTGGCGACGCAGACCGTTCGCCATGCCCGCCAGCCGAGCGAGTTCCTCGAAGCCTTCAGCGCCAGGCTTCAGGCGCTGGGCGCCGCCCACAGCCTGCTGTCCGACCGCGAGTGGCGCGGCATCGGCATTCGCGAACTCGTGCAGATCGAGGTCAAGCCGTTCGACACCGCCGAACAGCCGCGCATGACGATCTCAGGCGCCGATCTCCTGCTTTCGCCCGACCAGGCAGTCGGGCTCGGCCTGATCCTGCATGAACTGGCCAGCAACGCGCTGCAATACGGAGCGCTGTCGGCGGCTGCGGGCAAGGTCGATCTCGACTGGAAGGAACAAGGCCGGAAAGGCGCACGGCGCCTGGTGCTGACCTGGCGCGAGAGCGGCGGACCTGAAGTTGCCTCGCCCGAACGCCACGGCTTCGGCTCGATCCTGATCCGCCGCAGCCTGGCCAAGGTCATCTCCAGCGAAGTGACCCACGAATTCCGGCCGGAAGGCGTGTTCGCCGAAATATCGATGCCGCTGGAGGATCTGTCGAAGTGACGGCTCGACCATGATCCCAAGCCGAAGGTCCGCGTCAGCGAAAAGCGGAGCCCGGCTTTCGGATAAGATCACGGTTGAACAAGAAGAGAAGAAATCGCTTCGAGCTATTTCGCTTCGCCGGCACCCGGATCGTCGGCATCGGGCTTTATGTTCTCGCGGTAGATGGCGTAGGCGGCGAGTGCGATCACCGGACCGAGAATGGTGCCCAGGCCACCTTTCCCCTTGAGCAGCGTTGGCAGTATGGCGAGCGCGGCTGTGATGCCGACCGCCTTCATGTCGGCATTGCGCCTCCGCGCCCTGCGTCGGGCGCGCGCGCCGGCCGACAGCTGATAGATGAGCAGGAGCAACCCTGCGATCACCAGAAAGCCGATCCCGAAACCAAGGCAGGCTGCCATCGGCCCGTAGCGGCCCGCCACCCAGATGTAGGCCGCTCCGACGAGGAAACCGAGGCCGCATAGTGCTGCAAGTGCCGCGAGCGCATAGACGATTGCAGCCGTGCGTGCGCGACGCACGGCTGCAACGGTTTCACCCGAGGCGAGGCCCGAGATCAGCGATGCCAGCATTCCCATCTGGGCTGAGGCTAGCGGCGCGCGAGAAGCGCGAACAGAAAGCCGACGCCAGCGGCGATCGCCAGCGACGTCACCGGCTTTTCGCGCACGCTCGCCGCCACTTGCGCTTCGAGGTCTCTGGCGTTGCTGCGCAGGGTGTCGAAGGCTGCTTCGCCCTGGGCGCGCAATTGCTCGACGCCTTCGGTCGCGGCGCGGCGGGCCGTCCCGTAACCATGTTCGCCGGTCTTGGCCAGTTGCTTGGTGAGATTTTCGATGTCGGCTTTCAATTGCCTGATGTCGGCTTCGAGATCCGAATTGGCCCGGCTTGCGTTCGCGGTCTTTCCTGCGGCAGTCGCCATCGCTTAACTCCTTGCGCTTGCTTGATTTCAAACGCTCGATACACGCCAAGGTTCCGAAATCGGAACAAGGTCCATGAAAGGGTGTTTCCGCGTATGAGTCCAGCCCGATCCGAACACCTCAGGACCGGCATCAGATCAGCAGCCGGCGATCCTCGCTCAACCCTTCCAGCGCGAGTTAAGCCTGCGGATCGTCTGTTGAAGGATCGAGATTCCGTCGTCTGCCACGGGCATGTCTCTTTTACATAACAGGATGCCAAATAACTTCAGATGACAGGAAGCCAAATAGAGACCATGACTTCTCTGTTCCCTGCGCTTCCCCTTTTCCCTGCGCGCCACGGAGACATTGCCACGTGCCACCCTTGCTTGACGGATTGCGGATTCTTGTTTTGGAGGATGAATTCCTGATCGCCATGGATGTCGAGCAGCTTTGCCGCGACTATGGCGCCGGCGACGTGATCATCGCCCGCGATCTGAGTGAGATCGATCGCAAGAACGTTGCCTTGCGGTTCGACGCAGCCATAGTCGATCTCATGCTGGGCGGCACTTCGACGCTCGATTTCGCTTCGCGGCTGCGCGAATCGGGTGTGCCCTTCGTCTTCGCCTCGGGCTATTCCGAAATGGACGAAATCAAGGTGTCCTTTCCCGGTATCAGATTGGTCACCAAGCCCTATTCGGGAGACGATCTCGTGCAGGCAGTGGCGGCGGCGTGCGGGCGCGGACCTCTTGTTTGAGGGTCCGGAACGGGAGCGCGTATTGCCGAGGTCAGTGCTCAGGCGGCGTTCGACCCCGTCACCTGAGCCGAGATCGCATCCGGGCCAAACTCGTCATCGCCGGAAATCTTCAGGATTTCCTGCAACCGCGTGCGGGCGCGGCTGACGCGGCTCTTGATCGTTCCGACCGCACAGCCACAGATCTCGGCGGCCTCCTCGTAGGAAAAGCCCGAAGCGCCGATGAGGATAATGGCTTCGCGCTGGTCCTCGGGCAATTGCTCGAGCGCGCTACGAAAATCCTTGAGGTCGAGCTGGCCGTGCTGGGCCGGATGGACGGCTAGCCTGGCCGTCATGATGCCGTCGCTGTCCTGCACCTCGCGGCCGCGCTTGCGCATCTGCGAATAGAATTCATTGCGCAGGATGGTGAACAGCCATGCCTTGAGATTGGTGCCCGGCTCGAAGCTTTCATGCTTGTCCCAGGCCTTCACCAGCGTTTCCTGCACCAGATCATCGGCCTTGTCGGCGTTTTGTGTCAACGATACGGCGAAGGCCCGCAGGCTCGGAATCGAGCCGAGCAGATCGGTCTTGAAGCTCTGGGAGACAGCCGCCATGCCTCAGTCCTTTTTCTGTGCAGGTTGGGCCCGTTCCAACTGGCTGAGCAATTGGGCGAAGCGATCCGGCACATTGTCGGAGACCAGCTCGTCGTAATATTGTTTGAGTTTGCGGCCGATTTCCGAGTTTGGCCCGAGCGGGTCGCCGGAAGCAGCCCGGCGCCTGTTTGCAGCGCCAGCCGTGGTATCTTTCGTCATGTCTTCATTTCGCCCTTTGTTCCCAGTACCCTGCCGCCCTTCAATACAAGACGCAACGCAAGCGGCCCCCTCGTCTGGTCGCCCGTCCCGACCTCAAACGCCGTCCCATTATATTAGTTCCACAACCATCGGAACTTTTTCGGAAATCCGGCGTTTCTGTATTCAGGGCTATTTTCGGGGCTTGTAATCAGCTTTGGCCTGCAGTCTGTGCAATTACGTCAGAGGGAGACGTCCTTATGAGCCTATCCGCAACCATCGCCCCGCACCTGCCATTCCTGCGCCGCTTCTCGCGGGCCGTTTCCGGATCGCAGGAGAGCGGCGACGCGCTGGTCGCCGCGATGCTCGAAGCCATCATCGCCGACGTCGACATCTTTCCGAACGCGTCGAACGACCGCATCGCGCTCTACAAGGTCTTCGCCAGGCTGTTCACCTCGGTCGCCATCCGCGTTCCGCAAGAACACCCGCAGTCGGCGTGGGAACAGCGCGCCGCCGCCAATCTGAACGCGATTTCGCCCCGCCCGCGCCAGGCCTTCCTGCTGGTCGCCGTCGAAGGGTTCAGCGAAGACGAGGCGGCGGAGATTCTCGACGTCGACGATGAGGAGTTCTCCGAACTTCTCACCGAGGCCAGCAACGAGATTTCCCGCCAGGTGGCCACCGATGTGCTGATCATCGAGGACGAGCCGCTGATCGCCATGGACATCGAGCAAATGGTCGAAAGCCTGGGACACCGCGTCGTCGGGACTGCGCGTACTCATGCCGAGGCGGTGGCGATGTTCGCAAAGACGCGGGCAAAGATGGTGCTGGCCGACATCCAGCTTGCCGACGGCAGCTCCGGCATCGAAGCGGTGAACGAAATCCTGTCGTCCACCCCGGTGCCGGTGATCTTCATCACCGCCTTTCCCGAACGTCTCCTGACCGGCGAACGGCCGGAGCCGGCCTTCCTCGTCACCAAGCCGTTCAATCCGGATATGGTCAAGGCCCTGATCAGCCAGGCGCTGTTCTTCGACCGGCATGCGAAAGCCGCTGCATAGGACCGGATAGGGCCAGTCTGGCGCTGGCCCTTTTGCGGCTGGCAAACGTCCGTTGCACCTCGAATTTTTCCTGCTTGTGACGATTCAATTCGGGCCGGAAAGATTTCCAGGGATCGTCTTTTTCGGGAAATGGTGGAACAAACGGCAGCGAAAGACGTTTTTGCCACACCATTCGAAGGAGATGGATCATGCTTTACTGGGCGCTCGTATTTCTCGTCGTCGCGATCATTGCAGGCGCTCTTGGTTTCGGCGGTATCGCCGGCACGTCAGCCGGAATAGCGCAGATACTGTTTTTCATCTTTCTCGCTTTTCTGATCATTTCGCTTATCGCTGGCTTGTTCAAACGGGCCTCGTGAGCGCTAGGTGCGATCGAACACTGGGAGCCGCACCCCTCAAGCGGTTTCCAGCTACCGCCGGGCGGTGTCCTTCAACGGGACGTCGCTCGGCGGACCTGTTTTGGGAACCCATTTTTCCGTCAGCCGTTCAGCCTTGACTGGGCGGGTGAAGTGCGATGCAATCCAGAGCCGGAGACATGAAGGACAGCGGACGGAGTGATGAGATCATCGCTCTGCATCCCGCTGAGAGCGGAATGCAACTCGGCCGGGCCCTTCTTCATGCGCTGCACAATGCCGGCATCTCGGTTCTCTATCAGGATCGCGAGATGAAAACCGTCTGGGCCCGCAACATGCGCCCGCCATGGGCTTCCGATACGGCCGACAGCAACGGCAACCTGCCACTGGCCCAGGCAGAGCGTATCGGCGCGGCCAAACGCAACGTCATTGCATCCGGCAATCCGGAACATCTTGAGGTCAGCATTCCCGCCGACGATGGCGTCCGCTGGTTCCAAATATGGGTAGATGCCGATCACGACGACGGCGGCGCCGTGCAGGGCGTCGTCACCACCATGGTCGAAACGACCGAGCAGAAACGTCGCGAGCAGACCCTGAAGACGCTGCTGCGCGAGGTCAGCCACCGCTCGAAGAACCTTTTGGCCATCATCCAGAGCATCGCCACCCAGACCAGCCGTTATTCAGACACGCTCAGTGATTTCCTGACACGCTTTCGCGGCCGGCTGCAATCGCTTGCCTCATCCCAGGATCTGGTGACCTCGTCCAACTGGCGGGGAGCGGCACTGCGCGAACTGGTGTCTGGCCAGGTCGGCCGCTATGGAGCCGACCCCTCGCACAGCCTGCGTTTCCAGGGTGCAAATCCATACCTCAACCCCAATGCCGCCCTGCATATCGGTTTGGCCATGCACGAGCTTGCCGTTAATTCGGTCAGCTACGGCGCGCTGTCGCGAGCCGACGGATTCGTCGAGGTGACGGCCGATCTGACAGCTGCTTCCGCTGGCGAAACTGCCCTGTCGCTGACATGGGCCGAAGCCATCGGAGCCAACGACAATCAGCCCAGCGAGAAGCGTTTTGGCAGTGTCGCGCTCGAGCGCGTCGTGCCTGCGTCGTTGAACGGTACGGCGACACTGGAAATCACCGGGGACCGCCTCGAGTATCGCCTTGTCGTTCCTCGCGGCAATTTCGAGACCGATTGAAGGGACAACAGCCGAACCAAAGAGAGCTGATACCGGCCGCCCGGTCTTTAACCACCTGTTCACCATAAAGTCCGATGCTGTTTTTCCCAGACACCGCTCCGCATGACGTTTTCGATCGCAGTTGCTGCGCAGTACGGGAGGAATGGCTTTGACGGTTGCCGACATCAACAGGCTGGAACAGGCCGCGCGCGTTTCGATGGGCGGATTTCAGGATCTCGAAGCATCCGCCATGCCATCGCCTCGTGGTGCTTCCCTCCCGACCCTTGGCTTCGCCGCAATTGCGCTGGCTGTGGCGGTCGTCTTGGCCGCCGCGTTCCAGTTGATCTAGAGCATCGGACCCAAACTGGCAGGCGGGTTGTGCTTGAGTCACATCGACCTGTTTCTCCAATCAATCGCGCGCCAGCCTGCATCGCAGGAACTTTGGCGGATGTGGCCCGTTCTTATGGCGAGAGGACCGTCGCCATGGAACACATCGCTGCCGTGTTGCTGGTCATTGGCTGTTCGAACACAATGACCGAGTGCCGTGAACTGCCCGTATCGGTGAGCGTGTTCGAAACCGCTCAGGAATGCACCGCCGAGCGTCCGTTCGCCCTGACTGATGTGCAGGGTCAGGCTCCGCGCATAATTGCCCAATGCCTTTCCGTCGATCCGGCACTTGAGGATGAGTACGACCAGATCGTCTGGAATGTGCGTCCGGACGGCACCCTCGACGCTTCCGTGGAGATTTCCAACGTAGAGGTTGCCTCGAACGGCGCGCGCCCCGAACAAGATTCTCTTAGCCAACAATAAAATCGAGCAGGCAAAACCCTTTTTCGCATGATAAGTGACGGGTGGAGCTACAAGTGAGGACAAAGCGAGGAGTGACTTTATGCGGAAGATGATTATTGCCATGGTTGCCGTGGTCGCGGTCAGCGGTTGCAGCACCACCGAGCAGGATGTCGGCGTCGGCGCCGGTGTCGGCGCTCTGGCCGGCGGCCTGATTGGCGGCGGCAAGGGTGCGCTTGTCGGTGCAGCCGTCGGTGCCGGTTCCGGCCTGCTGGTGCGCAACCTGCGCAATGGCTATTGCCAGTACCGCGACAACCGTGGCCGTCTCTATACGGCTCGCTGCTGATCCGTTTCAAATCGCATGAGGCAATAGAAGCAGAGACCGGCTCGTCCGGTCTCTGTTTACTTGCGCCTTCGAAAACGGTCGGTTTGCAGCAGCGTTTCAGCCCGACAAGGGAATCCTGATTTCCACGCTCAATCCGCCATCGTGAAAATCGCGATTGATCGTACCGCCCAATTCGCGCGTCACATTCAAATCGATCAGCTTGGTGCCAAACCCGGTTTTGACAGGTGCTTTGAGCTTCTTCTGGCCAACTTCGCGCCAGTTGAGAACCAGCGTCCTGTCGCGCCTGCGGCCTTCGACCGACCAGTCGACCTTGAGCGAGCCGACTGAGTTGGCGGTTTCGCCGTATTTCAGCGCGTTCGTCGCCAGTTCGTGAAAGGTCAGGCCGAGCGCTTGCGTCGTCGTCTCGTCGAGCAGCACCTCTGGCCCCGACAATATCCCCTCGGGAAGCTCCTTGCCGAACACCTGGCCAAGCTCGATGCGCAAGAGATCGCCGAGATCGGCCTTCTGCCAGCGCGAGCGCGTCAGCATGTCCTGGGAAGCCGCCATCGCTTGCAGCCGGGCCGAAAAGGAGGAGGAGAACTCGTGGACGTCGGTGGCGTGCGACGCCGTCTGGCGCGCGATCGCCAGCACCCGCGTGATCGAGTTCTTGATACGGTGCTTCATCTCCTGCAGCATCAAGTCTTTTTCGAGCAGGCTCTTTTCCGTCGTCTCGTGGAGCAGCGAGACCGCTTCATAGGCCCGCTCCTGATAGCGTGCCACCAGCGCGATGGTGCCCGCGAGCAGCAGCCCGAACAGGCCGAGCATCACCGGAATGGCGCGCGAGGAGGGTTGCGAGAAGGCGCTTGTCGGCCTGAACAGGACGGTCCACGGACGGCCGGCGATGGTGATCTTGCGGGAAACCACCAGCCTGTCGCCGAAGGTCGACACCGGCGGCGTTTCCGACTGAAACAAAAGATGATCGGCATCCACCTTGCCGTCATAGATTTCGATGTTGACCGGCAGCAGCGGCGTCCGGCTGAGCGCGGTCTGGAACAGGTCGCGGGCGCGGAAAGCCGCATAAAGAAAGCCTGATGTCGAAGATCTGGATGCATCGATGCCGTCCGGCGCGGTTTCGACGTTGAGCCGGACGAAGACCAGGAAGCCGGTGAAAGTCTGCGCAGCACCCGTTTCCTGGCCTAGCTGCACGCGACCGCTTGCGTGCTGCTGGTCATCGGCCATCGCCTTTTCGATCGCCTCGCGCCGCACCGGATCGGTGAACATGTCGTAGCCGATGCTGGATTGGTTGGAAGCGTCGAGCGGCTCGAACAGCGTGATGGGTGTACGCCATGGCAGCGTCGTCGTTGCCGGATAGATTGGATGGCTGGCGCCATAGTCGTGCAGGATGGCACGCTCGACCGCTGCCTCGTCGCCAGCTCTCGCCAGTCGGAGGAAGCCGATGCCGCGCAGGCCGGCAAAATTGTCGTTGATGCCAAGCGCATCGAAGAATGCCTTGAACTCGCCCCGCGAAATACCACCATTGTGGGCGTCGAACAGCGCCTGGGTCGATCGCAGCAGCGACAGATGCAGGTCGATGCGGCTATCGATCCGGTTGAGCGCGTCGTCCGCCGTCGCCTCGAACTTGATGCGCGCCGCTTCCTGCGTCGCGAAATAGGCGAATCCCGCCATCGTCAGGCTGATCAGCGCGACGGCGATGAAAGCGACGGTCGGAAAGAACTTCTTCAACTGCTGCTGTGGCCCATGAACGGTTCCTGACCTTTATGGGCAAGTCCCCGCGCCAACACAATGGCGCGGCCAAACCATCATGACGGCTGGCATATCACATGACAGGTATTTAGCCGGCTTATTTGACGCATCAGGCGGCGATCTTCAGCGCACCTGGCCCCGGAATGGCACCGGGCGGACACTTGCCCAGGATGATCATGCCGAGCACCTCGTCCTGGGTCACGTCGCTGGTGCGCGCCGTGCCAACGACCTGACCGTTCTTCATCACGCAGACCCGGTCGGCAAGCTCAGGAAGATGCCGATGCCGTCGGCCTTGAGCTGCATGACCAGTTCGCCGACCTGCGCCGTTTCCTGCGGCCCCAGTGCCGCCGTCGGCTCATCCATGATCAGGATGCGGGCGTTGAACAGGATCGCGCGCGCGATCGCCACCGACTGCCGCTGGCCGCCCGAAAGCTTGACCACCGGTTCCTTGAAGCGCTGGAAGCGGGGATTGAGCCTGCCCATCACCTTGCGCGCCTCGGCCTCCATGGCGCCATCGTCGAGTGTGCCCCAGTCGGTCATCAGCTCGCGGCCGAGGAAGAGGTTGGCGGCAGCGTCGACATTGTCGGCAAGCGCCAGCGTCTGGTAGATCGTTTCGATGCCGTATTTCTTGGCATCGCGCGGGTTGGAGATCGAAGCCTCCTCGCCATTGACGAAGATCTGGCCGGAGTCGCGCTTGTAGGCGACGGACAGGATCTTGATCAGCGTCGACTTGCCGGCGCCGTTGTGGCCGAGCAGCGCCACCACCTCGCCCGGGAAAAGGTCGATCGACGCGTCGTCGACGGCGCGAATACCACCAAAGGCAATTGAGATGTTCCGCATATCGATCAACGGCGTGCCTGTGGGAGCAGTTGTGTCAACCATGATCGCCCTTCCCTAAACGCGCTTGCGGTAAACGGTGTCGAGCCAGACGGCGACCACCAGGACGGCGCCGACGACGACGCTCTGAAGCGGTGAATCGATGCCGAGCAACACCATGCCGGACTGCAACGACTGCATCAGAAGCGCGCCCAACATGGCGCCGAGCACCGTGCCGGAGCCGCCGGCAAGCGACGTGCCGCCGATGACGGCTGCGGCGATGACCAGCAACTCGTCCAGCGTACCCAGCGCATTGGTCGACGCATTGAGGCGTGCCGACGCAATCGCCGCGCTGATAGCGGCCAATACGCCCATGATCATGAACACCTTCATGGTCACCCAGCGCGTGTTGATGCCGGCGAGTTCCGCCGCTTCCGGGTTGCCGCCAATGGCAAAGACATAGCGGCCGAAACGGGTGCGCCTGGTGATGAAGGTCATGACGATGCCGACTGCGACCGCAATCAGCACCGGTATGGCGATGCCATGGGCGATGAACAGCCCGCCTTCGGGGACCGTGATGCCGTTCCGCTGCGCGTATTGGCGCACGATGCCGATCGGCCAGGGATAGGAATTGGCGATCCACACGGCCCCGAGGATGGCGGCGCAGGCGACAACACCAAGCAAGCTCTCCGCCCAGACGGGACGCAGCGGAAACTTGAACCGCTTGCGCTGCGACCGGCCGTTGAGCAGCATGAAAGCGACGGCCACACAGGCAAAAACGCCGACGATCCAGCTTGCGGTTGCCCCGATCGAGCCACGCGGCCCGCCACCCATGAGCTGGAACGTGGCGTCGAGCGGCGCGACGGTGCGCCCGCTCGTCATCAGCCACGCCATGCCACGCCAGATCAGCAAGCCGCCCAGCGTCACGATGAAGGCCGGAACCTCGAGATAGGCGATGATGAAGCCTTGGAGCGCGCCGATCATGAGGCCGAGCACCACGCCGGCAGCCAGTGCGATAATCCATATCCAGGGATTTCCCACCTGGAGCCCCATGACGCGGATGAGGAATTCGGCCTGCGCCACGCCCATCACCATGCCGAGCACGCCTTCGACGGAGCCGACCGAAAGATCGATGTTGCGCATCACGATGACCAGCACCATGCCGGTCGCCATGATCGCGACCGAGGAGGTCTGCACCGACAGGTTCCAGAGATTGCGCGGCGTGAGAAAAAGCCCACCCGACAGGGTGTGGATTCCAACCCAGATGACCAGCAGCGCGCCGACCATGCCGAGCATGCGTATATCGAGCTCGGTTGCCTTGAGGAACCGCCCAACGGCGCTGAGCTCGGATTCACGCGCCCGGTCTTCGGCGGTGTTGGCGACCGGTCGGTTGGATGCCGTATCGGTCATGATATTCTCCCACCGGGTTGCCGTCCGTCTTGCGCGGATGCCGGAACACGACGCTATTTGCTTTCCGCGGTCATTTGAAGCGGAAGGCGTCTCGAAAAACGCCGCGACCTGACAGCCGCGGCGTTCATTTATTTGTGAAGTGGTCCAGATCAGTTGCAGGCCGCAACGCTGCCCGCGGCGACACCCGCGCAGACTTCGTCCTTCTTGATCCAACCAGCGTCGATAACGACGTTGAGATTGTCCTTGGTGATGGCAATCGGCGTCAGGAACAGCGACTTGACGACATTGCCGCCCGGTGTGGTGAAGTCCTTGACGCCCGCAATGTCGGTCATCTGCTTGCCGTCGGCCAGCTGCGAGGCAATCTCGGCGGCGTTCTTGCCGAGCTCGCGCGCGTCCTTCCACACCGACACGGTCTGTGTGCCGAGCGCGATGCGGTTCAGCGCTGCATGATCGCCGTCCTGGCCCGACACCGGGACGGATCCGGCCAAGCCTTGCGCCGTCAGTGCTGCGACGACGCCGCCGGCGGTGCCGTCATTGGCGGCAACCACCGCATTGACCTTGTTATCGTTGGCGGTCAGGAACTGTTCCATGTTCTTCTGGGCGTTGGCGGGAAGCCAGCCGTCCGTATACGCCTCGCCGACATTCTTGATCTTGCCGCTGTCGATGGCATCCTTGAGCACTTCCATGGAGCCGGCGAACAGGAAATCGGCATTCGGGTCGGCGCCCGAGCCTTTGATGAAGACGTAATTGCCTTCCGGCGCCACCTTGAACACTTCGCGGGCCTGCATGCGGCCGACTTCCTGGTTGTCGAAGGTCAGGTAGAACACGTCCTTGTTCTCGATCAGCCGGTCATAGCCGACGACCGGAATGCCTTCGTCTAGCGCCTTCTGCACCGCAGGCCCGATGGCCGAGGCATCCTGCGCAAGGATGATCAGCGCGTTGGCGCCCTGCGAGATCAGGCTCTCGACATCGGTCAGCTGCTTGCCGGGATTGGACTGCGCATCGGCGGAAATATACTTGTCGCCGGCGGCCTCGATCGCCGTCTTCATGGCGGCTTCGTCGGTCTTCCAGCGCTCTTCCTGGAAGTTCGACCACGAAACGCCAATGACCTTGTCCTTCGCCTGTGCGACCGACGCGAGCGTCAGCGACATGGCGACCCCCGCCAGAATGGCGGCTGCGAATCTCTTCATGATAGTCCTCCCTGCGCCGCGTACGGCGCGACCAAACTGGCCCGAAGGCCGGCACAAAGGCTCTATTTTTTCGAGCCTCGAAAAAATACTGGTCCAACGCCGAAGCGCTGTCAACATCAATTCTGATGGATTTTGATGTCCCTGCCGACTTTTTTCGAGCCCCGCAATAAACAATGACAGGGCCTTCTGCTTCTGCCAGTATTTGTCGGACGTTACCGACGGCTTCCGGTTCATGAGCGGCCGCGGCAAGAGGGAGGAAGCAAAAGAATGTCGGTTGGAATCCGTCATGACGATTTGCGCCGGCGCAACCGGGCGATGGTGATTTCGGCCGTACGCCGGGCAGGCCAGCCGTCGCGGACCGAGATCGCAGCGACCACCGGCCTCAGCCATTCGACCATATCGGCAATCTCTTCCGACCTCATCCAGGAAGGCATCCTGACCGAGAGCAAGGCCAGCGAGACCGTTTCGCTGAAACGCGGCCGGCCGCAGGTCGGCCTCAGCCTCAATCCGGAAGCGGCAGCGGTGTTGGCCGTCGTGTTGTCGCTGAATTTCCTTTCGGTTGCCGTCATCGATTATGCCGGACAAGTGGTCGCCGAGGAACAGCGCCGGCTGGACACGCTGACGATGTCGCGCGACGAGTTGATCGACGAATGTGTCGCCATCGTCCGGCGCCGGCTCGAAGATCCCGATCTCGATGTCCGAAGCGTCGCCCGCATAGCGCTGGCGATCCAGGGCATCACAGATTCCCATGCGCGCGCCATGTTGTGGTCGCCGATCACGCCGCAGACGAACATCGCCTTCGCCGACATTCTTGAACGCGAGTTCGGCATCCCGGCCATCATGGAGAACGACTGCAACATGATGGCCGTGGCGCTGCGCTGGCGCGACCCGGATCGCTACCGCGACGATTTCATCGCCATCCTGCTCTCGCACGGCATCGGTATGGGACTGGTGCTGAAGGGCGAACTGTTCACCGGCACCCACTCCTCAGGCGGCGAATTCGGCCACATGATCCATCGGCCGGGCGGCGCGCTTTGCCGCTGCGGGCGGCGCGGCTGCGTCGAGGCCTATGCCGGCAACTACGCCATCTGGCGCAACGCAAGGCAATTGAGCGAGAACGCCGAGCCGGTCGCCGATGTCAGCGACGCCGAGATGCGGGCACTCGCGGCCCGGGCGCGCCAGACGGACGGACCGGAGCGCGAAGCCTACCGGAGGGCCGGCGAAGCGCTCGGCTTCGGGCTCGGCAGCCTGTTCGCGCTGATCGATCCGGCACCGGTCGCCATGGTCGGCGCCAGCGCTGCTGCCTTCGACCTGATCGAGCCGGCCCTGCGCGAGGCCATCGCCCAGACCGCCGGCGGCCAGTATTCGGGTTCGATTTCCTTCGACACCGAGCCGAACGAGCTGCCGCTGATCCGCGAAGGCTGCGCCATGCGGGCGCTGAGCTTCGTCGACCAGGAGATTTTCGCGCCGGGCGCGCAAGGGAAGTCCAGCACGGTCAGGAAGCATGTGGCCTGAATGGAAGAACGCAGCTTGAATTTAAGCAGTCTGTTCAGTCTTCCCTGATCGCATAACCCGCGCCGCGGATAGTGCGGATGACATCGGGCATGCGGCCATTGTTGACCGCCTTGCGCAACCGGCCGATATGGACGTCCAC
>NZ_SUEO01000085.1:6598-23512 GCF_004962925.1 Mesorhizobium sp. | reverse complement strand
GCCCAGCTCCGACCCGAACAACGCAGCCTTTGCCAAGACAGGATGCACAGCGCCTCTAGCGACAACCCCGGAAGCGCGCGTGCTACCGCCATTGCAGACGCTGGTCGACAGCCTCGACATTCTCGTCAACGGCCGCCTAGTTGCCGACAAGATCATCGAGCCAGTCGGATCGGGCAGCCCGTCTGTCTATCACGTCGTTTCCATAGTCAGCGGCGACACCTTTGTTTTCGATGTCGTGGCGAAGGCAGGCGAGCGAACCCGTTTAAATCTGTTCGGCCAGACCCCGGCGGCCTTCGACTGCACGTTCGATCTAGTGAATGGCACAGCGGTAGGCTTCGGCGCGGCATTTGGTGCCGTTTCCATAATACCGCTCGGAAACGGCTGGTATCGCTGTCGGGTTACTGGCACTGCGACAGGGGCAGGTGTCTCCACCAATTTTCAGCACCGCATCTATCCTGCGGCGGGCGGCCATTCCTATGTCGGCGATGGCATTTCCGGACTTTATCTCCAGCAGTCCTCAATAAGCAGAAACGGCGGACCGAACGTCCTAGCCTTTTCGACCGACTACGCCTCGGACTATTGGTCAAAGACGGCGGGCACTACGGTGTCGGTGAACAGTGGCCTTTACCTCGGCCTGCTGTCGGACCCGGCGGGAATTGCCGGCGATCCATACGACGACGGCTCCGCCGTGCTAGTCGGGAAGAAGTGGGCAGCCCTGGGCTCCAGCATCACCATCGGCGCCTACTATGCGCCTCTGCTCGCCGGACAAACGGGCATGATACTTACCAATCTTGGCGTCAGCGGCTCGGCGCTGGGACTGAGCACTACCGCATACCCGAGCTATGGAATGTCCAACAGGATCGTCGACATTCCGGTCGACACGGAGCTCGTCACCCTGGAGCCAGGTCCGAACGCCTTTGGTGCGCAGGAGACGCCTCTCGGTGTCTTTAGCGACACGACCTACGCCACCCACTATGGGTCGCTGTGGGCAGCATGCGTCGCCATTCGAGCGCAGGCACCAAACGCCAAGATCGTCATGATCGGAACCTACAGCGGCGGTCCCGGTCACGCGACCCACCGCGTCGGTCGCGTCAACGGTCAGGGCAACACGATGGACCACTTCTTCGAGGCCGAGCGCTATGTGGCACATGCTCTCGGCATTCCGTTCATTGATATTTCCCAGAGCGGCATGGGCTATCTCACGTCGACGCTCTACATGGCTGACGAACTGCACCCGAACTCCGCTGGCTCCCTGTGCCACGCCACCTACGCCGCCGAGTGCCTGCGTCAGATGGCGCGGCGGGGCCTCTTCGGTGCCTAGACTGAAACAGTGGTGTATGGCAGATGTTCGCGAATGCGCATCTTCTCCACCATCCTCGCTCTTCGCCGCCGCTTTTGGTCATGGGTCGCCACCGGCGCCGCACGGGAGAATGCCGTCATCGGGCCGCGCACGAAATTTGGCGCCGGGGCGGAAATCTACAACATCCACGGCGACCGGTCTCGGGTCTCAATCGGCGCGGACAGCCATTTGGACGGGCATTTGCAGGTCTTCGCCCACGAGGGTCGGATCAAGATCGATGATTGGTTCTATCTTGGCCCAGGCTCGACGGTTTGGTCGTCGGACCCCGTGGGGATCAAGATCGGCAAGCATGTGCACGTCTCATGGGGGGTGGCGATCCACGATACCAACTCGCATCCGATGGACCCGCAAAAGCGTTTTGCGCAGATGCAGGCCATCTTCCGCAAAGGCCATCCGCGCGTCGACCCAGGCATCCGCTCGGCACCCATCACGATTGGAGATGATGTCTGGATCGGCAACAGCGCCATGATCATGAAGGGGGTGACGATAGGCGACCGGGCGGTTATTTCAGCCGGATCGATCGTACGGTCGGACGTCCCGGCCGACGCTTTGGTCCGGCCTGAGCCGCGACTAGTGAAATGATGCCTTTGGCTACCGCTCGTCAATGCGCACTGCGCCATCGTAGAGCGCTACATGCATGTGCGGCATTTTGCTGCAAATCTCTTTGAAATGCTCGCGCATCTCTGCCTCATCCACGCTCGTTGCGTCGGTGGGGAATTTGCCGCTGCTGATCAATCGCGTGGATTGTGAAGCGAAGGGGTGGGCCGTTGGACAAAGTTCGCCTCTGTATCAAGGCGCATCGACAAAAGGCATGTGCTTGATGCGCTCCCACTGGTCCCTCGCCGTCGTGCCGGACCAGCGGTTGCGAAGGGTGCTTTCTCGATAGGCCTGGACGGGATCAAGTCCTGGCAATTTCGAAGCCTCAGGTAGGAAGAAGACATTTCCGCCGGCGGCCGAAACAGCGACAAGTTTGTAGCCGTGCGTTTTGCAGAGGTTCGTCAGCGCGGTGATCGAGGCGCCGTGATACCAGCCACTGTCATGCTTGGCCATGCGATCGAATGCTGGATCATAGGGGACCGTCACAGGGTTGAGGCCAAAACTGGCGTTGTATTCGGCGACGACGACCGTCGGACGCACCGGGAGCAGCGCCTTGAGGAACCAATAATCGTTTCCGTCGACATCAACAGACAGCACGCCGAGCGGGGAAAAGTGGGTCCCCAAGCTGTCGATATTATCCAATGTGATGAAGCTCTGCCTAGCCTCGATCCGCTTCGGTAGCAGGGCGTTGGCTAACCGAATTGTCTGTGGATCGCCGTCGACCAGAAGGCCATGAAAATCATTGAGCCCAATGCAATTATACTCTGTCGGATGGAAGCCGAATTCCAGGAACGTGCGAGGGCATTGACTTACGAGGCGCGACAGGATCTCGCTTTCGTCAGACTGCGGGGTTCCGCCAATCCGACCCTTGATGAGGTGGTAATAGTAACGGAGCGGACTGGCGCGAAGAAACGCGTGCAAGCGCGACTTAATTCTCATCAACTTACATCTTGCTCTGTCGCCAACGTTCACTGCCACCATTTGCGGCAAGCAGCAGCGCTTTGCAAGCGTGATCGTGAGGCATTCACGCTCTAATTCGTTTGGCTCGACAGGGTCTCTGGCAAGGAAGCTGCGCGGGCACTTCGCCATCGCAGTAGACCTGTACCGAGCGGCTCCGTCTTGTCGGTCGATAATTTCCGCTGCGTCTGCTGGCGCATCTGGCTGCCGGTTGAGTGGTGTATGGATTGAAAGACTTAGAACGTCCTTGCGCGTCCAAAAGGCACGCACAGCTCCAGGCGATACGCAGGCGAATGACGCTATGGCTAACGATGGCTGTCTTGCGGCTTGTTGTGATGCTGGCTGTTCGACCACCAGACAAAATACAGCGAACCCATCTTCATGACCGGCACGCGACGCTCGCGTTCGCGCACCCGCAATTCGCGATAGACTTTCATCTTCAGGGTGCCGCCCGGCAATCTGATACGCACTGCCATCGGTTAAACTCCCGCCGTGCAACGCAACGATGATGTGCAATGCAGCAATTAGAGAACTTCCCCTGGGGAAGAGTCAACAGCCGATAGGTGATTTTTTGACTATTTCCGGAAGGATTTGAGCGCAGGCGCCCGATGACGGTCCACGGCGTCAAGGCATTGCCTGGGGCCGGTCAGGATCGTCCGGGGCGCCCGGCTGGCCGTTTAAAGGACGCTGGCGGTTCGACCACCAGGTGAAATACAGCGAGCCCATCTTCAGAACCGGTATGCGGCGGGCGCGCTCGCGCTCGCGCAATTCCCGATACACCTTCATCTTCAAGGTGCCGCCCGGCAACTTGATACGAACCGCCATCAGCCCAACCCCATTGTGCAGCGCAGCAATTAGAGAGCTTCCGCAGCGCAAGAGTCAATGGCCGGTCATTGACTATTTCTGGGGCTATTTCTCGAACTGGTTCCAGAAGGGTCGCAGGCTAGAGATCATCGTTTTGGCGGGCGCCCGGACGGACGATCCGACATGCTGCTCGGCCACCAGACGATGAAGTAATTTCCGACCTGCCAGACCGGGACTTCGCGCTTCTGCTCGCGGCGGCGCAGCTCGTCCCTCGTCTTTATCTTCAAGGTCCCGCCCGGAAGCCTGATCCTTATTGTCATGTGCCCTCCCGCACCTGTGTCCCCACAAAGTACGAACGGTTCATGGGAGCAGTTTCATCCCGGCTAAGCAATTTCGGTTGAGGTGGCAAGACGGATCGAGCTGTTCTCAAATGGTCGACACCGTCACTTGAAGAAATCCGCCATGCCCCGGATGGCCAGGAACGCATAGAGGGTCGGCCCGGCGACCACCCCACAATAGAGGCAGAAGATCGCTGCCAGAGCTACAAGCAGCGGCTTGTCGCGGCCGACCGCGCATAGTTCGGCCTTCACCGTCCAGCGCGCCGCGGCCGTTCCGTCATCTTGCGACATGGGCCTGTCCTCCCCTTTTGGGCTCATTTCACACAATCGCTTGCAAACATCAACCTGCCCGCGAGGGCGGAAAGGAAACCCATGGACACCACGTTCAAGGGCGCCGCCAGGCGCCTCACCGATCTCGATCTGCCGAGGCTTGGCGCCAGGATCGGCGTCGGCGAGGATGAGATCCACGCCTGTCTCGATGTCGAGACCAGCGGGCATGGCTTCGACGCCCAGGGCCGGCCGATCATCCTGTTCGAGCCGCATGTCTTTTTCCGCAACCTATCGGGGACGGCGCGGGCGCAAGCTGTCGCGGCTGGCCTTGCCTATGTCAGGTGGGGCGAAAAGCCTTATCCCCGGGACAGCTATCCGCGCCTGAAAGCCGCCTGCGCGATCGACGAGACGGCAGCGCTCAGATCGGCGTCATGGGGTCTCGGCCAGGTTCTCGGCGAGAATTTCAAGGCGGCCGGCTTCCTCACTGTGCAGGCCATGGTCGAAGCCATGATGGAAGACGAGGCGCTGCAGCTCGCGGCGGCGGTCAATTTCATCGCCGCGAGCCGGCTCGATGACAAATTGCGCAAGCATGATTGGGCCGGCTTTGCCAAGGGCTACAACGGCGCGTCATACAGGAAGAACGCCTACGACGCCAAGCTGGCCAATGCGTTCGCCAAGTGGTCGCGCATCAAGGAGACGCCTTGGCCGCAGGCAGCCCCGCCGACACCTCCACAGCCCATGCCGGCCATCCCGGCTCCGCAGCCGCCGAAGTCCGTCACTCCGCCCGCGTCGGCTCCTGTGCCCATGCCAGCGGCGAAGCCAAGCCCCGCCTCCGAATACGTCGAACGCAACTGGCTGTGGCGGCTGATCCTGGCGAGTGTCGGCGCAATCTTCTCCTGGAAAGGCAAATGACATGCTGATCAATCAACCAACGCTTGCGCCAAGCCGGAAACTGTCCGCCGCCATGATCTCGGCCTCGCTCGCCGGGGTCATCAAGGCGGTCGTGACCAATACATGGCCGCAATTCGCCGATCCCATGATCTGGGAGCCGCTTCCCATCATCGTCGGCTTCGCCGTCGGCTATTTCGTGAGGGAACGCCGATGATGACCGCCTTCTGGATACTCACAGCGATCGCCGGATGGCTTGGCTTCGGCATGGCCGGCCTGATCCTCTACATCGCTTTCTGCATGGCGACGGGGAGGCGAATCCTGTGACCACGATCCTTATCATTCTCGGCGCCATCATCGGCAACAAGACCATCATGGCGATCTTCGCCGCGCTGGTCGGCGGGCTCGGGCTGTACGTCGCCGGCGGCATCAACCGGGCAAAGAAGGAAGCGGCGACGCGCGATGCCGAACGTCTTGCGGCCCGTACTGAAGCCGACAAGATCGACCAAGCTGTTGCCGGCATGTCTGACGCCGAAATTCTGAAAGGACAGTCCAGATGGTCACGCCCAAAATCCTAGCGGTCGCGACCTTCGTGGCGCTGGTGGCCTGCCAGCATTCCGGCAGGAGCTTCTGCGATGTCTCGAAACCGAACCGTGATCCTGTCGAGGACATGACACCGGCAGAAGCCCGAACGGCACTAACTCACAATCTCAAAGGCGCAAATCTTTGCGGGTGGAAACCATGAACGAATGGTTCGATCTCCTCGGCATCAAAGGGCCGGTGGTCGCTGCAGGCTTGGCAGGCGGCGTTCTAAGGGCGCTGTCGCGCCACCGCTACAAGGTCCGCGAGATGGTGGCGTCGCCGATCTGCGGCGCACTGGCGGCGGCCTACCTGACATTGCCAGTGGTGCACTACTTCCGCGCCACCGGCCTGCCTGTTCCATCGTCGGACGACGACACCACGACGCTGGCCGCGGCGTTCCTCATCGGCGTCTCGGCGATGTGGATCTCGGATATCGTCTTCGAGGTGGTGGTGAGGCGGTTCAAGCCGGAGAAAGAGGAGTGAGATCGCGCCTGTTTTATTGCGCCGCGGTAGCAGTCTCCCGCGGGAGATGCCGCTCCCGTTGAAGGTTGCGGAACCACGGGCGAAGATGGGCGTTAGGCACGACCCTTGTGAGGATGTAACATGCCAGCTCACCCAATCGTCTCGACAGCCGTAGCGATGCTGCTCGCCGCCACAAGCATGGCTTACGCCCGGCCGGATGCGCGCACCATGACATGCGAACAGACGCAGCTTCTGATCCAGAGCCGGCACGCGATCGTTCTGACCACCGGGCGCAACACCTATGATCGATATGTCCGTCAATTCGGCAATGAATGCGACTGGCCCGAAGTACCTGTCACCTCCTATGTCCGGACGCGTGACGGTCAATGTCGGGTCCATCGATGCGAGGAACCGGTCTTCGATTTCCCGGACTGAGAAGCAGCCTGCGCTTGATCCAAGGTTTTTCGCGTGAAGCCGCGGGGCCGGATGCCCTAGAAGCCGAAGAATTGCCGGCCGACCAGATATCCAAGCGCGGCGACCGCCAGGGGAAACAAGGCCGGCGCCAGCCGGCTGAGAACGGAGCTCCTTGCCGGTTCCTTTGGGGCGTTCCTGACGGCGTTTCCGAGGTTCTTGGTCATGATCCTGCTATAGTAGCAATCGCTGATTAACGATTCACCAACATGCTGCGCCCGCCCCAGAAACGGGGCGGCTTTTTTTGCGTCTTCAACGGATGTCATCCCGCATTGCCGCTCAAAACTATCGTGTCGGTCGAATAGCAACGAAGCTCATGAATTTGCGAGTGTTTCCTTGAAGTCAGCATGGAGCCGGGCGCGTTGCCGCATGCGGGAACCAAACGCCGCCCACTGCTTTGGCAAGGAGATGATCTTTTGCAGGAAAGGAGTTCGACATGAAACCTTTCGCATTCTTGCCAAGCACGTTGATGCTGGGCGCACTGGTGTTGGCGGGGCCGGTTGCCGCCCAGACGGATAACCAGACGCCCGACCAGGCGCCTGCCCAGTCCGGCCCTTGCCAGGCTGAACCGCAGAACGGCCAGCAGCAGAAGCCGCCGCCCGTCAACAACGGCGACAACAACAGCCTGACTGAGATGCTTGATCCCTGCAACGGCGTGCTGCAGCCGCCGCCGACGGGCGATCAGGGCATGGCCGCACCGCCGCCGGACGAAGGCAGGACGCCGGTGATCAAGCCCGGCGAGGTGCCGGCGCAGCCGCCGAAACAATAGGCCGCACTTGCCGTCTCGCGGCGGTTCGCAGGCTTTTTCGCTTTCGACCCGGAACATTAGTTCTTGCTAATTGTTCTTGTCGAAGCAGTCGATATCACCCCCCTCCGGTATCGCTGCTGATCGGGAGATCCGATCGGCCCGCGTGCCTGCGGACAGGAACGCGGGCCACTGCGATTTCTCGCAGCAACGCACCAAGGCGGCGCCTATGCGGCGATCGATTAGCCGCCGCTCACGGAACAAGAAGGTTGCGTGGGCGTTTTGCAATCTGGGCTTGCCGTTCCCGACTGTGGAAGGCGAAGCCCGCAAACCAGACAGGAGAAGACGATGAAAATCCACCTTGTTCCTGCCGCTGCCGGGCTGGTTCTGCTCGCCGGTGTCGGCGTGGCCACCGCAGACCAGGTGATTGTCACGCCCGAGCAGCAGACAGTCGTCCGCGAATATGTGCATAGGCACCCGCTGGCGTCGATCAGCCTTCTGGGAGTGGAGCTCAATGTCGGTTCCACCTTGCCCGACACGGTTGAGCTTCAGCCGATCGACGTTCCCGACGTCGAATACAGATATGTGGTGGTCGACAATCACACCGTTCTGGTCGACCCCGGCACCCGCAGGATCGTGCAGGTCATCGACTGACCTTCACCCGCCGCTCTCTCGGGAAGACGCAAGAGGGAGCGGCGGCTCGCCGGCAGGCAGCCGGCTGTTGATCGTCTTGTCGCGGGAAGGAGCCATTTCCATGTTGCCGCATGTCGAGTCACGCAATGTGGCCGCATCTGTCGACAAATTGCTTGCTGAACGGGGCAGTGCCCTGTTGTCGATGAAGGAGTTGATTGCAGCGGTGCGTGAGCAAACTGGAACGGAGCGCTCGGACGCAGATCTGGCGGGGCTGATCACCAAGAAGGCAGCACTCCTCGGTGTCGCGGTTCTGTCCGATTAGGGCTGAAGCCGCTCAAGACGCCGATCGAAATTTCAGCTAAAGCAGTTGTCGCTCACGGATTCGAGCCGATGGAGGCAACAGTGACGGACGACAAGCAAGAACGCATTCGTCAGCGGGCCCACGCGATCTGGGAACAAGCCGGCCGGCCCGACGGCGCGCATCAGCAGCACTGGGACCAGGCCACAGCCGAGATCGACGGTGAGGACGGCAAGCCGAAAGCGAAGGCGGTTCGGCCGAAGGGGCCGGCGGCAGCCAAAGCCAAGGATAGCAAGCCCAAGGACACTAAGCCAAAGCCTGCCCGGCCGCGCAAGGCTTCAGCGAGCTAGGACATATAGCGCTTCGGCCGCGGGACGAAGCTCTGTCCGTGCCGCGGCCGAAAGCGTGAATTCCCGAAATCGATATCGGTTACTTGCCGCAGTGGTTGTCGTTGACGGTCGGTGACACCGTTCCGGGAGCCTTGTTCGTTGCATCAGGCATCGCGCCCTGCGGGCCTATAGGGCAGTTCTGATCGGCATTGGAATTCAGGCCGTCAGGACCCATGATGCTACCGGTAGTCCCGTAATCGACATTCGGATTGGCTAGGTTCGGATCGATCGGGGCCGGGTCGGTGACGACGCTTCTGTCACTGCCGGTACCCATGTCAGCGTCTGGGCCGCTGGCATTCTGGGCCATCGCGGAAGTGGCCAGACCGGCGGCGAGTAGGGACGCTGCGAGAATTTTCGTAAGCATAGTTGTCTCCATTTGTCTCCATTTGTCTCCATTTTTTCGGTTGTTGCCGCATTTGCGACTATAGAAAAAACCGCTCGGGGGTGGGGAAGGTTCCCATAAAATTCCGGCCTGCGACGAACCGTTCGTGATCAGCAGGGCAATCTTGCCCGGCATGGGGGGGGATGCCGGGAACTCAAACAAGCATGCTGGGCTATGAGCCGTTGACATGACTATTACGCCACGATATTGAACAGGACTATACAGGTTCACTGAACAGGTATTCCATGGCGCGTCGCACGGCTCAGTCATCTCCCGGCACGGGCAAGCCCGAACGGATCGCCACCGTCCTCGAGCGCGAGATCCGCTCCGGCGTGCTCGGTTTCGGCGACCGCCTGCAGAGCGAGAACGAGCTCGTCCAGCGCTTCTCCGTCAGCCGCAACACCATTCGCAAGGGTCTCGAGGAATTGTCGAGCCGCGGACTGATCACCACCAAGGTCGGCATCGGCTCGTTCGTCACCTTCGACGGCATGCCGGTCGACGACGCCGTCGGCTGGTCGCGCGCGCTGGCCAATGCCGGCGCCAATGCCGAGACGCGCACGCTCAGGCTCGAAGTCATACAGGATGCCGAGCTCGCGGCCAGACTGGGCGTCGAAAGCCCGTTCTTCGTCGCCGTCGACCGCGTCCGCACCAACGCCGACGACGGCCACGCCATCTCGATCGAACGCAGCCGCCTGCCGCTGTCGCCCGAGCTGGAGGACGTGCCGTTGCGCGGCCTGCGGGAGGGCTCGCTACACCAGACGCTGCGTGGGGCGGGACTTATCTCCGACCATGGCGAGGAATGGGTCGATATCGAGATGCTGAGTGCCGAGGACGCGGCCATTCTCGACTGCGCGCCCGGCGCGCCGTTCCTGCGCACGCGGCGGTTGACGCGCGCTGCCGATGGCCGCGCCATCGAATTCGTCACCAGCCTGCTCAATCCGGCGCATTTCGCCCTTCACCTGGAGTTCTGAGCATGGACACGGCCGAGGTGGTCGATCGCGCGATGGGTGCACTTATCGGCGGCGCGCTGGGCGACGCGCTCGGCATGCCGACGCAGCTGCTGTCGCCGGCCCGCATCGTCGAGTTCTACGGTCATATCGAGGATTTCGTTGCACCCGTCGCCGACCATCCGGTGTCGAAAGGCTTGGCCGCCGGCACTGTTACCGACGACACCGAACAGGCGCTGCTGCTCGGCCGTATTCTGGTTGTTTCAGGCGGTAGCTTCGATCACACGCGCTGGGTCAACGCACTGCTCGACTGGGAGCGCGACGTGAAGGCGCGCGGCAGCTACGACCTGCTCGGCCCGTCGACCAAGCGCGCCATCGATGCCATCAATGGCGGCGTACCGGCTGAGGAGGCCGGAAGTGGCGGTGACACCAATGGTGCGGCCATGCGCATCGCGCCGGTCGGCATCATGATGCCGCTGGAACCGCTCGATGCGCTGGTCGCCAAAGTCGCGGAAACCTGCCGCGCCACGCACAACACTTCGATCGCGATTGCCTCGGCCGCAGCCGTCGCTGCTGCCGTCAGTTGCGGTGTTGCCGGCGGCGACTGGCGTGCCGCTTCGGATCGCGCGGTTGTGGCGGCAAGGCGAGGGGCAGCACTCGGACACTGGGTCACCGGCGGTGATATTGCCGCTCGCATCGACTGGGCGAGGGGCCTCGTCCGCGGCAAGGCTGTCACTGACGGAATCCGTCTCATCGTCGACCTGGTCGGCACCGGTGTTGCCAGCCAGGAATCGGTTCCGGCGGCCTTCGCGGTGCTGGAAATCGCAAGCGGCGACCCCTGGCAGGCGGCCGTCATCAGCGCCAATCTCGGTGGCGACACCGACACGATCGGGGCCGTTGCCGCCGGCATGGCAGGCGCTTGCGCCGGCCTTTCCCGATTGCCACAGGAACACATCGCCCGGCTCAAAGGCATCGACATTGCGAATATGCGCGCGCTCGCCGCCGACTTGATCGCCATGCGGATGGCGAAAAGCAGTTCGGGCAAGGATGCGGCGGCATGAGCGGGCGTCTTGTCCATGTCGGCAGCGCGGTGGTCGACTATGTCTACCGCATCGACGCCTTGCCGGCGCCCGGCACCGAAAAGACAGCATTGAGCTATGCCCAGGTCGCCGGCGGCGGCTTCAACATGATGGTCGCAGCCAGCCGCACCGGCATGAAGGTCGTCTTCGGCGGCCAACTCGGCAGTGGACCGAATGGCGACTTCCTGCGCGCCGCTTTTGCCGCCGAAGGCATTGCAACGCTGACGCCGTCTTCACCGGTGATGGACAGCGGCAATTGCGTCGCCATGATCAGCGGCGACGCCGAGCGCACTTTCGTGTCGTGGCCTGGCGCCGAGAGTATGCTCAGCCTCGACATGATGACGCCGGTCCGGGTTGCGCCGGGGGACTGGGTGTTCGCCTCCGGCTACACGCTGAGCTATCCCGGCAGCCGCGGTGCGCTGGCCGACTGGATCGAGGCGCTGCCGGCGGAAATTCCCTTCGTCTTCGATCCGACGCCGGTCATCTCAGATATTCCGCGCTCCATTCTCGACCGGGTGCTTGCCCGCACGACATGGCTGAGCTGCAACACCGCCGAAGCGGCCGAGATCGCCGGCCCAGGCGATGTCGAGGTGATCGCCGCCCGGCTGCTGACCAGCCACTGCCCCAAGGCGGCAGGCATAGTCATCCGCGCCGGGGCAAAAGGCTGCTTCGTGCGGCTGGCCGACGGCACAGCGCAGGTCATATCCGGTTTCAAGGTCACCGCCGTCGACACCAACGGCGCCGGTGATACCCATATTGGCGCCTTCGTCAGCGCGCTGTCGCGCGGCTTGCCGCCCTTCGAAGCGGCAAATTATGCCAATGGGGCGGCGGCGCTCTCGGTCACCCGCCATGGCGGGTCGTCCGCGCCCACGGATCAGGAGATCCAGACATTCCTCAGCCATGGCGATCGATCGACGACCGTGCAGTGGCGGAAGCAAGAGGCCCATTTCTGACAGCCTAAATGACGTAACAAGCCCCGCCAACCGGGCAAACAATGAGAGGAACGAACATGCGCATGCCCAAACTGACTGCTTTCCTGACGGCGACTGCCGTCGTCACCTCCGCGCTCACGCTGGCCGCCACTGCCGCCGAAGTGCATGTGCTCAACTGGAAGGGCTACGGGGCCGACGAGCCCTGGGCCATCGCGGCCTTCGAGAAGGCGACCGGCAACAAGGTCGTCAACGACTTCTTCAATTCCGAACAGGAAATGCTGACCAAGCTCAGGACCAATCCCGGCCTCTACGACGTCGTCATGATCAACGCCGCCTTCAACGACCAGGCGATGGCGGAAAAACTGATCCAGCCGATCGATGTCTCGAAGATTCCCAACTATGCCGACATCAGCCCGGACAAGGCAGGCTCGCCGATGCTCGCCCGCGACGGCAAGGTCTATGGCGTGCCATGGGTGTGGGGCTTGACCGCGCTCGCCATCAACGAGAAGGCCTTCGAGACGCCGCCGACCAGCATCACCGAAATGTGGAACGAAGCCCATAAGGGTCGCGTGGTCATCCGCGACGATGCTGTCGAAGCGGTCCAGTTCGGCGCCATCGCCACCGGCCAGAACATCAACGACATCAAGCATATGGAAGCGGTCAAGGCGAAGCTGACCTCGCTGATGCCGCAGATCAAGACGTTCTGGAGCTCGGAGAACGACTGGAACCAGATGGTCGCCTCCAACCAGATCGACATCGGCACCTATTGGAGCGGCTCGGCCGACCGCGCCAAGACACATTTCAAGCTGCCGGTCGCGCTGGTCATCCCGCAGGAAGGGGCCGTCGCCTGGCTCGACGCCTTTTCCATTCCAGTCGGCGCCAAGAATGTCGCCGGCGCCGAGGCCTTCATCAACTACATGATCGATCCGTCCTTCTATGTCGAATGGGTCACCAAGGTCGGCGCGCCGGTGTCGGCCAACACCAAGGCGGTCGCAGCCCTTCCCGAAGATGCCTTCAACCGCAAGGTGATGGGCGATCCTGATGTGGCCAAGCGCATCCAGTTCCAGGCGCCGATCACCGATGCCCAGCGCGAGGCCTATCTGGCGCTGTGGCAGGAGCTCAAGGTCAACGTGAAGTAACGGCGGCCTTTTCGGGGAGGAGTAGCATATGGCTGGACAGGTCGCGACCGGTTCAAGGAGCGGATTGCGATCGGCTTTGCCCCTACTCCTGCCTGCCTATCTCTGGCTGACGGTGGCGATCTTCCTGCCGCTGTCGGCCATGGTCTTCTTCTCCTTCATGACCGAGCTGCCACTGGCAGGGAAGGCGTGGGCGTTCACGCTCGCCAACTACACGACCTTTTTCTCGCAAGGGCTTTACTGGACGCTGCTGCTGGCGTCGCTCAGGCTCGGGCTCGAGGTAACGCTGTGGTGCGTCGTTATCGGCTATCCCGCGGCTTACGTGTTGGCCAAGGTGCTGAAGGGGCGCAGCCGCGAGGCTATCTTCCTGCTCGTCATCCTGCCGTTCTGGTCGAACGGGCTGGTGCGCATCTTCTCCTGGGCGATGGTGCTGCGCGAAGGCGGCATTCTCGACACCGCGCTCAACGCCGTGCTGCCGTTCAAGATCAACATCGACCTGATGTATTCCTATCCGGCCGTCATCATTGGCCTGGTGCACTCCTACGTGCCCTACATGGTGCTGACCTGTTATCTCACACTGCAGGCGATCGACGATTCGCTGATCGAGGCGGGGCGCTCGCTGGGCGCTTCGCGGCTGCAGATGCTGAGACGGGTGATCATTCCGCTGTCCATGCCGGGGCTGGTCGCCGGGGCGGCGCTGATCTTCGTGCCCGTCGTCGGCTCGTTCATGGAACCGCGCATCCTCGGCGGGCGCACCGGCACCTTCTACGGCACGGTCATAGAGGACCAGTTCGTCGCCGTCTTCAACTGGCCGCTGGGTGCAGCACTCTCCTTCATTCTGCTGGCCGTCGTGCTGGTCATCCTGGCATTGGCGTCGCCGGTGCTAAAGAGGGCTGCGTGATGGCGACGACCCGTATCCTGGAATGGCTCGGCCGGCTCTACATCTGGCTGCTGCTCGCCTTCCTCTACCTCCCCATCATCATCATGGCGCTGATGTCGTTCAACGTCTCGCCCTTCTATCAACTGCCGTTCGAATGGACGACCGAGTGGTATGCTTCGCTGTGGCAGAACGACCAGCTGATCTCGGCCACCTGGAACAGCCTCGAAATCGCGATCATCACCACCATCATCTGCGTCGTCCTCGGCGCTGCGGCGTCGCTGGCGCTTTTCCGCTACGAATTTCGCGGCAAGAAATTCCTGCAGGCGCTGCTATTTCCGCCGATCGCCATTCCGTGGCTGATCACCGGCACGGCGATGCTGATCTTCTTCTTCGGCGTCGGCATCGGGCGTGGGCTGTTTGCAATCTTGCTCGGCCATGTGGCGCTGGCGCTGCCCTATGTAATCGTCGTCGTCTCCGCCCGGCTGCAGACCTTTGTGCCGGAACTTGAAGAGGCGGCGCGGTCGCTCGGCGCCAATCAGTGGCAGGTAACTTCGCGCGTGACGCTGCCGTGGATCATGCCGGGCGTCATCGCCGGCGGGCTGTTCGCCTTCGCCGTGTCGTTCGACCAGTTCGTGGTGTCCTACTTCCTTTCGACGCCGGGCCAGACGACGCTGCCGGTCGAAATCTACGCCGCGATCCGCAAGGGATTTACGCCTGAGATCAACGCGGTCTCGACGATCATCATCGTCGTCTCGATGGCGCTGATGCTGCTCACGGCACGGTTCTTCAAATTCGGCGGAGAGAAATAATGGCCGGCGTGCAGGTATCGAATTTGTCGCGCAGTTTCGGCGCGCACAAGGCGCTGGACGACGTCTCCATCGACTTCGCCGACGGCGGCTTCTATGCGCTGCTCGGGCCGTCGGGCAGCGGCAAGACCACGCTCTTGCGCCAGATCGCCGGCTTCGATTTCCCTGATACCGGCCGCATCGCCATCGGCGGCGAGAGCGTCGAGCGGGTGCCGGTGGAGAAGCGGCGCATCGGCATGGTGTTCCAGAACTATGCGCTGTTTCCCAATATGAGCGTTGCCGACAATGTCGCCTTCGGCCTCTCGGTGCGTGGCGAGGCCAAGGCAATTGTCGCCAGCGAGGTGCAGCGCGCGCTCGACCTAGTGCAGCTCGGCAAGCTCGGTGGCCGCCGGCCGCATCAGCTATCCGGCGGCCAGCGCCAGCGGGTCGCGCTGGCCGCGTGTGCTCCTGCTCGACGAGCCGCTCGGCGCGCTCGACAAAGCGCTGCGGGTCGACATGCAGATCGAACTGAAGCGTATCCAGCGCGAGATCGGCATCACCACCATCTTCGTCACCCACGACCAGGAAGAGGCGCTGACGATGAGCGACCGCATCGGTATCCTGCGCGATGGCCGGCTGGTGCAGGAGGGGCCGCCAGAGGAGATCTACGACAGCCCGAAGAGCGAGTTCGCCGCCACCTTCCTTGGCGACGCCAATATATTGCGCGGCGCGACAACCGGCGCCGGCATCCGCTTGCCTGACGGAACGGCGATCGCTGCCGGCGCGGGCGCGACGCTTGCCGCCGGCGCCAAGGCCAGCTGCGCGGTACGGCCGGAACGCATCCGCATCGCCATCGATACCGGAAGCGCGGACCAGGCCAATGGCAATGTGCTCCGTGGCCAAGTCTCCAAGCGTATCTTCGCCGGCAACAACAGCACCTATTTCGTCGAACGCGACGGCCAGACGCTCAAGGTCATCGTGCAGAACACCGGCGCTGCAAGGCTGGCGGAAGGTCAGGACGTTGTGCTGCGTTGGTCGCCGGAAAGTACGGTGCTGATCGCCACGAGCTAGATCAGGCCGCCGGACTTGCCAGGCGGACCGCAATCGAGGAGAGCATGATCGGGTATAGTGCGGGAAAGCGGAGCACCCGATGACGCTTGAACTCAGTGCGGATGACCGGTCGATGCTGCAGGGCGAGCAGGGCCCGGCCGTGGCCGCCGCGATGAAGATCCTGGTCGCCTTTTCCAACGCAGTCGGCGCGCGCAAGCTGTTGGACATTGCCGGTGCCCATATCGATGGCTGCCTCTATCACGGCCCAGCCAGCCTCGATTTCGTCGAGAGGCTGGTCGAAGGCGGTGGTCGCGTGCTTGTGCCGACGACGCTGAATGTCGGCTCGTTCGACCTCATCCATCCCGGACTGGTGAAGATGCCGCCGTCACAGGAGGCGCCGGCACGCCGTCTGATGAAGGCGCATCTGGAACTCGGTTGCCAGGCGACCTTCAGCTGCGCGCCCTATCAGACGCGGTTCCGGCCGGGCTTTGGCGAGCAGATCGCCTGGGGCGAGTCCAACGCCATCGTCTTTGCCAATTCGGTGATTGGAGCGCGCACCAACCGCTATGGCGATTTCATCGATTTGTGCTGCGCGATGACTGGGCGCGCGCCGGCTTGGGGCCTGCATCTGAGCGAAAACCGGCGCGGCCAAATCCTGTTCGATATGACCGGTTCTTTCGAGCCTACCGATGCCCTGTTCGTCGGCGTCGGGCTGATCATCGGGCAAAAGAGCGGCGACCGCGTCCCGGTCATATCGGGTCTGCCGCAGCCGCGCGACGAGGATCAGTTGAAGGCGCTAGGTGCGGCGGCGGCAACGACGGGCGCCGTGGCGCTGTTCCATGCGGTCGGCATCACGCCGGAAGCAAAGACGCTCGACGAGGCGTTTCGCGGCATGGCGCCGGAGGAGACGATCCGCATCACCCGCGCCG
>NZ_SUEO01000085.1:0-6588 GCF_004962925.1 Mesorhizobium sp. | reverse complement strand
GATCAGCCCGACGCCGACATCGACCACGCGCTGGCCAGGCTGTCGAGCGTCCCCGACGGCGCGCCGCTTGCAGCTGTCTCGTTAGGCACGCCGCATTTCTCCCATGATGAGTGGATGCGCCTGCTGCCGATGCTGCGCCATATCGCGCCGGGCAGGGGCATCCCGATCTATGTCAACACCGGGCGCGCGACGCTGAAGCAATTGCAAGAGGAAGGCGAACTGGACAATGCGGAGAAGTTCAACCTCATTCCGGTTACGGATACCTGCACATATGTCACGTCGATCCTTGAGCGTCTCGACGGGGTGGTGATGACCAATTCAGGCAAATGGGCGCATTACGCGCCGGGCAATATCGGCGTGTCGGTGGCGTTCGGCGACATGGAAGACTGCGTTCGCTCGGCCGCTGCCGGCCGCGTCGTGCGAGGCGTGCGGTGAGCGAACGGGAAAGTCGAGCCCTGAACAGAGTTGGCGCCTTCCAGCTTGCCGGCGAGGCGCAAGGAGCGGCACTGGTACTTTCACAAGCGCTCAGCTTCTGGGGCGGGATCGACGCCGAGACAGGCGATATAACAGATCATTCGCATCCGGATCTCGGCCAGAATGTCGCCGGCAGGATCTTGGTCATGCCAAGCGGGCGGGGCTCGTCGTCCTCGTCCTCGGTCTTGGCCGAGGCGAT
The DNA here is from genome assembly GCF_004962925.1 of Mesorhizobium sp. GTDB lineage: Bacteria > Pseudomonadota > Alphaproteobacteria > Rhizobiales > Rhizobiaceae > Mesorhizobium. Next base: position 5,915 of record NZ_SUEO01000085.1, on the reverse strand, counting down.
CCGCCGGGGCACGGCGCCGGCCGGCATTATCCTGGGGCGGCCGGATCCGATTCTTGCCGTCGGCGCCATCGTTGCCGAGTTCCTCTATGATATCAGCATGCCGCTGGTCGTCTGCGATGTCTCAGGCATTGTCTCAGGCGACCGAATCGCGATCAGCATGTCTGAGGATGCGCAAGCGATGCTAAGCAAGATCTAGCCGGCCATCAGTCCCGCCGCGCCCCGCCGCCAATAAGCTGCAGCCAGTGTTTCATTGCGGCCGAGCGCCAGCGTGCCGCGCCAGTGTTCGCGAACAATCCTGGCGGCCGCCGCTTCCGCAGCAAACCAGCCGAACGCCGAACCGGTTGGCCATGACACTGACAGGATGGCGCGCGCCAGCCTTGCGTCGAGGCCGGCCGGTACACCATTTCTCGGCAACCAGTGCAGCTCTATGCCGGTCGCGTTGTCGATCACCTGCCGTTCGCTATCGTCGGCGATCTCGACGAAGGCCACGCCCTTGGTCTCGGCGGGCAGTATCTCCAGCATGCGCGCCAGCGCCGGCAAGCCGGTTTCGTCGGCACCCATGAGATACCATGATGCCGGCCGCACCGGGCGGCCGACCGGCCCCATGATGCCAATTTTCATGCCCGCAGTTGCGTGTATGGCCCAATGGGCGCCGACACTGTCGCCGGGATGGATGAGGAAGTCGACATCGATGATGCCGTTGGCCACGTCGAGCGCGCGGATCGTGTAAACGCGCGCCACCGGGCGCCTGTCGTCCGAAGGCCAGACCGGCAGACCATTGCTGCCGAGCATGGGCCACAGGGGATCGGGCACTTCCCTGGTGGGGAACAGCATGCGGATGTGCATGCCGCCGAATTTCGCAAAACGAGAGAGATCCTCGCCGGCGAAGCGGATGCGGCGCATATGCGGAGTGAGGTCGTGAACGTCAGTCACGACCATTTCGCGAAACTGGGCGAGGCCGGTCTCGTCAGCGAGATCGCCGGTCCAGACGATCTCGGGCTTTTCTTCCCTGGCATAGACCTGGACCGCGGTGGCCAGCAGGTCCTTGATGCGGGCAAGGCCGTCGCGGTCGGCGGCATTGGCCCGCATCACCAGCCGCTCCATGTCGAGAGATGCGCCGCCGAAGGCGAAGCGGAAGTCGAGCCGCTGTCCGTCCTGTGAGGCATCGGCATCGAAGCTCTGCAGCCGGTCGCTGATGCGGTCGATGTAAAGCGGCAGGTTGCGCAGGTTCAGACGCGCTTCGCAGGCCAGTCCGCGTTCTTCGCTCACGCTCAACCTCCGATCCTGCCTGTGAGCGCCACCTTGAAGGTGCGGCCCTTGCCCTGTTCCGTTGCCGCAGACGTCGACCATGCGCTTTGCGGGTCGGTGTAGGCGGTGTTGAAGACGTTATCGACGGCGAAATCGAGCCTGGCGTGGTCATTGATGCGCCAGTTGGCGAAGACATTGACCAGGTCGAAGCCGTCATTGACCACCGGCATGGCGTTCGGATTGGTGCGGCTGGTGCGGGTGATCTTGCCGATGCTCAGATATTGCGCACCGACGGTGAGCTGGTCTTCGAGCATCCGGAACCCAAGCGTGGCCGCGAAGCGGTCAAGCGGCGTGTTGTTAAGCGCCTGACCGGAATAGACGCTGCTGACGACCTTGGCGTCGATCAGCGCGCCGGCCAGATTCACGAAGCCCCAGCCATAGTCGTAGACGGCTTCGGCCTCGATGCCCTTCAGCCGCGCGTCGCCGATGTTGATCGCCGTGCGCGGCAGGACGGTCAGGTCAACATCGATATAGTCCTCGATATCGGTGTGGAAGACGTTGACCTTGGCACGAAACAGGTCGCCCGCAGCCAGCACATCGTCGTACTTCAAATTGACGCCGGCTTCCCAGTTCCTCGCCGTTTCGGGCTGGAGAAGCAGGTTGGGCTGGTAGCTGTCGCCACCGCCATGCGCGCCGCCGCCGCGATAGACGTCCTGCAGGCCCGGCGCCCGGTAGCCTTCGGAGTAGGTGCCGTAGAACTGGAAGCCTTCCAACGGGGTCACGCCAACGGTGAGGCGGGGCGACCAGCGGTCGCCCGACATCGAGGCTTCCTCCGGCGGCACGGTCTTCGTTTCGCCGTCGAGCTGGTAGCCGTCATAACGCATGGCGGCGATGAGCTGCAGCCAGTTCTCATAGTCGCCCTGCCATTGCAGGAAGCCGCCATAGCCCTGCTGTTCGCCGGCGCCGAAATGCGCGGCTTCCGACGAGGCTTCCAGATAATAGTAGTCGAGCCCGTAGGTGAGCGTGTGGGCCATCTCCCAGGCATCGAAACGTGAGGAGTTCTTGACGTTGAAGCCCGTGGTGGCGACATCGTAGTAGCGGAAGTTGCCGATCGCAGACACCGGCCAGACCTGTGTCTGCTCGGCGCGCGTGCGGTTGTGGTAGGCATTGGCGCTGAAGTCGATCAGTTCGTTATCGTCCGGCTTCCACGTGTAGGCCGCCGTGTAGGTCTGGTTGGTCGTGTCGGTGTCGTAGCGGCTCAGCGTCGGCGAGGTCGAACCACTCGATCCGGTGATCTGGTCGCTGTAGCGCTGCAGGATTGCGCCGAGCTTGAGCTCGTGGCCGTCGGCGGGGCGCAGCGTCGCCTTCACATAGCCGCTGGTGATGCGCTCGCCGGTCCACGGCACAGTGTCGCCATTGCCGTCGGTGTAGCTGTCGCGGTCGCGGTAGATGAGGTTGCCGATGATGTCGGCATCGTCGCTGAAGCGGTAGGCGCCGGTGGTGCTTGTGGTGAAGCCATCGCCATTGCTCTCATAACCGAGCTTCTCGCTCAGCGCCCAGCGCTCCTCTTGCTTGAGGAAATCGCCGGCATCCTTGGTTTCGAAGGAGACGACGCCGCCGATGCCGCCCGAGCCATAGGCATTCGAGACCGGGCCGCGAATGACGGTGGCTTCCTTGATCAGTTCCGGCTCGACATAGAACGAGCCCGAGCCGTGGCCGACGCGCCAGTAATCCTGGCGGGCGCCGTCGAGCGTCACCACCACGCGGCCATATTGTTCCAGTCCGCGAATGTTGATGGCGGTCGCTGGATCGTCGCCGTTCATCGAAGCAGCGACGCCGGGGGTGGTGCGGAAAATGTCGGCGGCGGTGTCGGGCTGGATGCGTTCGAGCTCCTCCTGATCGACGGCACTGATGGCGGCCATCGAGTCGATGACAGCCGTCTTGATCATCGTCGCCGAGATGGTGATCAGGTCGAGCATGGTCGGCTCGCTCTGCCCGGTTTCAGTCCGCTGGGAGACTTTGACCGGCCTGTCGGCCTTGGCGGCGGCGCCTTGCTTCTGCTCCTCCTGCGCGGCGGCGGGCGGCGCGGCACACAGGCCGAGCGCGAAGGCGAGCGCGGTACTCGCCATCAAGGTCTTGTTGCTTGTCAGTCTCATAGCGATGCCGCCCCCGGAAAAAGCAAGATTGCTGGCGGCGGCCGTCGGCCCTGGCTGGCGTGATGGAGAAGCCTCGACCGGCGGTCGGGCAGGGCTACTTATTGAAACATGATGATATTAGTCAACTTTAATTTTATAGCCACGACCATCTTCCCGGTTTTAACCACAGGAGCGAAATGGCATGGTCGGCAGTAATAGCGGGCGCAGGCAGACGCGCTGGTTTCGATCGAGCAGTATGGCGGTGGTGCTGCTGTTGGCGCTTTCCGTTCTTGCGCCGTCTTGCGGGTTCAAGGCGCTGGCCGCCGAGACGGTCGTCGACGCATCAGGGCGGACAGTCGCGACCGGTCCGGGAACCAGAATACTGACGCTCGGTTCCGACGTTACCGAGATCGTCGATGCGCTGGGCGCCGGCGAGCGGATCATCGCCGTCGATCGCGGCAGCAAATATCCCGTTGCCGTCGCGCAAAAGCCCAATGTCGGCTATCGGCGCCAGTTGTCCGTCGAAGGCTTGGTCGCGCTTCGTCCCGATCTGATCCTGGCGGCGCAGGACAGCGGGCCGCCGGAGGCGATCGAGGTGCTGAAGTCGCTGGCGATCCCTGTCGTCTTCGTGCCGGAAGACAACAGTCCACAAGGCATCGAGCGCAAGATAACCCTGATCGCCGCAGCGCTTCGCCTGGAGGACAAAGGCAGGGAGGTTTCAAGGCGCGTGCTCGATGCTTTCCGGGCCGCCGCCGATCTCACCGCAAAAATACCGGCAGAACGCCGCAAGAAAGTGGTGTTTTTCCACGGCCTCGTGCGGCTCAGCGCGGCTGGCGCGGGCACCGCGGCCGACGCGATCATCCGCTATGCGGGCGGCATCAATCCGATGGCCGTGGTGCAGGGCTACAAGGCAGCGTCGGAGGAAAAGCTGATCGAAATGGCGCCTGACGTCATCCTGATGATGAGTGACGGCAAGGGCGGGCCAACCGCCGAGCAGGTGTTCGGCACGCGCGCGCTGAGCGCCACGCCGGCGGCGGAGAAGAGGGCGCTGATCGTATTGGACGGCGCCTATATGATCGGCTTCGGCCCGCGCACCGCCGACGCGATCCGCGACTTGGCGCAGGCACTCTATCCGGAGGTGGTCGGCGCGGATTGAGGAACGCCGATGATTTGAAGATGCCGGCCTGATCTGAGTCTCCACACGGCCGCTCAATCCAGCCGAACCTCTGACTCATTGCCACCTCTCGGCCGGCGCACTCTTTTCTCAGAGGCGCCTGGCCGGCCGAACAAAGTTGCCGGGCCGGCACAAACATTGGCACGATATTCTAGTCCGCCAGCTTGACCGTGGACGGCCTCTCCAGCCTATAATTCTACTAAGTTCATAGACTAAGATGAATTTGACAAGGCGAGAATGCCGGGCGCCCAAAGGGAGAGCATCGATGCCGAAAACCGAATCCAATTCTATCGACCTCGGCACCAGAGCCGCTGATTTCCTGCTGCCGGACGCGCAGGGCGTGTTGCACAGGCTCGCGGACTTCGATGCCAAGCCGGCGCTGCTCGTCGCCTTCATCTCCAACCGTTGCCCGTTCGTGGTGCTGATCCGCGAGGCGTTCGCCGCCTTCGCCGCTGACTATGCCGAAAAGGGCCTGCAGGTGGTGGCGGTCAACGCCAACGACCATGAGGCGCATCCCGAGGAGACGCTGGCCCGGATCGGCGAGGAGGCGGAAAAGTTCGGCTATGCGTTCCCTTATCTCAAGGACGCTTCGCAGCAGACCGCGAAAGCCTATGGAGCGGCTTGCACGCCCGATTTCTTCCTGTTCGGCGCCGACCGGCGGCTGGCCTATCACGGCCAGTTCGACGGGGCGCGGCCGGGCAATGGCAGGCCGGTGACGGGTGCAGATCTGCGCGCCGCGGTCGACTCTGTGCTGGAGGGCGGGAAGCCCGCCGCTGAGCAGGTGCCGTCGATCGGTTGCAACATCAAGTGGAGCGCAGGCAACGAGCCGGTCTGGTTCTCCAGGGCGGCCTGATCCGCCCCCCCGCCATTCTCTGCCGGCCGCCAATTCCTTGCCGCGAGTGATCATGCCGAAGATTGCCAGAGCCGTCCAACCGACTCCTGAAAGGCTGCATCTCACCGCCGATGTGCTGGTGCTGGGCGGTGGTCCGTCGGCCGCTTGGGCGGCGGTCGCCGCGGCTGAGAACGGTGCGACCGTGGTGTTGTCCGACAAGGGTTATCTCGGCACCAGCGGCGCCACGGCGCCGTCGAATACCGGAACCTGGTGCGTGCCGCCGGGCGACAACAGGCATGCGGTGGTCGAGCGGCGCTGGCAGCGCACCGGCGAACTCGCCGACCAGCGCTGGATGCTGCGCTGCGTCGACACCGCCTACCGCAACCTGCTGCAACTTTCTGAGTGGGGCTATCCGTTTCCGAGCGAGGATGACGGGCGGCTCTACATCGCCAATCTACGCGGACCGGACTATATGCGCTTCATGCGCCGCCGGGTGCTTATGGCGGGCGTAACCGTGCTCGACCAT
>NZ_SUEO01000084.1:16034-23674 GCF_004962925.1 Mesorhizobium sp. | reverse complement strand
GTTCTTCAATCGCCTCAAAATCTGTCTGCGGAGCGCAACCGTAAACCTGAGCAAAGCTAGCGTTGGATCGACCAAGCGGCGCGCAGGTCGTTGGCTTGGGCGGTCCGGACGCCGCAAGCGGTCAGGGCGCATTTGGTTGCGGTTACGAGCGCGGCATTGTCCCTGGCGGTTGTGCCGTCGGCGAGAGCAAAATTGTTCTCGAAGCCGACGCGGACATGGCCGCCCAGCAGCGCACCGGCCGTAACGGAGGCGGTTTCTTCCCGACCGAAGGCGCAGACCATCCAGTGCGCAAAGCGCGGACGCTCATGTGCAAGGAAGGGAAGCAGGTCGGTCGGCCGCGAAACCTGTCCTGGCGTGTAGCGACCGAGCACATAGAGCACCGGAATGTCGTCGAAAGGCACCAGCCCCCGCTGTTGCATGGCGGCTAGGGCCGACGCCTCTTCGGGCGCGTAGAGGATCATCTGAGGGGCGATGCGCTCGCTCTTCAACCACCAAAGGAACTCCGCGAAAGCGGTCTCATGGGCCGCGCCTGGCACCAGTTCGCGCAGCGCCAGCGAAACCGCCTCGGGGCGGGTAGCGCGCACCACCGCCATCTGCTCGGCCGGTTGGTATCGGCCGACCGCTTCGCTGGTAATCTGGATGATCAACCGCTCACCCACCACATCACGTATCGCTTTCGACGTCTCGCGATAGGCATGCGCGTCAAGAAGATGGCCGCCGTCGCGATCGCGGACATGGACATGGATCATGGCGGCGCCCGCCTCGAGGCAGGCGGCGGCGGTCCGGGCCAATTCCTGGGGGCCAATCGGCAGGGCAGGGTGGTCTTCCTTGCCACGCCGTCCACCATTCGGCGCAACGGCGATCGCCGTCGGCGCGATGAGTCCGGGGCCGGTCACGTCCCTATCGACAGTCATAGATGCAGTCCAATTGTTTCACTATTGCGGACTCTGTAACACATGTTGCATGATAGGTTCACTCCAAAACGAGCCATCGTCAATCGAGGACAGCATGACACACATCCTGCATCGCCAGATCCATGCGACCCTGCCCGTCGCGGCTGGCGGCAAGGGTATCGAACTCTTCGACCGGGATGGCCGCGCCTATATCGACGCGTCAGGCGGCGCGGCGGTTTCCTGCCTCGGCCACAGCCACCCCGACGTGACGGCCGCGCTCCACGCACAGGCCGACAAGCTCGCCTATGCCCACACCAGCTTCTTCACCAATGAGCCGGCCGAGAGATTGGCCGACAGACTCGTCGCCGGTGCGCCGCAAGGCATAAGCCACGTCTACTTCGTGTCCGGCGGCTCAGAGGCTGTGGAGGCGGCACTCAAGATGGCACGGCAGTTTTTCGTCGAGACTGGTAGGCCCGAGCGGCGAAACGTCATCGCCCGCCGCCAGAGCTATCACGGCAACACGCTTGGCGCTCTCGCTGCCGGAGGCAATGAGTGGCGCCGCGCCCAATTCCGCCCATTGCTGATCGACACGCATCACATCGACCCATGCTATGCCTACCGCTATCAGGAAGCCGGTGAGAGCGAGGAGGCCTACGGCCTGCGCGCCGCCCAGGCGCTCGAGGACAAGATTCTCGAACTTGGTGCGGACACTGTGATGGCCTTCGTCGCGGAACCTGTCGTCGGCGCGACAGCGGGGGCAGTGCCCGCCGTTTCCGGCTATTTCAGGCGCATCCGCGAAATCTGTGACCGCTATGGTGTGCTCCTCATCCTCGACGAGGTGATGTGCGGCATGGGCCGCACCGGCACGCTGCATGCCTGCGAGCAGGACGGCGTCGCGCCCGACCTGATGACAATCGCCAAAGGCCTAGGCGGAGGCTATCAGCCCATTGGTGCGGTGCTGCTGTCGCGCCGCATCTTCGAGGCTTTCGCCGAAGGCTCCGGCTTCTTCCAGCACGGCCACACCTATATGTGCCACCCGATGGCCTGCGCGGCGGCGCTCGCCGTCCAGGAAGTGATCGCTCGCGACGATCTGCTCGCCAATGTTCAGGCGATGGGAGCGCATCTTTCGCGGCGACTGAGCGAACGGTTCGGCAATCACGCCCATGTCGGCGACATTCGCGGGCGCGGCCTTTTCATGGGTGTGGAGCTGGTCGAGGATCGCTCGACCAAGGCGCCCTTTGACCCGAAGTTGAAGCTCAATGCTCGCGTCAAGCGCGAGGCGATGGCGCGCGGCCTGCTCGTCTATCCCGCGGGAGGCACGATCGACGGCGTGCGCGGCGATCATGTGCTGCTTGCGCCGCCCTTCATCATAGACGCCTCAGCAATCGACGCGGTTGTCGAACGGCTCGGCGACGCGATAGACGCTGCGGTGGCATAGCGCCTGCGCTCCTCATTCCGGCAGATAGGCCCCGAACGCCTGTAACTCCAGTTCCGTCTCCCTGACACGAGCCGCGGCGGCCGGCCCGCTGCGCGCCAGCATCGTTGCCGCCAGCGCTTCCACGATAGCCATAGCTGCGGTTACCGACGGGAAGAAGGAGGGGCTGTCGGTAGAAAATCGCAAGGTAACGTCGGCATGCCGCGCGATCGGAGCAGCCATGCTGTCGGCGATCGCGACAATCGGGACGCTGTGTCGTTGTGCAGCCTCCACCACCGGCCCGAGTTCACGCGAATAAGGCAAAAAGCCGATCGCGACGACGGCGTCCCTCTTTCCGAGCGCTGCGAGTTCCGCCTCGACCGCACCGCCGTCGCCGCCGAGCAGCGTGATCTCGCGCCGAAACATCCGGCAGAGATAGACGAGCGCGTGGGCAGGCGCACGGCAGCTTCGGAACCCGGCGACGCGTATGTGCTGCGCCTTCTCCAGTATCATGCAAGCCCTTGCGATTTCTTCGCTGCCGTTGAACGATTCGGCCGCCGCCAGATTGGCCACCGTCGTCCTCAGCGATTCCGCGAAGATCGCCTCCGACCCGCGCTTGACAAGCGCGTCGGCCCTTGCCGCGAAATGCGCCTTGCCGGAGCGTAGCCGGTCCTCGAACGGCTTACGCAGCGCCGCCCAGTCGCCAAAGCCTAGCCGCCGCGCCAGTCGCACGAAGGTCGTTGGTGTCACCTCTGATCGGGAGGCCAGCACCCGCATAGAAACCAGCGCCACCTCGTCGGGATGATCGACCAGGAATCGCGCCGCCTTGCGCAGTTCTAAGCTCAGTTCGGGGAGTTCGGATAGTATGCGCGCCAGAAGCACGTCGAAACCCATCTCCCGCGTATTCATTGTAACAAGTATTTCCCTTGATTGATAAAGCGCAACAATCGTAGCATGTATCGACGTGCCTTGACACTAACACACCGGACGGCCGCGACGGCACGCAAAGTACCAAGGGAGAACCAGATGAAACATGCCCGGATTGCACGCCATGGAGCGCAGATTGCCGCCTTGTCGGCCGCGCTGCTGTTTTCGGCCAGCGCAATGGCGCAGCAGAATTTCGTTACCATCGGCACCGGTGGCGTCACCGGCGTCTACTATGCCGCCGGCGGTGCTATCTGCCGCCTGCTCAACAAGGATCGCAAGACACACGGCATCCGCTGCTCGGTCGAATCGACCGGCGGATCGGCATTCAACGTGAACACGATCAAGGAAGGCGAACTCGACTTCGGCATGGCGCAGTCCGACGTCCAGTTCAACGCCTATAAGGGACTGGAATCATTCAAGGACGGTGGCGCCCATTCCGACCTGCGCGCGGTCTTCTCGATCCACCCGGAGCCGTTCACGGTCCTGGCGCATCCGAATGCCGGCGTGACGAAATTCGAGGACTTCAAGGGCAAACGCTTCAACGTCGGCAATCCCGGTTCCGGAACGCGCTCTTCCATGGAACGTCTGCTCGGAGCGATGGGCTGGACGTTGGCTGACTTTTCGCTCGCATCGGAGTTGAAGGCTGACGAGCACGGCCCGGCGCTCTGCGATGGCAAGATCGACGGGTTCTTCTACGGCGTCGGTCATCCCTCAGCGAACATCCAGGATCCGACGACCATCTGCGGTGCCAAGCTGGTGCCGTTGACTGGAGATGTCGTGGACAAACTTGTCGCCGAGAATCCCTACTACGCCAAGGCGATCATTCCGGGCGGTCTATACGCAAACAATCCCGACGATACCGGGACTTTCGGTGTGCTCGCCACGCTGGTCACTTCGGCCAAGGTTCCCGATGAGAGCGTCTACCAATTGACCCGGGCGGTGTTCGAGAACTTCGACGAATTCAAGTCGTTGCACCCGGCCTTCGCCAATCTTGATCCGGCCAAGATGGTGTCGGAGGGGAATTCCGCGCCGCTGCATCCGGGCGCTGAAAAATACTTCAAGGAGAAGGGCTGGCTGAAGTAGGCTTCGTAATCTGACGACACGTCCGGCGGACCCGCCGGGGCCATCCGCAACGGGACGCGTCATGAGCGAAGTTAAAGAACAACCGGCCGGCGTCGATCTCGAAGAGCTCGAACAACTTGTCGCGGAGGCCGATACGGGTGGCCGGCATCCGGGCGGAATAGTCGCTCGAATCCTGCTCTGGGTTGCAGTTGCATGGTCGCTTTTCCAGCTCTGGTACGCTTCGCCTTTGCCGTTCGTGTTCGGCTTCGGCATCCTCAATGATACGGAAGCGCGCGCTATCCATCTCGGCTTCGCGCTGTTTTTGACATTCCTGGCCTATCCGGCGCTGAGATCCTCGCCCCGCGATCGTGTGCCGCTACTGGACTGGGTGCTGGCCGTGGTCGGCGGATTTGCCGGCGCCTACCTCTTTCTCTTTTACGTCCAGCTTTCCGGACGACCGGGCCAGCCGACCACGCTCGATCTCGTCACCGGCACCGTTGGCATCCTGTTGCTCCTCGAGGCGACTCGCCGCGCTCTCGGCTTTCCGATGGTGGTCGTGGCGTGTATCTTCATCTTCTACACCTTTGCCGGCCAGTACATGCCGGATGTGATTCAGCATCGCGGCGCATCACTCAACAAGTTTCTCAACCATCAATGGCTGACCACCGAAGGCGTCTTCGGGATTGCACTTGGCGTGTCGACGAGCTTCGTCTTTCTCTTCGTCCTGTTCGGCACGCTTCTGGAAAAGGCAGGCGCCGGCAACTGGATGATGCAGATCTCCATCGCGCTGCTCGGCCATTTGCGCGGCGGCCCGGCGAAAGTTGCCGTGGTCTCATCGGCCCTCAATGGCGTCGTGTCCGGCTCGTCCGTCTCCAATGTGGTTTCAGGCGGCATCTTCACCATCCCGTTGATGAAGCGCACGGGCCTTTCCGGCGTCAAGGCGGGCGCCATCGAGGCCGCGGCCTCGATCAACGGCCAGATCATGCCGCCGGTCATGGGCGCGGCCGCCTTCCTGATGGTCGAATATGTTGGCATTCCTTATTCGGAGATCGTCAAGCACGCGCTGTTGCCGGCGGTTTTTTCCTACATAGCACTGCTCTATATGGTTCACCTCGAAGCGATAAAGATGGACCTGAAAACGATCCCGCAGCGTCGGACGCCGGCAAGAGAACGAATGCTGCGGATGGGGCTGGGACTGTCGGGCAGCATTCTCGCCGTCTGTATCGTTTATTACGGCATCGTTGCTATCCAGACTGTCTTGGGTGGGACCGCGCCGCCGGTGCTCGCAATCGCGGGCGTGGCTCTCTACGTCGCCTCCGTCTGGTATTCCTCTCGCTACCCGGACCTCGCACTCGACGATCCGAACGCGCCGATCCTGGAATTGCCGCGCGCCTGGGACGTCACGCGAACCGGACTCGACTTCCTCATCCCGATCGCCGTGCTTCTGTGGTGCCTGATGGTCGAGCAGATGTCGCCTGGCCTCTCGGCGTTCTGGGCAACGGTCTCGATCCTCGGCATCGTCGTGACGCGCAAGCCGCTGATGGCAGTATTCCGCCACGAAGACCTCGCATCCTCGGTGCGTGCCTCTTGGGACGACCTGATCGACGGGCTGGCGCTCGGCGCCCGCAACATGATCGGCATCGGTATCGCCACGGCCACCGCCGGCATCGTCGTCGGCACGATCACGCTGACCGGTCTCGGCCTGATGATGACGGAACTCGTCGAATTCATCTCCGGCGGCAACGTCATCCTGATGCTGATCCTGATCGCCGCGATCAGTCTTGTGCTCGGCATGGGTATTCCGACCACCGCAAACTACATCCTGGTCGCCACGCTGATGGCACCGGTCGTGGTCGATCTCGGCGCGCAGGCCGGATTGCCAATCCCGCTGATCGCGGTCCACCTCTTCGTCTTTTACTTCGGTATCATGGCCGACATCACCCCGCCCGTTGGGCTGGCGGCCTTCGCAGCGGCGGCGATTTCCAAGGAGGATCCGATCGCCACTGGTTTCCAGGGCGCACTCTATTCGCTGCGTACCGCGATCCTGCCGTTCGTCTTCATCTTCAATCCGACGATCCTGCTGATCGGAGTCGACACCTGGCCCCAGACGATCTGGGTCGCTACCGTGTCGCTGATTGCAATATTGCTGTTTTCGGCCGCGACGATGAACTGGTTCGTGACGAAAAGCCGTCTGTGGGAAAGTGCAGCCCTGCTTCTCATCTGCTTCACGCTGTTTCGGCCGGACTGGTGGCTCAATCAGGTGTCGCCGCCCTACGAAGAATTGCCGGCGAGCGAGTTCCTGTCGGCGGTCGGGCAGGCGCCGGCCGACGGCCGCATCAATTTCGTCGTCGAGGGTGTCGACCTCATGGGCGAAGATGTACGCAAGACCGTCAACGTGCCGCTCGGCGATCCAGGCGAGCCGCTGGAGCGGCTGCGCGACATCGGCCTTACCATCACGCAAGCGGGCGACGCGCTGATGATCAGCAATGTCGATTTCGGCTCCTACGCCAAGCGCATCGGGCTGGATGTCGGATATGACGTCGTGGCCGTGCTCAAAAAGGCCGACCAACCCTCGAGCCTCATTCCGATCGGCCTGGCGCTTGCTGCGGCCGCCGGCGTTGCGGCTCTCCAGTTTGCGCGGGCGCGCAAGCAGGCGGAGGAAGGCGAGGCGGCGCGCTGAGTCTGGAACGGTTGATAACAGCTGGCGGCAGGCGCCGGGAAAACCCTCAGTCGGCGGTCAGCACGACCTTGACGCTCTGCGAACGGTCGGCGGCCAGGCGAAATGCATCGCGGGCCGAGGAAAGGGGGCGTTCGGCGGTCACCAGCTTCAGGACGTCTATGTCGCCGCCGACGATGAGATCGACCGCTTGGTTGAATTCTGCGCCGAAGCGGAACGTGCCTTTCAGGTCGATTTCCTTGGCCATCACAGCATTAGCCGCCACCGGGATCTGACCACCCGGAAGATTGCCGACCTGAACGACCGTGCCGCCGCGTCGGACGCTGGCGATCGCCGCCGCGAGGCCCGCTGCGGATCGCCTTGTCGGACGCGAGCGCCTTGAGCTCCTCGTCGCCACCGAACAGGTCGATCGTCCTGTTTGCTCCAAGTTTGCTGGCGAAGGCAAGCGGCGCCTCTGCGATGTCGACGACGGTGAGTTCGCCACATCCCTTGAGCCTGGCGGCGAGCATAGTCAGAAGCCCGATGGGGCCGGCGCCGAACAGGACGACGTTGCAGCCGGCTATGTCGCCGGCCCGTGCCACGGCGTGCAGGCTGACGGCGAGCGGTTCGGCAAGTGCCGCCGCCTGGTAGGCGACATCGTGCGGGACCTTGACGCATTGCGCGGGCG
>NZ_SUEO01000084.1:0-16024 GCF_004962925.1 Mesorhizobium sp. | reverse complement strand
GCGTCGAACACGCTGGCAAACCCGCCTTGCATGTGCGGCGTTTTCGACGCCGAGCCCATGAAATAGATGTTTTCGCAAAGATTGGCGCGGCCCTCCGCGCACCGCGCGCATTGTCCGCACCAGCGCGAGGGGTTGACCGCCACGCGATCACCGACGGCAAGTCCCGGCGCGTCCGCGTTGATTTCGACGATTTCACCGGCGACCTCGTGGCCAAGCACGAGCGGCGATGTGACGACAAAATCGCCGGTCCGCGCATGGCGGAAATAATGCAGGTCGGAACCGCAAATGCCGCCTGCGCCGAAGCGCACGCGCACCATTCCCGGCGCAAGCGGGCCGAGCGGGTGCTCGACGACCCGCAGATCCTCAGGGCCGAACAGCGTCGCGGCGACTGCCCTATCGATCATCGGATCAGTCCCATTTGCGTCGGCAGCCACAGCGTGATGGCGGGGATGAAGGTGATCAGGATCAGCGCGACGATCAACGGGACAAGCCAGGGCAGGATTGCCATGGTCGTGCGCTCGACCGACAGCTTGGCGACCCGCGAGAGGACGAACAGCACCATGCCGAGCGGCGGATGAAGGAGGCCAATCATCAGATTAAGCGTCATGATCAGACCGAAATGCACCGGGTTGATGCCGTATACGGCGGCCACCGGCAACAAGATGGGCACAAGAATGGTGATCGCCGCGATCGTATCGAGGAAGCAGCCAACCACCAGCATCAGGACATTCACCAGGATGAGGAAGACCCACTTGTTGTCGGTGAGGGCGAAGATGAAGGTCGAGAACAGTTGTGCCGCCTGGCTGACGGTGAGCAGCCAGGCGAATATCGAGGCGGCGGTGACGATGAAGAGCACAGAGGCAGTCGTCTCGATGGTGTCGAAGCTCGCCTTTGCGAGTGTGCGCAGCGTCATCGTGCGGTAGCGCACCAGCCCGAGGAAAAGCGACCAGATCACGGCGGCCATCGCCGCCTCGGTCGGCGTGAACCAGCCCATCGTCATCCCGCCGATCAGGATGATCGGCGTCATCAGAGCCATGACCGCGGAGAAGTCGAAATACCAGTCTGCCGCAACCAGCACCAGCAGCGCGATGCCGACCGCGACATTGATGGACAGGCCGAGCTGCACCAGCAGATAGCAGGCGAGCGGGAAGGCAGCCACCACCAGCACCTCGCCCGCCGCTTCGGCGAGCCGCCGAAGCTCGAACGGCGTATCGGAACCCCAGCCGCGCCGATAGGCGAAGATGGCGACCGTCACCATCATCAGCACGGTCATGACCACGCCGGGCAGGATGCCGGCCATGAACAGCGCGCCGATCGAGACATTCGCCATCATGCCGTAGATGACGAAGGGCAGCGAAGGTGGGAAGATCGGCCCGAGCGTCGCCGAGGCAGCGGTGACCCCGACCGCGGCGTCGATCGGATAGCCGTGGTCCTTCATCGCCTTGATCTCGATGGTGCCGATGCCGGCGGCGTCGGCGAGCGCGGTGCCCGACATACCGGAGAAGATCACCGATCCGATGATGTTGACCTGCGCCAGGCCGCCCTTCATCCAGCCGACCAGGGCAAGGGCGAAGGCATAGATGCGGCCAGTGACGCCGGCGATGTTCATGAGGTTGCCGGCGAGGATGAAGAAGGGCACGGCGAGTAGCGGAAAGCTCTCCACTCCGGCAATCATGCGCTGCGCCGCGATGATATCGGGTGCGACGCCATAGAGGACGAGGTAGAGCACCGAGGCGGCCGCCATCGACACGGCGACCGGCACGCCAATCAGCATCAGGACAAGAAAGCCTCCGACCAATAACAGCATCGCTCAGTCCCCCACCGTTTCGAACGCACCGGGGCGCTCGAGCACCGAATAGCCACGCCTATAGTTACCAATGAAGACCTGGATCGAGCGCAGAAACATCAACGCGAAGCCCGCCAGGACGGCATAGAAGAACCAGCGGCGCGGCAGGTTGATGGTGACCATGCGTTCGTGCGCCACGATCGAGACGTAGCGCCACATCAGCCAGGTTCCGTAGGCAAAGAAGACGACACGAATGACGTCGACAGCGAGTGCCAGCCAGCGGCCGACACGCTCCGGCAGGTAATGGTAGAGTACATCGACATGGATGTGGCGCGAGATGCGCACGCACATGGCGGCGCCGAGAAAGACGACGACGACCAGCGCGTTGATGGCGATCTCCTCGGTCCAGGCAAGGCTGTTGTTCAGCGCATAGCGGGTGAAGAACTGCAGGAAGACACAGACGACCATGCCCCAGAACACGGCGAGCGTGATCCAGTCCTCGATGCCATGGTGCGACAGGTCAATGTGTACCGGCACCTCCTCGAACGCGTGGGCGATCTCTTCGACGGTGATCTCGGTATGGTGTTCCTCGGCCATCGGCGCGCGGGCTCCCGAAGCTGGTGGGTTGTCAAGGATTGGAAAGGCCGTCCGGCGCAACGTGGAACCGGACGGATGGGCAGGTTAAAGCGGCGAATCCGGTTGCCGCTCTATCCCTTTGTTTGAGCATCTGATTTTCCCGACACTTTACTTGATCGCGCGGATCGCTTCCCAATCGGCCTTGTTGTAGCCGAACTCCTCGAACGTGACCTTCTCAAGCACGTTCTTCTCGAAATCGGCGCGGTCGACTTCGGTAACGGTGATGCCGCGATCCTTGAAGACCTGCACCAGCTCCTTTTCGCGCGCGACGATCTTTGCCGTGGCGCGGGCGGCCGCCTCCTGCATCACCTCGGTGAAGATCTTCTTATCCTCGTCGGAAAGCGAGGCCCAGCGCGACGCCGATATGATGGTGTTGAGGTGATCGACGATGTGGCCGGTAAGCACGATGTTTTTCTGTACCTCGTAGAATTTCTTCGCCTCGATGGTGGTCAGCGGGTTCTCCTGGGCCTCGACCGTGCCGTTCTGCAGCGCCAGGTACACCTCGGCGAAGGCTATCGGCGCGGTATTGGCGCCGCAGGCGCGCGGCATTGCGAGATAGGCCGGCACGTCGGGAACGCGCATCTTCAGGCCTTGCATGTCGGAGCATTTGGCGATCGGCCGGTTCGAGGTGGTCTGCCGCGTTCCATAGTAGGTGGTGGCGGCGATGTGGTTGCGGGTCTTGTCCTCGTAACCCATGGTCAGCGCCTTGTAGACGTCGCTCTTGGTGTATTTCAGCAGATGGTCGGCGTCGCGGAAGGTATAGGGGAAATAGGTGACGCCAATCGGCGGATATTCGCGCGCCGCAAAGCTCGACCCGGAAATGATGATATCGACCGTGCCGAGCGTCAGGCCCTGGTTTATGTCCGCTTCCTTGCCGAGCTGCGAGGCCGGATAGACGTCGACGGTGTAGCGGCCCTGAGTGCGCTTCTTAATCTCCTCCGCTGCCCACACGGACTCGGTATGGAAGGGCTCCGACGTCTCATACACGTGGGCCCATTTCAGAGCTGTCTGCGCCGAGGCCGAAGCCAAAGGCATAGCGATCGCTGCGATCGCACCGAGTAGAACTGCGTATTTTCTCAGCATTGTGTTCCTCCCTGAGGTTGGATTTTGACTGCTCCGACCGGATCTCCCCCCGGCCGACTCTAGATCTTTTAGTTGAGCGTCGGATTTTCCCAAACCTGGTTCCTACTTTGGGGTCCGATGCTCTATTCCGCGACCTCCCTGGCCACGGATTTCTCACCAAAATTGCGTGAGAATCTCAGTTGCGACTGGCGCAGGTGTTGCTGCATGGCGGCCTTCGCCCGTTCGGGCTCGCGCGCCGCGATCGCATCGCGCACCGCGCGATGCTCCTCTGCGGCGGCCCGCCAGGAGTCCCTGTTCTCGAAATAGCTCGACAGGAGTTCGAAATATGGGTTCATACGCTGGTCGAAAAGCTCGCCGATGCAGCGCACCAGGACGGCGTTTCCGAGAATACCCGCCACCATCGTATGGAACTCGCGGTCGAGCGCGATCGTCGTCTTGGTCGGGTGAGGTATGTCCTCCATCCGGCGCAGCACGTCGTCCATGTGTTCGATGTCGATCGGCCGAACATGGAGGGCGGCTTCGGCGGCGATTGCCCCTTCGATGAACTCGCGTGCCCGCAACAGCTCGAACGGGCCTTCATCCATCTCAGCCGTCAAAACGTCAGCACGCGGCCGGTCGGTGACGTAGATGCCGGAGCCTACGCGGATGCGTATGCGCCCCTCGACCTCGAGCGCAATCAGCGCTTCACGGACGGTCGGGCGGGAGATGCCAAGCTGATCGGCCAGCTCGCGCTCGGTCGGCAGGCGATCGCCAACTGCGAACTCGCCCGCGTCGATCAGCTGCCTGAGCTGATCGGCGATCTGTCGGTAAAGTCGACGCGGTTCAACGGCCTGGATCGGCATTCTTACCCAGTTCTACTTCAACAGAATCATTGGCTGATCCCGGATCGGTAAATTGGTCTGACCTATTGATCGAAAACTGCCGCGAAAAAAGCGGAGAGTCAAGCAGCAGAGAACGCCCCATGGAACCCATTCTCCGTGACTTTCTTGGAAACCAGGATCGGCAATTTGGCTGGGCGGCAACCCTTGACCTTCCAGCAACTGGAAAGCTTATCGCCTATTTTCGCCGCCAGCACCATCTCCGGGAGATTCTACGGGGACAGAAAAACCGACAGGAGTTCTGCAGTGTTCGTACAGCCCGTCGACTACTTTCTTGCAGTCTGGTTCGTTCTTGCGGGCCTCAGTACGGCTTATGTCGCGTTGGATCAGTTCCGCAACAATCCCGAACCCGTAGTGATGAAATGGGGCTTCATCCTGGTCACGCTCTATATGGGGCCGCTGGGACTGCTGATTTACGTGCTGGCCGACAAGGAACCTCGGCCGGGCGAACACGAGGCGTTCACCAAGCCGCTCTGGAAGCAGGGCGTCGGCTCGACGATCCACTGCGTCGCCGGCGACGCCACCGGCATCATCCTCGCGGCCGCAATCACCGCCGCGCTTGGGCTGCCGATGTGGATCGACCTCATCGTTGAGTATGTTGCCGGATTCGCGTTCGGCCTGTTCATCTTTCAGTCGCTGTTTATGAAATCGATGATGGGCGGCACCTATTGGGAGAATGTCCGCAAGAGCTTCATGCCGGAGTTCATCAGCATGAATTTCATGATGGCGGGCATGGCGCCGGTCATGAGCTTCCTGATGATGGGCAGCGACATGCGGGCCATGGAACCGACCGAGCTCCTGTTCTGGGGCGTGATGTCGTTCGGCGTGATCGTTGGATTCATCACTGCATATCCTGCCAACGTATGGATGGTGGTTCGTGGCCTGAAACACGGGCTGATGACCGAACGCGAGCCGGAATTCGACAAGGCGAGGGAAGGCAGGCGCGAGCACGCGCATGGCGGCGCGGAAGCCGGGGTAGCGGGGCAGCGTCATGGCAGCAATCCCGGGGCTGGCCATCATGGATCCGGCCACGGATCGACGCATGGCAATGGGGGAGGCGGGTCGCGTGGTCCGCATGGCGGTCACGGGATGGAACCGGATGCAACCGTTCCGCAACTCGCGGCCTTCGGCGGCGTGTCCGTGCTTGCGCTGGCGCTCGGCATGATCGCTCCGGCCAATTGGGTGAACCTCACCCTCAGCGCGCGAGACGTCGGCGGCGCCATCATGCCGCCGGGTATGGTCATGGACCGCGACACGCCGGCTGCAGCGATGCTGGACATGGCTGCCGTGCATCCTCGCCTGGTCACGGCCAGCCATGGCCTGGAGGTTCGCGGCGACCGGGAACTGCAAGCCAGGATGGAGAAGAACGGGGTGAAGGTGTTCGACCTTGAAACGTCGGTCATCCGCTGGGCGATCCTGCCTGACGTGAAAGTCGATGCCTATGCGATCAACGGTCAGGTTCCGGGCCCGCGGCTGCATATCCGGCAAGGCGATCGGGTGCGCATCAACGTCACGAACCGCCTGCCGGAGAGCACGACCCTGCACTGGCACGGGTTGATCCTGCCGAACGAAATGGATGGCCCGGCCGAGATCACGCAGGAGCCGATCCCGCCCGGCGGCAGCTACCGATATGAATTCACGGCGGGCCAATCGGGGACCTACTTCTATCACTCGCATGACCATGTCGATCGCCAGCAGGCGCTCGGACTCTACGGCGCGCTCATCATCGATCCTGCCAATCCCCAGGACGAGATTGCGGCAGACCACGACTATGTTATTCAGCTTCAGGAATGGCTGATGCGGGAGGGACTGACCTTTCCATCGATGCCGATGGACGGCGGGCAGCCGAATTATTTCACGATCAACGGTCGCGCCTATCCGTCAACGGACACGATCAGGATGAAGGTCGGTGAAACTCTGAAGGTTCGCTTCATCGGCACCAACAATGGGTTTATCCACCCGATGCACATCCACGGCGGTCCGTTCGAAGTTGTCGCCCGCGATGGCGAGACTATCCCAGAGTCGGCGCGTTTCCTTGCCGACACCGTCAACGTCGGACCAGGGCAACGCTACGATGTCGTCTGGCAGGCACGTCGACCCGGAAAGTGGCTGATCCACTGCCATATCGGACATCATACGACCAACAACAATGTCGAAGAGAAAGGCGGTGGCGGACTGATGGTCGTGATCGATGTGCAATCCTGAACCCCGCTCCGCAAGGCGAAGCGTAGATGGATATCTTTGCCATCTACGGCGGCCTGTTTGCTGTCGCCTTCGCCGCGGCGACCATCCTTCCGGCGCAGTCGGAGGCCGCGCTTGCAGGGCTCCTCGCCACAGATTCCTTCTCGCCCGCAATGCTGGTTCTTGTCGCCAGCATGGGCAACGTCCTGGGTTCCGCGGTGAACTGGGGTCTTGGTCGAGGGATCGAACGCTTCCGGGACAGGCCCTGGTTCCCGCTGCGTCCCGCGATGCTCAACCGCGCCACGAGCCGGTATCGTCGTTATGGAAGGTGGTCGCTCCTGTTAAGCTGGATGCCGATCATCGGCGACCCGCTGACCGTGGTCGCTGGGGTCTTGCGCGAGCCGCTATGGAGCTTTGTCGCAATCGTCGCCGTCGCGAAGGTTTCGCGGTATCTGGTCGTCGCCGGGGCGGTGCTGAGCCTGACGTAAACCGAAATCGCGGACATCGCAGCGCTGCTTTTTGCACGGGCCATAAACAGGCCATACAAAAATGTATGAAAAATGTGGTGGCACATGGC
This sequence comes from Mesorhizobium sp., assembly GCF_004962925.1. Classification (GTDB taxonomy): domain Bacteria; phylum Pseudomonadota; class Alphaproteobacteria; order Rhizobiales; family Rhizobiaceae; genus Mesorhizobium. Next base: position 8,883 of record NZ_SUEO01000084.1, on the reverse strand, counting down.
GGCTTCGAGCAATACCGTTCTTGCAACGACCTTCACTTTTGGTTGCACTGCGGCAAACTGGTCGAAGGCGGCCTTGACAAATCAGCCGAACAATTGTCGGAAGGGCGCGATGAGGACTCATGGTCGATTCACGATCCTAGGAAACATGCCGCTCCGAGCAATGCTGGCGGTCGTGTTCCTGGTCATGTCGGCTCTTCAGCCTGGTCTGTTCGCCACAGCCAATGCCACGGGTTTTCATGCCGGGGCCGATCTCCAGGCTAGGGTGGATCTCCAAGCCGAGACACCCGCACATGACATGGACGATCATGGCGCCACGGCGGCGGGCGATACGGACACGCCGCAGCATCATCACGGCGCCAAGCAATCCGCCGACAAGAGCTGTGAAGTCCATTGCGCGCCGGCAAATGCGGTGCCGGTCGACTGCCCTGACATGGAGCATGTTGTCTCCCGCTGCTTTGCGCCCGTCATTGCCGTCACTTTGCCGCTCGGCGAATACACAGCGCTCATAAGACCCCCCAAACATCTGAACTGACCCGCCCTTTCGGGGTGTTCGCGCAGCGCCGGGAATCCGTTCCCGCGCGGCCAAACGCATACGTCAAGCTTCAGGTCTATAATGAAAATCGCAAGCTCCGCGATGCTCGCATCGCTGTTAGTTGCCGGATGTGCGGCAACCACGCCGCCGCACATCCTTCCCGCCTTCAATCCGGCCGATCCCGCAATGGGCGTCCGTGATGCGCACTACCACTCGGTCATCGCCGACTATCGCCACCGCGAGCCGGTGGACCCGCAGAATTGGCGGCGTCTCAATGACGAGCTTTCTCCGACAAACAACGGAGCTGGCTCATGAGCGGCCGAATTAGAAAGCTGCTCGCGATCGGTTTGCTGCCGCTCGTGGTTGCTGGATGCACGACCACAGCGTCAGTGGATGGCATTTCCAGTCCAATGGCAGGCCTTGCCAGCATGGCCGCGCGGACCGGATCTGTGACTGGAAAGAAAACCGTTTGGGTGCAGTCCAGCGAGGAAGCGCGGACGGTGTCTCAGCGCGTGAAGGGTCTTGTCCAGAAAAAGACGATCGATCCGGACACAGCGGCGCAGGTCGCGCTGTTCAATAACAAGGGCCTGCAGGCCGCCTATGCTGAAATCGGACTGTCGGCTGCTGACGTTTGGCAGGAAACGATGCTCGTCAATCCGACGATCTCGGTCGGCATGATCGGCGTCGATCCCGTGCGGACGATTGAAGGAGCGGTAGTCGGCAATATCCTTGCACTAACGACCCGCCAGCGGCGCGTCGCAGTCGCGGATGCGCGTTTCCGCCAGGCCCAACTCCGCGCCGCCGAAGAAACGCTACGGCTGGCAGCCGACACACGGCGGGCGTGGATCAATGCTGTATCGGCCCAGGAAAGCGTCTCCTATCTAAGCCAGGCGCAAGCCGCCGCCGACGCTGCGTCCGAACTCGCTCAAAAACTGGGGGAGACCGGCGCTTTCACAAAAACCGGCCAAGCCCGCGAGCATGTCTTTTATGCCGAGATCGTGGGCCAGGCAGCGGAGGCTCGTCTCGCGGCCCGGACTGCCAAGGAAGAGCTCACCCGCCTGATGGGCCTTTGGGGACCAGATATCGATTATTCCGTTCCCAATAAGCTTCCGGCTCTGCCGAAGGGCGCTAAGGCCAAACGCGCAATCGAGGCGGAGGCACTAAAAAATCGTGTCGACCTTGAGATCGCGAAGCTTGAGCTGGAAGCGTTGGCGAAATCCTACGGCCTGACCGAGGCGACGCGCTACGTCAGCGACCTGGAACTCCTGTCTGGCGTGGAGATGGAACGCGAAGAGTCAGAGGAGGGCGGCGGAACGGAGACGAGTGTCTCGCCCACTCTGGAGCTCGAATTCGTCATTCCGATTTTCGATACCGGCAAGGCACGCATGCGCAAGGCCGAACTTGCCTACATGCAAGCCGCAAACCGGATGGCGGAAAATGCCGTCAACATCCGGTCGGAGGCCAGATCCGCCTATGACGCCTACCGTTCGACCTACGACATTGCCCGGCACTATCGGAACAATGTTGTGCCGCTGCGAACAAAGATCGAGGCGGAGTCGGTCCTCACCTACAACGGCATGATCACCAACACGTTCGAGCTGCTGGCGGACACGCGTGCGAAAATCAGCTCGATCATGCTTTCCCTCAACGCCAAGCGCAATTTCTGGCTGGCCGACGTCAATCTCGGAACCGCCATCCATGGTGGCGGTGCAAGCTCGTCCGGGGGCGGCGACGCACCGGTCGCGGCCGAAGCGGGCGCCGAAGGCCACTGAACTCAAGGAGAAGAAAATGCTTTCAAGACGTCAGTTGCTAGGCGCGGGAGCCCTGCTCGCCGGCGCCACTGCATGGACCAAAACGTCCGCGATGGGGCTGCCCGACGCTCCAATCATGGAGTCTCCTGATATGCAGCCTCCAATCTTTCCGACGAGCGGCCCGGACTACCAGCCGGTCGTGACGCTCAACGGCTGGACCCTTCCGCATCGCATGAACAACGGGGTAAAGGAGTTCCACCTGGTGGCCGAAGCGGTCGAGCGCGAAATGTCGCCCGGCATGACCGCGTATCTCTGGGGCTACAACGGTCAATCGCCCGGTCCGACGATAGAGGCGGTTGAGGGTGATCGGGTCCGCATCTTCGTGACAAACAAGCTGCCGGAGCACACGACGATCCATTGGCACGGCATGATCGTGCCCAACGGCATGGACGGCGTCGGCGGCCTCACCCAGCCGCATATCCAACCCGGCAAGACCTTCGTTTATGAGTTCGACCTCGTGAAGAGCGGCACATTCATGTACCACCCGCACGCCGACGAAATGGTGCAGATGGCCATGGGCATGATGGGCTTTTTCGTCATTCATCCCAAAGATCCGAAATTCATGCGCGTGGACCGCGATTTCGTGTTCCTGCTGAATGCCTACGATATCGAACCTGGATCCTACGTCCCGAAGGTCATGGAGATGACCGATTTCAACCTGTGGTGTTGGAATAGCCGGATTTTTCCGGGTGTTAGCCCCCTTCCAGTCGCGAAGAACGACCGGGTCAGGGTTCGAGTGGGCAACCTGACCATGACCAATCATCCGATCCACATGCATGGTTACGATTTCGAAGTGACCTGCACCGATGGCGGCTGGGTCCGCCCGGAGGCGCGGTGGCCGGAGGTGTCGATCGACATTCCGGTCGGAGCGATGCGGGCCTACGAGTTCGAAGCCAAGTACGAGGGTGACTGGGCGATCCACTGCCACAAATCGCACCACACGATGAACGCCATGGGGCACGATGTGCCGACGTTCATCGGCGTCGACAAGACAAAGGTCACCGAGAAGATCCGAAAGGTTCAGCCCGACTATATGCCGATGGGCAATCGCGGCATGGCCGACATGGGCGAAATGGAAATGCCGCTGCCCGACAACACCATCAAGATGATGGATGGCTGGGGCCAATTCGGCGCCATCGAGATGGGCTCCATGTTCTCAGTCGTGAAGGTTCGCGAGGGCCTCGCCTCGAACGATTACGCCGATCCGGGCTGGTACCAGCATCCGGAGGGAACCGTGGCTTACGAATGGAAGGGGGATGTCCCCGCTCCGATGAAATCAGGCGACGCAAAAACGATGGCCCCGGCAGCGCACGGCGGTCACGGCAAACAGGGATAAGAAAACGAAACCCCTCAATCTCAACAAAGAGAGAAAGTGCAGCATGAAACGTATAATCGCAGCGGCCGTTTTGATGGCGGTCAGTTCGGGAGCAGCTCTTGCCGGTGGAACCCATGCCGGAGGCCATGGCGACAAAGCCGCCGCAATGCCGATCGGCAACCCTGGAGAAGCTGGCAAGGCAAAGCGGACTATCAACATCTCAATGTCGGAGAAGGACGATGGAAAAATGTTGTTCCAGCCGGCGGTCCTCAAGGTGAGGAAGGGCGAGACCGTTCGCCTGAAGTTTGTCAACAAGGGCCAGGTCGACCACGAGTTCGTCATGGATGTCCATGACGGGATCATGGAGCACAAGGCGCTGATGGAGAAATTCCCCGAAATGGAACACGCCGATCCCAACGCGATCCGGCTGGCGCCCGGCGCCAGAGGCGAGATCATCTGGACGTTCGCCAATGCCGGCGAATTCGGCTTCGCCTGCCTGGTTCCGGGTCACTACGATTCCGGCATGAAAGGCGACATCAGCGTCGCCAACTGACCCCAAACGCAAAGGAAGCAATCATGACACTATTGGTAAAGACACTCTCGACACTCGCGATTGCGCTCGCCATCGGCGGGAGCGCGCTTGCGCAGGAATACGTGAAAGGCGAAGTCATCAAGGTCGACGCCAAACAGCAGAAGCTGACGATCAAGCATGGGCCGCTGACCAATCTCGACATGCCTGCGATGACGATGGTGTTCGTCGTCGCCGAGCAGGGCATGCTCGATAAGGTCAAAACGGGTCAGGCGATCGAGTTCACAGCCGACCGCGTCAACGGACGCATCACGGTCACCGGCATCAAGTGATCCGCGACCAGCGCCGCGGGTTGAAAATCAACCCGCGGTCCTGGCTTCTTTCGCAAGCGATTCGGCGCTTGTGAGGTGTTCATTAGCAAGGCGCTTTCTTGGGGACCGTACTGTCGATCCATTGCATGGAGCCTGAGACGTCTGACCCCAGTACCTGGCCGGAGGACAGGCCGCATCCCTAGTGGCACCGGGCCGAAAAACCCGCCGCCAAAACCCCACTGTGACATCGCTTCGGACGCCATCACTGGCAGAAGCAAACTGGCCAAAAGGTCATCAACGCTTGGCGCGCCAAGCCAGATGAGAGATTAGCATTATGAAAATTCTCTTAGTCGAAGACGACGAACAAATCAGCCGTTACATCGAAAATGGACTGAGCTCTTCCGGCCATGTGGTGGATGTCCTGACAGACGGGCGCGATGCTTTGCTTGTCGGACTGCGCGAACCCTATGACGTCGCCATTGTGGATCGGATGCTGCCTGGCCTCGATGGCTTGTCGCTCGTGCGGGGTCTTCGAGGCGCCGGCGGAAAGGTGCCAGTGATTTTCCTGACGGCAGTGGGCGGTGTCAACGATCGAGTTGAGGGATTGGAGGCAGGTGCGGACGATTACTTGATCAAGCCCTTTGCCTTCTCCGAACTCCTGGCTCGGGTCAATGCTCTGCAAAGGCGCCCTCCGATCACCGCCGAAAAGGCAAAGCTGAAGGTGGCTGATCTGGAACTGGATCTCTTCAGCCGCCTCGCCACCCGCGGCGGAACGACGATCGAATTGCTCCCTCGGGAGTTCGCGCTGCTTGAACTCCTGATGCGTAACGAGGGCCGCATACTGACGAAGACCATGCTCCTTGAGCGGATCTGGAACTTCAACTTCGACCCACAAAGCACCGTGGTGGAAACCCATATTAGCCGACTGCGGGCGAAGATCGACAAACCATTCGATGTTCCGCTCCTGCGTAACACACGCAATACCGGCTACACCATTCATGGCCAACGCTAGTATCGCCAGAAGTACGTCGATCCGCCTTGCCGCGTTCTACATCTCCCTGTTTCTGCTTTCGTTCCTTGGAGCCAATTTCGTCGCTTACAACATGGTCGCCGCCTATCTTTACGAGCGGCTGGATTCCAATGTGACGGAGCGGTTCCGGGAGATTTCTTTCGCCTATGACGCGAACGGTGTCGATGGTGCTGCCGCCATGATCCGAAGCCATGGCCCGGCAATCAGGGGACAGGAGACGCTTTACACACTGAAGGATTCCGACGGCGACTTCCTGGCTGGCAACATTGATATTTCCGACGTCCCGCCGGGATTTTCTACGCGCGCACCGACAAGCCACGAGGCGGCGCTCAACAACTACCGGCTCTACCGGAAGAACCTGGACGGCTACGACCTAACCGTCGGCGTAAGCTATGACGACACCGATCGCTTGCGCGGCATCGCGCTTGTCAGCTTCGGCTGGGGAACGGCGATCGTACTTGCGGGAGGGCTCGGCGCGGGCGCGGTGTTGGCCTTCCGCACACGGCGGCGTATTGCTGGACTGTCGCGCGCTATGAAAGCCGTCGGCGCTGGCGAACTCGCTACCCGCCTGCCACTCTCCTTGCGCGGCGATGACATCGACATACTGGCAGCTGAGATCAATGTCGCGCTTGCACAGCTACAGGCCAACGTCGCGGCGATGACGCAGGTAACGACGGACATCGCGCACGATCTCAAGACGCCGATCGGTCGGCTGTTTCTAACGCTTGAGGCCGCTTCCGAAAGCAAAGACCAAACGGCCATCAGATCGCTCATCGAAAAAGCTATGGGCGAAGTTTCGCATATAGCCGGCACGTTCGAGGGCTTGCTGCGCATCTCGCAAATCGAGTCCGGCGCACGCCGTTCGCGATTTGCGCAGGTGAACGTTTCGGAGTTGGTCGCCGAAATCTACGATATCTATAGCCACATCGTCGAGGACGCCGAGCGTTCGCTGGTTCTGTCCAGTGACAGCCGAAATACGGCCTCATTCATATGGGGCGATGCCGATCTGCTGAAGCAGATGTGCGTAAATCTTATCGTCAATGCAATGCGCCATACACAACGAGGAGCCCGGATTGCGATCGGTGTCACGACGCAGGCGAATCGCTGCGCAATCGTCGTCAGCGACAACGGACCGGGCATCCCGGCGGCGGAGCGGCTGAAAGTGTTCAAGCGCTTCTATCGCCTGGAAAAGAACAGGACCACCGAAGGGACAGGGCTCGGCCTCAGCTTGGTCAAGGCCATATCGGATATGCACGGCGCGACAATTTCCCTGGGCGACAACAGGCCCGGCTTAATCGTGGAAACAGAGTTCCCGCGTAAACTATGAAAGCATTTGAGAGCAGTCACATTGACAGATGGTTCAATCGCTCGAGACGAAATTACAAACATCAATGGCGCTGTCGATCTGACGAGAATTCCTTTACCCGCAGGATCGTGTAGGCGACGACCACCCCGGAGTCGGGTGGTCGCGAGTATGTTCCGTTGGTGCGGTTGCTGTGCTGTACAGGTTCGTTGTCGAAGTAGTCGAAGGGGCAAACCGGCCAGCAGTGCTGCCGGCCGGTTTGCCCTGCACTGGCTCCGTGGGAGGATGCGGAACCGCGGTGTTGATACCTGCTAACGGCCCGCCCAGCTGGCGCGCTGGCGGGGACTCATGCCCTGCCACGCTGAGGGGCTCACAGCTTCGACTTGATTGTAGGGGGAATTGGTCTTCTCGATATCGCCGTTATCGAGCACTTGGGAAGATATGTCGGAGTTGGATGCCGGTTTCGTGTTTTTGCCGGTCGATCCATGACCGTGCAAGAACCCGTCGATGCGGGGGCTTGTCGAGTTCGTGCCGCTGTTGGCGAAAGCGGCCGAGTTCATTGCCGCGAAGACAATCAGTGCATATCCGATGGTGTGTTTCATGGTTCAGTCCTTTTTTCGAAGGTGAGCGTTCGAATGCTCAGCAACATCAGGCTATCGAGTTGAATTCACGGGCACCTTCCCTCGGATTTACATTTTTGTGATTCTCATGCGTGGCGGGAGCTAAAGTCACAATCGGGAAGATCAGCTTTGAAACGTCACATGTTGAACGGCTGTCGCAGTTTCTGTTGCGCCGATGCATGGCCACCCAAAGAGGCTCCAGGCAAAGAGCGCGCGTTCAAGCAGATCTGAAAGGCGAAGTCGTCAAAGTCGACGCCAAGCAGAAAAAGCTGACGATCAAACATGAGCCGCTGACGAATCTCGACATGCCCGCGATGACGATGGTGTTCGTCGTCGCGGAGGATGGCATGATCGAGAAGGTCAAAGCGGGCCAAGCAATCGAGTTTGCAGCCGACCGCGTCAACGGGCACATCACGGTCACCGATATTAAGTAATCCACGACTGGCGCCGCGGTTGCAAATCAACCCCCGGCCGCCGTCCGATCAGGCAAAAAACGCGCGTCACGACGAAGGGGCGGCGCAGAATGCTATCCAGAGATTCTCTTTCCAATCGTCAGGTGCGGAACGGCTCAGAGGCATCTCGATCAGGTATCGTCGCGCGCCCACGCTCACATATGCGGGATAATTGCAGCGAACGTGTGCATGATGCCTGCCGGTGTCTTCGTACCTGATGGTGCCGTTCGCATCTGTTTCGACTAAGCCAATAGCGACGTCGAAGTCATAGTCCCCATCTCGCGAGACGCTATTGTTCAGGATGCTGAGCTGGACTGAGGTGGCATCTGGAAAACTGGCGGTGTAAAAGACCAGTTGCTCCGCCGCCATCGAGGGCGTAGCCACCAACACGCCGGCAAACAACGCAATGGCGCGCATTTCCTCCTCCCGAGGATCCAGGGCGAGACTATCACCTCTCGCGTCAATATTCTAATTACTGTTCAGGGCAGTGGACCGAGGCATTCAGATGCGCGTTGCGTTGCATGTCTCCTCCCATCCGGTATCTCCAGTCAGGACTATCAATGGCAAATCCTCCGCGCCGACCGACAAATCCAATGGCTGCCGCCGAAGCAGCCTTCAAGCCAGTCAAGAAGCCGGCCCCACCGGTTCGCGAAACCGCAGCTGCTCCAAGTGTCAGAGAGCTTGTTTCAATCAGGATTGATCGAGCTGTCCTGGATTATTTCCAGGGGGACGGACCCGGCTGGCAGGACCGTATTAACGATGCTTTGCGGGCCATGGTCGAGAAGCGGAAGACCGTTCAGACGACATCACCTGACGGAAATGTGAGCGCCTGGTGATCTGTCTTGGCGGCATGTGGGGATGCACCATGCTGGCGGCCACATCATCGCCGGCGGGCAAGCTCGCGATAAAACGCCTCCGGCGTAACGGCGATCTCCGACGCGACATGATGCCAGCGTCCCTTGGGCGGCAAGACGCCGCCG
>NZ_SUEO01000083.1:16563-23771 GCF_004962925.1 Mesorhizobium sp. | reverse complement strand
ATCTCCCCCCAAGTGGGGGAGATGTCCGGCAGGACAGAGGGGGGCGCCGTAGAGCCGCAGCAATACAGATCTGCCGTTCCCAAGCTGTCACTACAGCATTGCCTGCGAGCATGATCTTCTCCCGAAGACCGCCACCTTGTCCTATTGTCTCGGCACCAACGCCAGCGCGCGGATCGGGCTGCCGGTGCCGTGCTCGATCTTGAGCGGTGCGGCGATCAGGATCGCGCCTTTCGGCGGCAGCCGGTCGAGGTTGCAGAGGCTGGCGAGACCATAGCGGTTGGCCTTGTGCATCAGGCTGTGCGCCGGGAATGGCGGCTCCATTCCCCCTGCTTTGCCGGCATCCGTGCCGATGGTCTCGCTGCCCCAGCCCTTGATGTCCTTGCTGATCAGAAACTGGATGGCCTCGGCCGTCGGTCCGGGCGTGTGCGGCCCGGTCTCGTCGGCGTTGAGGAATTCGGCTTCCGAGCCGTTGCGCTTGTACCAGTCGGTGCGCATCACCACCCATTCGCCGGCGTTGATCGTGCCGTGCTCGGCTTCCCACGCCTTGATGTGGTCGACGGTGAGCAGGAAGTCGTGGTCGGCGGCGGCTTGCTTCGAGCAGTCGATGACATTGACCGGGCCGACGAAGTTCTGCGCCGGAATGGTGTCGGTGGCGCCGTCCGGATAATCCTTGCCGGTGATCCAGTGATTGGGAGCGTCGAAATGCGTGCCCGAGTGCTCGCCGAGCTTCAGCCAGTTCCAAGCCCACCACGGTCCGTTCTTGTCAAAGGCGGAGATGGTGTGGATCTCGACCTTCGGCGTGTCCACCGCCAGTTCCGGCGGCAGCTTGATCAGCGGCGTGTCAGGGCCGAGCGGCGCCGTCAGGTCGACCACCTGGATGGCGCCTGAAAGAAGCTGGCCGGCGACCTCGCCGAGAAGTTTTTGCGTGTCCATGGTCTCTGTTCCCTCTTTCTTGGTGATGATCAAGGCTCGTTGCGGCCCTTAATATCCTACTAGACGAAAACATATGCATCTGCAATTATCTTTAAGCATAAAGGAAATGGGTTGGGTGGGGTGTGAGCGAGTTTGACGCCATTTTCGTCGGGGCAGGCCACAACAGTCTGGCATGCGCCGCGCATCTGGCGCTCAAAGGCTGGAAAACCGCGATTTTCGAGCGTAGCGCAACAATCGGCGGCGCTGTCCAGACCCGCGAATTCACGCTGCCCGGCTTCCGGCACGATTTCGGTGCGATGAATCTGAGCCTGTTCGCCGGCTCGGCCTTTCACAAGAAATATGCAAATGAATTGAAAAAACACGGGCTGGAATTCGCGCCGGTCGCCAACTGCTTTGCCAGCGCCTTTCCGGATGGAAGCTGGTTCGGCGTCAGCAACGACCTGGAAAAGACCGCTGGACGGATGGCTGTTTTTTCCGCAGCCGATGCCGCAACATGGCGCCGGCTGGTTGCGGCTTTCCCAGCGGAAGCCGAGCATCTGTTCCGGCTGCTGGGTTCGCCGATGAGCGGCCGGGCGCTGGCCGGCACCGCCTGGAACCTGTTGCGCAAGAAGGGTTTTGCCGGCGCGCTCGATACTGGTCGGCTGCTGCTTTCCTCACCCCGCGCGTGGCTTGAGGAGAATTTCGAGTCGCCGCATGTCAGGGCGACGCTCGCCACCTGGGGCATGCATCTCGATTTCGGCCCCGACATCGCCGGCGGTGCGGTGTTCCCCTATCTGGAATCAATGGCCAACCAGTGCTTCGGCATGGTGCTCGGCAAGGGCGGCGCCGACACCATCATCCGCGCCCTGTCGGGCATGATCACCGCTGCCGGCGGCAAGATCGCCACCGGGGCTGAGGTGGCCGAGATCACGGTTTCCGCCGGCAAGGCGACGGGCGTGCGGCTTGCTTCCGGCGAGACCCATACAGCCACCAAGGCGGTTATCGCCAGCGTGGCGCCCAAGGCGCTGCCCGGCAAACTGCTGCCGAATGGCTCCGGCGACGCCAGTTTCGACACGGCGATGAAAAGATTCCGCCATGCGCCGGGCACGATGATGATCCATCTGGCGCTGGACGATCTGCCGGATTGGCGCGCCGGCGCCGAGCTTCGGCAATTCGCCTATGTGCATCTGTCGCCGTCGCTCGACGCCATGTCGCGCACCTATCAGCAGGCTATGTCCGGCATGCTGCCGGACGAACCGGTTCTCGTCGTCGGCCAGCCGACCGCGGTCGATGCTTCGCGGGCGCCGGAAGGCAAACATGTGCTGTGGGTGCAGGTGCGCATGCTGCCCGCCGAAATGTCAGGCGATGCGGCGGGCAAGATCGCGCCGGATCACTGGGACAACGTCAAGGAGCCCTATGCCGAGCGCGTTCTCGACATCATCGAGACCTATGCGCCCGGGCTTCGCCGGAAGGTCCTCGGCCGCGCCGTGTTCTCGCCGCTCGATCTCGAACGCGAGAACCCCAACCTCGTCGGCGGCGACCAGATCTGCGGCAGCCATCATCTGGCGCAGAATTTCCTATTTCGACCAGGGCGCGGCTTTGCCGGCTGGAACACGCCGGTCACGAATTTGCATCTCACCGGTGCTGCAACATGGCCGGGCGCCGGCACCGGTGCGGCCTCGGGCTATATGCTCGCCCAACAGCTTGGCGGGAGGTAGAATTCAAGCACTTGGGGTGAAGGATGGGCAAGGCGCGGTTGCCCAGGGAGCCTGAACCACAGAACGACAACGACGCACAGAAAACCAACAGGGGAACGACCATGACAATCAACAGACGAGAATTGCTCGGATATGGCGCGGCAGCACTTGGCGCCACCGTCATCGGCCTGCCGCAAATAGCCAAGGCAGCCGGCGAACTGACCATCGCCTACAACGTCAACCTGCCGTCCTGGGACCCGACCACCGGGCCTTCGGCGGTCAACCCGACGATCCAGGGCCTCTACCAGTCGGTATTCGACCAGTTCATCCCGCAGAAGCCGGACCTGTCCTTTGCGCCGGGCCTGCTCACCGAATGGGGCTGGAACGAGGACCGCACCAAGATCATGATGACGGTGCGCGACGGCGTCACCTGGCATGACGGCTCGCCGTTCACGGCTGAGGACGTAGTCTGGTCGCTGCAGCGGGCGGGCGACGAAAAGACAGGGAATCCGATCCAGTTCGTCTGGAAGAACGTCAACAACTTCAAGATCGACGGCAACAAGATCACCGGCGATGTCGTGCAGTTCGACCCGGTGTATTTCAAGTGGATGTCGTTCCTGACCGGCTACATCATGCCGAAGGCCTATTACGAGAAGGTCGGCGCTGAAGGCTTCGAAAAAGCCCCGATCGGCACCGGCCCCTACATGGTCGACAAATTCGAGCGCAACGCCTTCCTGCGGCTTAAGGCCAATCCGAACTATTGGGGCGGCAAGCCGGCGTTCGAGAATGTGACGATCAAGTTCGTCACCGATGCAGCGAGCCGCGTTGCCGAAATCGAGTCGGGTTCCTCGCAGGTGACGCTCGAAATCCCCTATGAGGAATATGACCGCCTGATCGCCAAGGACGGTCTTGCCGGCTCGTGCAAAAATGTTTCCGACATCGGCATGATCTTCTTCAACGACATCGACGTGATGCTGGACAAGAACGTCCGCCAGGCGGCGGTGATGGCGGTCGACAAGAAGCTGCTCGTCGACCGCCTGCTGCGCGGCTACGGCCAGCCGATCGACACGCTGGAGACGCCGGAATACGCCGCCTACGATGCGTCGATCAAGGTCGAGCACAATCCGGAAAAAGCCAAGGAATTGCTGGCCGCCTCCGGCTATTCGGCGGAGAAGCCGGTCAAGTTCACGATACAGACGACCAAGGGCTTCAAGCCCAAGGACTACGAGATGATCCAGGCGATCGTCGGCATGTGGCGCAAGGTCGGTATCGAGGCGACGATCGAGGTCTACGAGATCGCCAAGCATTACGAACTGCGCGCCGCCGACAAGCTGGCGCCGGCCGCCTTCTACAATTGGGGCAACGCGATCGGCGATCCGACGACCTCGACCGGCTTTGCCACCTATGGCCCGAGCCCGCATTCGGTTTGGGACAGCCAGGATCTGATCGACATGATCAACCCGCTATGGGGTGAGAAGGACGAGGCCAAGCGCATCGCCGGCTGGAAGGCCGTCGACAAGTACATCGCCGAACAGGCCTATGTGCTGCCACTGATCCAGTATGCGCAGCCGATCGTGCATGCCAAGGGCGTCAATGTCGTGCAGCATGTGTCCGGCGCATTGTTGCCGGCCCTGATGACCCCGGCCTGATATCAGCCAGGGATTGCCGCGCGCCGTCCGCAACGACGGCGCGCATTTTCCGCCAGGCATACAGGCGACCATGCTGCTGCAAAGATTCCTGATCCGTCTTCTGACGATGGCGATCACGCTGTTCGGCGTTGCCGTCGTGGTCTTCGTCGTCATTCGCGTCGCGCCCGGCGATCCGATCGCGATGATGCTGCCGCCCGGCGCAACCGATGCCGACATCGCCCGGCTGCGCGCGCTCTATGGGCTCGACAAGACCATCGTCGAGCAGTTCTTCATCTGGCTGTCCGGCGTCGTCAGGGGCGATTTCGGCACTTCGATCTCGCTCAGGCAGGACGTTCTGGGGCTGGTCTTCAACCGGCTGCCAGCGACGCTGGAGCTGGCCATCACAGCACTGCTGATGGCGCTGGCGATCGGCGGCACGACAGCGATCCTTGGCGCACGCGAGCGCGGCACGGCAGTCGAGGCCGGCATCGACATCGCCAGCGGTGCAGCGCTTTCCATTCCCGACTTTTTGTGGGGGCTGGTGCTGATCCTTTTGTTCGGCGTGATGGTGCCTGTCTTCGACATTTCCGGCCGGGTTTCGCCGCAGCTCGACCTGCCCTTCGTCACTCAGTTCTATCTGTTCGAGAGCATTGCGCGGCTGCGCTTCGACCTGACCAAGGACCTGCTCGGGCACATGCTGATGCCGGCCGTGGCCCTGGCGCTGCCGCTGGCCGCGATCATCTCGCAGCTATTGAAACAGTCGCTGAAGGAAGTGCTCGATCTCGACTACGTCGTGCTGGCGCGGGTGAAGGGCTTTTCCGAAACGCAGGTTATCCTGCGTGAGGCGCTGAAGAACGCCGCGCTGCCGACGCTCACTCTGGTCGGCGTGCAGTTCACCTTCTTGATCGGCGGCACCGTCATCGTCGAGCGGCTGTTTTCCTATGAAGGTCTCGGCAATATGGCGATCGATGCCGTCATCAACCGCGACCTGCCGCTGATCCAGGGCATCGTGCTGGTCTTCGCGCTGCTGTTCGTGCTGATCAACCTGACTGTCGACATGATGTATGCGCTGCTCAATCCGAGGCTGCGCCATGGATGACAGCCGCATTTCAAGACATGGCTCGGGCGCAAGACTGTGGCTGGCCGGAGGCTGGCTTCTGCTGGCCTTGCTTGCCGCGATCTTTGCGCCGCTGGTGGCACCGCAGGATCCGCTGGCGCAGGATCTGATGTTCGAACGCCTGCCGCCGTTCTGGATGAGCGGCGCGGAACCCGGCTTCTGGCTCGGCACCGACAGCCTCGGCCGCGATCTCCTGTCACGGCTCATCTTCGGCGCCCGCATCGCCTTCGTCGTCGCCTTCGCGGCAGCCTTGGCCGCCTGCCTGGTCGGCTCGACGCTTGGGCTTATCGCCGGCTATTTCGGCGGCTGGGCCGACCGCATCATCTCGCGCATCGTCGACGTCTGGATGGCGTTTCCGCCGGTGCTGTTCGCCATCTTGCTGGTCGCCGTGCTCGGCACGGGCCTGAGCTCGGTCATCATTGCCATCGCCGTCATCGACTGGACGCGCTTCTGCCGGGTGATCCGCGCCGAGACGATGGGCCAGGCGCGCATGGATTATGTCGAGAACGCCCGCATCGCCGGCTATGGCCGCATCGGAATCATGCTGCGCGAGGTGCTGCCCAATGTGGTGCCGTCGATCGTGGCGTTGCTGTCACTGGAAATGGGCATCGCCGTCATCGTCGAGGCGATCCTGTCCTTCGTCAATCTGTCGATCTCGACCGACGATCCAACCTGGGGCGGCATCATCGCCGAGGGCCGCCTGTCGATCCATCAGGCTTGGTGGGTGCTGGTGTTCCCGCTGGTCACGCTGATCCTGACCGTGCTGTCGTTCAGCCAGTTCGGCGAGGGGCTGAAGGCACGCTTCGATCCGGTGCTGCGATGAACGCGAGCGCTTGCCTTGATATCAGTAACCTCAGCGCCGTGCTGCCGAATGGCGCCCGCGTGCTGCGCTCGGTCTCGCTCTCCGTTCAACCCGGCGAGGTTCGCGCGCTGGTCGGCGAGAGCGGCGCCGGCAAGACGATGATCGGCAAGGCGGTGCTCGGCGTGCTGTCGCCCAGCGTGCGCATCGTCGAAGGCGATATGCTGCTCGAGGGCGAGGACCTCGGCCGGCTTCAGCCAAAGGCGAGGCGCACGCTGATCGGCGCCCGCACCGCGCTGATCCCGCAGGACCCGCTGACCGCGCTCAACCCGTCACGCCGCATCGGTCCGCAGATGACCGACCGGCTGGTGCGCATCCTCGGCTGGAGCGGACAGCGAGCCGACGTCCGCATCCGCCAGTTGCTCGACGAGGTTCAGATCCGCGATCCGAACCGCGTCCTCAAATGCTATCCGCACGAACTCTCCGGCGGCATGCGCCAGCGCGTGCTGATCGCCGCCGCTTTCGCCGCCGAGCCCAGGCTGATCGTCGCTGATGAGCCGACCACGGCGCTGGATGTGACCGTGCAGAAGCAGATCCTGCGGCTGATCGCGCAATTGCAGCGCGAGCATGGCACGGCGATCCTGTTCGTCACCCATGACCTCGGCGTCGTCGCCAAGATCAGCCAGAAAGTGTCGGTTCTCTATGCCGGCAAGGTGGTGGAGGAGGCCGAGACGGCGGCGCTGTTCGCAGCGCCGCAGCACCCCTACACACGAGCGCTGATGGCGGCGACACCGCGCTACACCGATCCGTTCGCGTCGCTGAAACCGGTGGACGAGGCGGTATTGGCCGGGCTTGCCGCCGAAATCGCCGCCGCCGACCAAGCCTGGAGGCGACCGCATGGCTGAGCCGCTGTTTTCCGTGCGTGGGCTCAAGGTCGCGCTGCCCGACATGACGCGCAAACCACTGATCGGCCGCGCGCCGCTGGCCGAGATTCTCAAAGGCCTGGATTTCGATCTGCCGAAGGGATCGGTGACCGGCATCGTCGGCGAATCCGG
>NZ_SUEO01000083.1:0-16530 GCF_004962925.1 Mesorhizobium sp. | reverse complement strand
CGCTTGGCCGCGCTCTGGTGCGCCTGTTGGAGCCCAGCGCCGGCAGCGTCAGCTTCGAGGGCCTGGATATCACGCATCTGCCGGAAGCGGAACTCAGACCACTGCGCCGCGATCTGCAGATGATCTTCCAGGATCCGATGTCATCGCTCAACCCGCGTCGCACCATTGCCAGCATCATCGCCGCGCCACTCAAGCAGAACGGCCTTGGCGACAACCTCAGGGATCGCATCGCGGAGGCGCTGCAGCGCGTCGGCCTGCCGCAAAGCTTTGCCAGCCGCTACCGCCACGAACTGTCGGGCGGCCAGCGCCAGCGCGTCGGTATTGCTCGGGCGCTCGCACTGTCGCCGAAATTCGTGCTGGCCGACGAGATCGTCTCCGGCCTCGACGTGTCGACCCAGGCGCAGATCCTGACGCTGCTGGAAAAGCTTGCAGCCGAAATGGGCCTGACGGTCGCCTTCATCAGCCACGATTTGTCGGTGATCCGGCGGCTGTGCCGGCAAGTGATCGTCATGCGCGAAGGCGGGATCGTCGAGGCCAGCGCCACCGATGCCTTGTTCGAAAGTCCGAAAGAAGCCTACACGCGCGATCTGCTGGCCGCCATTCCGCTGCCCGAGATCGATGAAGGCTGGCTGCTGCCCGCCGCTAAGGTGCCGGTATGAAGCATCATTCGCAGCAGATCTCATTCGCACGCCGAAGAGCGGGCCTCGGGCGTGCGCCCGGCAAGTCACCCACGTCCCGCGAGAAGGATGACTGACATGAGGAATGCAATCCGAAACGCAACGCTTGCGACCGCCGTCCTGGCCAGCATCGGCACCGCTTCCGCCGGCTCCATTCCCGGCATGCGCGGCCACGATCACACCGGGGTTACAGTGCCCGACATGAAGCAGGCCGTCGACTTCTTCACCGAGATTGTCGGCTGCAAGAAGGCGATGTCGTTCGGCCCGTTCGCCGACGACAAGGGCACGTTCATGCAGGATTTGCTGGGCGTCGACCCCAAGGCGGTGATCGAGGAGATCACCCTGGTCCGCTGCGGCTACGGATCGAATATCGAGCTGTTCAAATACACCGCGCCGGACCAGAAAGACCGGCAGGTCCGCAACAGCGACATTGGCGGCTTCCACATCGCCTTCTATGTCGATGATATCGCCGCCGCAAAAGCCTATCTCGATGAAAAGGGCGTCAAGACGCGGATGGGCCCGCTGCCGGTCACCGAAGGCCCGGCGGCCGGCCAAAGCATCCTCTATTTCCAGGCGCCTTGGGGCCTGCAGCTGGAAGCGATCAGCTATCCCAACGGCATGGCCTATGAAAAGGACGCGGAGACGGTGCTGTGGAGCCCGAAGACGCCGGAAAAATGACCTGGCAAGCGCGTGCTTGCGGGTCTGCCCGCAGGCACGCCATAGGCATCCGAGGCGAGTCGTTTCAATTATGAAACTTCAAGCTTGAAATAATTTGCCTCAAGCGCGATACTAGGCGCAGAAAAGCGAAGAGGAGATCGCACAGATGAAGGTTGCGGTTCTCGGCGGCGGGCCAGCCGGCCTCTACTTTGCCATTTCAATGAAGCTCAGGGACGCCGCGCACGAGGTGACGGTCTTCGAGCGCAACCGCGCCGACGACACATTCGGCTGGGGCGTGGTGCTGTCGGCGGAGACGCTCGACAATCTGACCAGGAACGATCCGGTCAGCGCCGTCTGGATCAGGAAGCATTTCGCGTATTGGGACGACATCGCCGTCATCCATGACGGCGTGCGCACGGTCTCCACCGGCCATGGCTTTTGCGGCATCGGCCGCAAGCGGCTGCTCACCTTGCTGCAGCGGCGAGCGCGCGAGCTCGGCGTCAAGCTCGTCTTCGAAACCGATATCGCCGATCCCAAACCCTATATGGAGAGCCACGATCTGGTTGTCGCCGCCGACGGGTTGAACTCGAAGGCACGGGGCGCCTTCGCCGACGTGTTCAAACCCGATATCGACACCCGCAAATGCAAGTTCGTCTGGCTCGGCACTCAGCAGAAATTCGACGACGCCTTCACCTTCATCTTCGAGAAGACGGAGCATGGCTGGGTGTGGGCGCATGCCTACCAGTTCGACAGCGAAACCGCGACCTTCATCGTCGAATGCAGCGAGCAGACCTGGGAGCGCTTCGGCTTCGGCGCGATGTCACAGCAGGAATCGATCGCCGTCTGCGAACGAATCTTCGCCAAGCATCTCGGCGGCCACGCGCTGATGACCAACGCCAACCACATCAGAGGTTCGGCCTGGATCAATTTCCCGCGAGTGCTGTGCGAACGCTGGTCCTACAAAAATCTGGCGCTGATGGGCGACGCGGCGGCATCAGCGCATTTCTCGATCGGCTCCGGCACCAAGCTGGCGTTGGAAAGTGCGGTGGCGCTGGCCGACTATGTCGAGTCCGAGCCCGATCTCGAAGCGGCGTTCCGCAAATATGAGGACGCGCGCCGCACCGAAGTGCTGAAGCTGCAGTCGGCGGCGCGCAACTCGCTCGAATGGTTCGAGGAGGTCGAGCGCTATCTCGGCCTCGATCCGGTCCAGTTCAATTATTCGCTGCTGACTCGTTCGCAGCGCATCAGCCACGAGAATTTGCGGCTGCGCGATGCCGAGTGGCTGGCCGGTGCCGAAGAATGGTTCCAGCGCCAGGCCGGCGCCGGCGGCAACAGTCTTCGTCGCGCGCCGATGTTCGCGCCGTTCCGGCTGCGCGACATGGCGCTGCAGAACCGCATCGTCGTCTCGCCGATGGCGCAGTACAAGGCCGTCGACGGCTGCCCGACCGACTGGCATTTCGCCCATTATGCCGAACGGGCCAAGGGTGGCGCCGGCCTTCTCTACATCGAGATGACCTGCGTCAGCCCGGAAGGCCGCATCACGCCGGGCTGCCCGGGTTTCTACGCACCCGAACATGAGGTCGCCTGGAAGCGGCTGGTCGATTTCGTCCATACCGAGACCGAGGCCAAGATCTGCGCGCAGATCGGCCATTCGGGCGCCAAGGGCTCCACCCGGCTCGGCTGGCAAGGAAACGACGTGCCGCTGATGTCAGGCAACTGGCCTGTGATGGCGGCATCAGCGGTGGCATGGTCGCCTGAGAATCAGCTGCCGAAGGCAATGGACCGCGCCGACATGGATCTGGTACGCGACCAGTTCGTCGCTTCGGCCGAGATGGCGGCGCGCTGCGGCTTCGACATGCTCGAAATCCATGCTGCGCACGGCTATCTCCTGTCCTCTTTCATCACGCCGCTGACCAACCGGCGCACGGACGTCTATGGCGGCTCACTCGAAAACCGCATGCGCTATCCCTTGGAAATCTTCCATGCCGTGCGCGCCGCCTGGCCGGCGGAAAAGCCAGTTTCAATGCGCATCTCGGCCAATGACTGGGTCGGCATCGAAGGCGTGATGCCGGCCGATGCGGTCGAGATCGCACGGCTGCTGCATGAGGCCGGTGTCGACATCTGCGACGTGTCGGCCGGCCAGACTTCGGCCGAGGCAAGACCGGTGTACGGCCGCATGTTCCAGACGCCGTTTTCCGACCGCATCCGCAACGAGGTCGGCATGGCGACCATGGCGGTCGGCAACATCTACGAACCGGACCACGTCAATTCGATCCTGATGGCCGGCCGCGCCGATCTCGTCGCGATGGCTAGGCCGCATCTCGCCGACCCCTACTGGACGCTGCATGCCGCCGTCGCACTCGGCGACCGCGGCGTCAAATGGCCGGATCCCTATCTGCCGGGCCGCGACCAGATCTACCGGCTGGCCGAACGCGATGCGGCAGCGGGGCTGAAAGTATGAGCGCTGCGACGATAACAATGCGGCACGCGCTGGTCACCGGCGGCGGCTCTGGCGTCGGCCGCGCCGTCGCGCTGGCGCTCGCCGGCGCCGGCATCGACGTGACCATCTGCGGCCGCCGCGAGGCTGCACTTGCCGAGGTCGTTAGGGAAAGCGATCGCATTTTCGGCATCGCTGCCGATGTCACCAATGAGGCAGCGATGACGTCCCTCTACAGCCAGGCTGAGGCGGCGCGCGGGCCGATCGATATCGTCGTCGCCAATGCCGGCATGTCCGGCAGCGCGCCGGCACAGCGGACCTCGCTCACGGACTGGCAGCGCACGCTCGACGTCAACCTGACCGGCGCGTTCCTGACGGTAAAACCGGCGCTCGCCGGCATGGCCGCTCGAAAGGCGGGCCGTATCATCTTCGTCGCGTCGACCGCCGGCCTGAAGGGCTATCCTTATGTCTCCGCCTACGTGGCCGCCAAGCATGGCGTCGTCGGGCTGATGCGGGCGCTGGCGGTGGAGACCGCCAAATCCGGCGTGACGGTCAATGCTGTATGCCCTGGCTTCGTCGAAACCGACATGCTCGAGGAATCCATCCAGCGTATCGTCGACAAGACCGGTCGCACGGTTGAAGAAGCAAGGACGAGCCTTGCCTCGACCAACCCGCAAGGCCGCTTCATCCAGCCCGAAGAAGTTGCAGCCGCGGTGCTGTGGCTGTGCGGCGATGCGGCCCAATCGATCACCGGCCAGACGATCTCGATCTCTGGAGGCGAGACATGGTAGCCGGTCCCCTGCCCGCGCCGTCTGGACCCGGCAAGGATCGTCTGCGGCTGTGGGTGCGGCTGTTGCGAGCCTCGCGCAGCATCGAGGCCGAATTGCGCGAGCGCCTGCGGCAGGAGTTCAACACGACGCTGCCGCGTTTCGACGTGATGGCGGCGCTCTACCGCGCGCCGGAAGGCATGCTGATGAGCGACCTGTCGCGCTTCCTGCTGGTGTCCAACGGCAATGTGACTGGCATCGTCGACCGGCTGGTTTCGGAAGGACTGGTTGCCCGCGCCCGGCGCAATGGCGACCGCCGCACCTCGATGGTGCGGCTGACGGAGGAAGGTTCGAAGACCTTCGCCGTGATCGCTGCCGCGCATGAAAGCTGGATCGGCGAGCTGCTCGGCAATGTGAGCGAGGACGAGGCGCGCCGGCTAACCGGCATGCTGAATTCCTTCCGCAGCAATTGGGAGGGACGGGAATGACAAAGATGGCCGGCCGCAAGCCGAAGCATTTCCTCTGGCAGGTCGAAGGCAAGGTCGCGAAAATCCGGCTCGACCGGCCGGAGCGCAAGAACCCGCTGACCTTCGAAAGCTATGCCGAGCTGCGCGATACTTTTCGCGACCTCGTCTATGCCGACGATGTCGATGCGGTGGTGTTCCTGCCCAATGGCGGTAATTTCTGCTCCGGCGGCGATGTTCACGACATCATCGGCCCGCTGGTCAAGATGGACATGAAGGAGTTGCTGGCCTTCACCCGCATGACCGGCGATTTCGTCAAGGCGATGCTGAATTGCGGCAAGCCGATCATTGCGGCGGTCGACGGCGTGGCGGTGGGCGCCGGCGCCATCATTGCCATGGCCTCCGATATCCGCATCGCCACGCCGGAGGCCAAGACGGCCTTCCTGTTCACCCGCGTCGGCTTAGCCGGCTGCGACATGGGCGCCTGCGCGATCCTGCCGCGCATCATCGGCCAGGGCCGGACCGCCGAGCTGCTCTATACCGGCCGCACGATGAGTGCGGCGGAGGGCGAGCGCTGGGGTTTCTACAACCGGCTGGTCGATGCCGCGGCGCTTGAGGCCGACGCGCTCGACATGGCCGCGCGCATCGTTTCCGGCCCGACCTTCGCCCACGGGATCACCAAGATCCAGTTGAACCAGGAATGGTCGATGGGCCTCGACCAAGCGATCGAGGCCGAAGCACAAGCGCAGGCGATCTGCATGCAGACCGGCGATTTCAAGCGGGCTTATGAGGCTTTCGTCGCCAAGCAGAAGCCGGTGTTCGAGGGGAATTGAGGATGTTTTCTTTAATCAAAATGGACAGGTTGGTGGGACAGCGCCCCCCTCTGTCCTGCCGGACATCTCCCCCACTTGGGGGGAGATTGGCAGTTCCATTGCCTCGCCTCTTTTTGCAACGCTGGAAATTGGCGAAAGCGCCCGCGACCGCCAATCTCCCCCCTCGTGGGGGAGATGTCCGGCAGGACAGAGGGGGGCGCCGTAGAGCGCGAGACCCGAAGCACAGCGGAGGCAGAAATGCCTGACCGTTCCTTCCTCAACTGGCCGTTCTTCGAGGACCGTCATCGCGAGCTTGCTGAAAAGCTCGAAGCCTGGTGCGGAAAAAACCTGCCGGTCTCGCATGACGATGTCGATGCCGCCTGCCGCGAGTTGGTGGCGAAGCTCGGCAAAGACGGCTGGCTGAAACCGACGGCGCTCGACACGGACAATCCCGGGCCGCTCGACGTGCGCGCGCTGTGCCTGACGCGTGAGACGCTGGCCCGGCATGACGGACTGGCCGATTTCGCCTTCGCCATGCAAGGGCTCGGCACCGGCGCGCTCAGCCTGTTCGGCACGCCCGACCAGCAGCGCTGGCTGGCGAAGACCCGCGCCGGAAAGGCGATTTCCGCCTTCGCGCTGTCGGAGCCGCGCTCCGGATCGGACGTTGCCAATATGGAGATGACGGCGACGCGTGACGGCGACGACTATGTGCTGTCAGGTGAAAAGACCTGGATCTCCAATGGTGGCATTGCCGATCTCTACGTCGTTTTTGCCCGCACCGGCGAGGCGCCCGGCGCCAAAGGGCTTTCCGCCTTCATCGTGCCTGCAGACATCAAGGGCCTGACCATCGCCGAACGGCTGGAGGTGATCGCGCCGCATCCGCTGGCACGCCTGTCCTTCGACAGTGTCCGCGTTCCGGCCTCGGCATTGATCGGCAAGCCGGGCGACGGCTTCCGTATCGCCATGTCGGTGCTCGACGTGTTCCGCTCGACCGTCGGCGCGGCGGCACTCGGCTTTGCCCGGCGGGCACTGGATGAGAGCATCGGCAGAGTGGCCGAGCGCAAACTATTCGGCGCTGCGATGGTCGAGCTGCAGATGGTGCAGGGCCATATCGCCGACATGGCGCTGGATGTCGATGCCGCCGCCCTGCTGGTCTATCGCGCCGCCTGGACCAAGGACATGGGGGCTGCCCGTGTCACCCGCGAAGCGGCGATGGCCAAGCTGTTCGCCACCGACAAGGCGCAAGAGGTGATCGACAAGGCCGTGCAGCTGCATGGCGGCGATGGCGTCCGCAAGGGCCACATCATCGAAAGCCTGTATCGTGAGATCCGTGCACTGCGCATCTACGAGGGTGCCTCTGACGTGCAGAAAGTGGTCATCGCCAGGCAAGTGATGGGAGCGGCCTGAGGCCGAGCTTGCGACGGAAAACTGGAGTTTGAGCTGGTTTCAAATTTTGAACATTGCGACCAGATTTGAGTATCGGGAGGCTTAATATGCACACCATCCTGCAGCCGGAAGGCTGGGCGAAGCCAATCGGCTACGCCAATGGCGTCGCCGCGCGCGGGCAGCTGATCTTCATCGGCGGCCAGGTCGGCTGGACCGGGCAAGGCCGGTTCGAAACCGATGATTTTGTCGGCCAGGTGCGCCAGACGCTTGCCAACATCGTCGCCGTGCTCGCCGAGGCCGGCGCCAAGCCTGAGCATATCACCTCGATGACCTGGTACTTTACCGACAAGGCAGAGTATCTGGCCAACCTCAGAGGCATCGGCGAGGCCTATCGCGAGGTCATCGGGCGGCATTTTCCGGCCATGGCCGCCATGCAGGTGATGGCGTTGGTCGAGGATCGCGCCAGGGTGGAGATCCAGGCGACAGCGGTGATCCCGGACTGACGCCGGCAAGGCAGGTCCACTCGGTTTCGACACAACACTGCAGGGGTTCCTCGATGGCGAAGCGCATCGAGGCTGATGGTTGACGGCGTGGCGCTTGGCTGTAGGCGGCTTTTGTGATCAGATGATCATGCCTCTGCTTCGGCTGGGCGATCACTGCGTGCCGTTTGCACATAGCTTCTGTCGGACCCCTAAGGAAACCAAAAATCGTGGCTCTGGGATTTGAACCTGTATCGGGACGCATCACCGTCCAGGACGGCGTCTATCAGCAGCTTCGGCATGCCCTGATGGTCGGCAGCTTCGATCCGGCCCAGGTGCTGACCATTGCCTCGTTGGCCGAAGCCTTCGGCACCTCGAACATGCCGGTACGCGAGGCCTTGCGGCGGCTCGCCGCCGAGAACGCGCTGGAGATATCGCAGAACGGCTCGGCCTGCGTGCCGGTCGTCACCCGCGCGCGGCTCGACGACCTCTGCCGGGCGCGCGTCGCCGTCGAAGGGCTGGCGGCCGAACTCGGGGCGTCGCGTCTGACCGCTTCCGACATAGCCACATTGGAGAAGATCACCGCCGACCAGCAGGCGATCGGGCGCAATGGCAGCGTCTACGAGCTGATCGCCAAGAACCAGCAATTCCATTTCATCATCTACCGTGCCTCAGGCTCCGACGTGCTGTTCCAGCTGATCGAGACGCTGTGGCTGCGCTTCGGACCCTACATGCGGCTGCTGTCCAATCATGTCGCACCTTTGATGCGCGCCGGCACGATGGAGCCGTCGGGGCGGCACACGGCGATTATCGCAGCGCTAAAGGATCGCGATTTTGCCCGCGCCCGCGAAGAGGTGGTTGCCGACATCCAGACGACACAGGAGACGCTGCGTGCGATCTGCCCCGACGTGCCGGAATCTAGGCCGGTCGAGTTCGCCGGATTCGGCAAAGCCTCCTGAAGCTCGGCTGCGGGTCGAACGCCAAATCGGCGCCCGAATGTGTCGATCCGCGACCGCTCGTGGCCAGAAAAATCGTCCCGATCTTCGCTATTGAATCGCATTTCTTTGCGGGCAGCGATTGATCCATGTTCCCTTTTGTGATCACCTGATCACAGGGAGCAAAAGCGTCGTGTCTGGTTATTTTCTCTACCATTCGATCGGCACGTTTCCCGGCAAGGCAGAGCGCATGGCTGCTGCCCTGTCGGAATTCTCGGGCGTCTGGTCGGCGGAAGATGACGGCCAGTGGCCGGCGGCCCTTGCAGCGCGGCAGCGCTTCATCGAAGCCTGGGGCCGGCTGATCGATGCCCCGCAAGGCACTCTGACCACCGCCGAGAACGTCACGTCAGCGCTCTACAGCCTGATCGGCGCGCTGCCATCCGAGCGCCTGGCGGGAAAGCGACTGCTGGTCGCGGCCGATTGTTTTCCGAGCCTGCACTTCCTGCTTGCCGGACTTGCCGACCGCTTCGACTTCGTGCTCGACACCGTGCCGCTGCGTCCCGGCGAGAACTGGGTGCGCGACGAGGATTTCATTGCACGCTGGCAGGACGATGTCGGCCTGGCCTTGCTGACCTTCGTCACCTCGACGGCCTCGCACCGCTGCGACGTGGCGCGGCTTGCCGCGCATGGCCGGGAGATGGGCAGCATCGTCGGTGTCGACATTACGCAAGGCGTCGGCGTCGCACCCTTCTCGGTTGTCGAGGCGCCGGTCGATTTCGTCGTCTCGACCTCGCTGAAATGGCTGTGCGGCACCTCGGGCGCCGGCATCCTGCAGGTGACGCCCGGTCTCCTGGCAACATGCCGGCCGGAACTTCGCGGCTGGTTCAGCCAGCCAAACCCATTTTCGTGGGATCTCGACAGTTTCGCATATGCGGACGATGCGCGTCGATTCGACCATGGCACGCCGGCTATCCTGGCCAGTGTCGCATCGCTGCCCGGCCTCGAATGGGTCGCCGAGACAGGTGTCGAAGCCATCCGGGAACAGAACGCCAGTATGACCGGTCGCATTACCGGTTGCGCGCTGGACAATGGCTGGGCCGTTCGCTCGCCGCTCGATCCAGACAAGCGCGGCGGCAGCGTCATGCTGACCTTGCCGCAAGGCGTCGACCCAGTGAAGACAGTGTCCACCTTGCGTAATGAGCGACTTTACTGCGACGCGCGCGGCGCAACGCTTAGGCTGTCGCCCGGCATGGTCACCACGGACGACGCGGTAGGTGCACTGCTGGAGCGTCTGCAACAGTTGATCGGCATGCGGGAACGCCGCGCATCCTGGCTTCAGGCGCCGCCTCGCCTGCAGTGTCCGGAAATACGGCGCTGAAAGGGGCGGAAGTGAAAAGCGCCACAGGGAGTGGCCGAACCAGAGGGAACGAAAATGAACTTCACTCGTCGCAACCTGCTTCTTCTCGCTGCCGCCATCGGTATAGCCGCCGGCCCGGCCACCGCCTACGCCGCGGACGTGCTGAACGTCGGCGCCTATCCGACCAATCCGCCCTTCGAATACAAGAACGAAAGCGGCACCTTCGAGGGTTTTGAGGTCGACATCGTCAACGAGGCGGCCAAGCGCATCGGCATGACCACGGAAATTGCCGACCTCGGATTTCAGGCCCTGTTCGCCGCCACCACGTCGAAGCGCATCGACGTCGCCATCTCGTCGATCACGATCACCCCTGAGCGGCTGAAGTCGCAGGCGTTCTCGCAGCCCTATTATGATTCCGACATGGGCATCGCCGCCAAGGCCGACAGCCCGATCAAGTCCGAGGCCGACCTCAAGGGCAAGATCATCGGCGTGCTGTCCGGCTCGACCGGCGAAGCCTGGACCAAGCAGCACCAGGAGGCCGACGGGTTCAGCGAGGTAAAGGGCTACGACACGCAGCAGAACCTGCTGCTCGATCTCAGCGCCGGTCGCGTCGACGCCGCGGTCAGCGATATTCCCGGCCTGGAATACTCCTTCACCAGGATGAAGGACCTTGCCGTGAAAGAGCGTATCAAGACCGGCGAGCAGTATGGCCTGATGATGGCCAAGGACCACCCGCTGCTCGGCAAGCTGAACGACGCGCTGACCGCGATGAAGAAGGACGGCACGCTGGCCGCGATCCACAAGAAGTGGTTCGGCAGCGACGCGCCCGCCGATTCTTCGACCGTCAAGGAAATGCCGATGCCGAAGGCCTGAGCGGCAGCCGCTGAAATCGTGCCGGCTTTCCACGCCGGCACAATTTCATGGGATAGCGTTGCGCCCCTGCTGGACGCGCAACGGACGCCGCAGCCCTTCTTCCACGCATGATCCGCTCCGAAGGCCGATTTCGGGTTTCGGAGTCATGCTTTAGCGTCGCGGGACGCCAAACCTTTCGGGAATGCTCCCCATGTCGCTGCTCGAGACCTTCTTCAACGCCGATGTCATGATCTCCAGCCTGCCGGCGTTGCTGCGCGGCTTTCTGAACACACTGCTGCTCGGGCTGTTGAGCATCGGCATCGGTATCCCCGTCGGCCTGGTGATCAGCCTGATGCGGCTCTACGCGCCAAAGCCGCTCCGGCTTCTGGCGGTCGGCTATATCGATATTTTCCGGGCGATGCCGGTGCTGGTCGTGCTGATCCTGATCTACTACGCGCTGCCGTTCCTCGGCATACGCCTGTCGTCCTGGACCTCCGCGGTGACGGCATTCGCCATCATCATGGCTGCTTATTCGGCCGAAGTGTTCCGCTCCGGCATAGAAAGCATTCCGCGCGGCCAGTTCGAGGCGGCGCAGGCACTCGGCCTGCCGTTTTTACTGACCTTGCGCAAGGTGGTGCTGCCGCAGGCGATCCGCGTGGTCATTCCGCCGATGACGAGCAACTGCGTTTCGATGTTCAAGGACACCTCGCTCGCCTCAACCGTGGCGCTGCCCGAACTGCTGAAGGAAGCGACCAATGCGCAGTCGCTCTATGCCAACCCCTCGCCGCTGATCGGCGCGGCGCTGGTCTATCTCCTCTTTCTCTGGCCGATGGTCCGCCTCGTCAGCCTTCTCGAACGTCGCTTCAAAACCGAAAAGACCCGCTGACTTCGCCAGTTTCCCATCTGTCAATTCTCGCCTCCCCCATCTGTCAGGCACTTCGCAGGAGACCATCTTGAACAAGCATCAGACCCACAATGCGAGCGACGTCTCCGCAGCCTTCCCGGTCGACACAATCCGCGCCATGTTTCCAGCCCTGCAGCAGGCCGGTGACTTCATCTTCATGGATAATGCCGCCGGGGCGCAGATCCCGCAAAGCGTGCTCGATGCGGTAACCAAGCATCTGGTCGCGCATAATGTGCAGCGCGGCGGCCGCTACGGGCGCAGCGTCGCCGTCGATCAAGCAATCGCCGACGCGCGTGAAAGCGTGGCGTTGCTGATCAATGCCTATAGTCCCGCGGAAATCTGTTTCGGCATGAACGCCACCTCGTTCATCCGCCTCGTCAGCCTCGGCATCGGCCAGATGCTTGCAGAACGCCCAAATGGGGAGCGAGACGAGATCGTCATCACCGACATGGATCACGACGCCAACATCGCGACCTGGCTGGCGCTAGAGTCCGCCGGCGCCAAGTTCAAATGGTGGCGGATGCGCGAGGACGGCAATCTGCATGTCGATGATTTGCGCTCGCTGGTCTCGGAGCGCACCCGGCTTGTCGCCTGCACGGTCACGGCGCATTCGATCGGATCGATCGTCGATGTCGCTTCAGTGGCTGATATTGCGCATGCGGCCGGCGCCGAAGTGTTCCTCGACTGCGTGCATTACGGGCCGCACGGGCTGATCGACGTGCAGGCCTGGGGTTGCGACTATCTGGTCTGCTCCGGCTACAAGAATTTCTCGCCGCATATGGGCTTCCTGTGGGGCCGCTTCGAGACGCTGAAGCGGCTGCCGACCTTCCGCGAGGATTTCATTCCCGACGAACCGCCCTATAAGGTCGAGGCCGGCACCTTCATCTACGAGAATGTCTCCGGCATGGATGCCGCGGTGCGCTATCTCGAATCGATCGGCCGCAACTTCCTGGCCGAGAACAACCGGTCGCGGCGCGACAACCTCGTCGCTGGCATGACCGCCATCCGCGACTATGAGCTGGTGCTGGCGCGCGAGATGCTCGGCGTGCTCAATGACTGCGGCGCGACGATCTATGGCGTCGCCGACGAAGCCCGCCTCAACGAGCGCGTTCCGACCTTCTGCTTCAACATCGGCACGCTGTCGCCGCAAATGATCGTCGAGGCGATGGCCGAGATGCAGATCGGCATCCGCGACGGCCATATGTACGCGCCGCGGCTGATGAAGCGCCTGAACCTCAGCATGGACAGCGGCGCCATCCGCGCCTCGCTGGTGCATTACAACACGGTCGGGGAAGTCCGGCGCTTCGGCGAGGCGCTGCGCGCCATCATCGCCCGGCTGTCCTGATCGGCGTCGAAATACGCTTGCCGGGGTGCCGCGATTGCGGCGTCAGGCAGCTTTCTTCTTCGCCAGCCTCGCTTTGATGCTGGCGACGTCGGCGCGCGGCGTGGCGGCGAACAGCGTCTTGGTGTAGCTGTGCTTGGGGTCGGCAAAGACCTCGTCGCGCGAGCCGTATTCGACGGCCTCGCCGTAATACATGACCATCACGTCGTCGGCGATGTAGCGCACCACCGACAGGTCGTGGCTGATGAAGACATAGGTAAGCTTGAACTCGTCCTGCAGGTCGGCGAGCAGGTTGAGCACCTGCGCCTGCACCGACAGGTCGAGCGCCGAAACCGGCTCGTCGAGCACCAAAAGGCTCGGATTGAGCATCAGCGCGCGGGCAATGGCGATGCGCTGGCGCTGGCCGCCCGAAAACATGTGCGGGTAGCGGTTGTAATGCTCCGGTCCAAGGCCGACCTTTTTCAGCATCCTCATGGCGAGATCGCGCCGTTCGTCGGCCGGCGTGTCAGTGTTGATGAGCAGCGGCTCGCCCAGCACGTCGCCGATCTTCTGTCGCGGATTGAGCGAACCGTAAGGGTTCTGGAAGACGATCTGCACCTTACGGCGCATCTCCTTCGACAGCCCATCCTTGGCGATATCGACCTTTTTACCGTCGATGAAGAGTTCACCTGCTGTCGCGGGATCGATGAGCGTGATGATGCGGGCGAGCGTTGACTTGCCGCAGCCGCTTTCGCCAACGACTGCAAGGGTCTTGCCCCTGTCGACGCTGAACGAGACGCCCTTGACTGCGTGCACCGTGCGCGAGGGGCGAAACAGGCCGCCGCCGACATGATAGTCGCGCACGATGTTCTTGCCTTCGAGAACCGTCACACTCATGACGCGGCTCCCGTTGCAGGCCCGGTTCCCGCAGCAGAGGGAGCCGGTTCGAACAGCATATCGGAAATGGTCGGCAGCCGGTCGCCGACGGCGTTTTCCGGCAGCGCCGACAGCAGCGCGCGCGTGTAGTTGCTCTTCGGCTGCTCGAACAGCGACAGAACGTCGGCCTCTTCCATTTTGCGGCCCTTGTACTGGACAATGACGCGGTCGGCGGTCTCGGCCACCACGCCCATATTGTGGGTGATCATGATCAGCCCCATGCCGTATTTGGCCTGCAGCCCGACCAAAAGGTCGAGGATCTGCTTCTGGATGGTGACATCGAGCGCGGTGGTCGGCTCGTCGGCGATCAGCAGCTTCGGATTGCAGGCGATGGCGATGGCGATCATGACGCGCTGGCACTGGCCACCCGACATCTGGTGCGGGAATGAGTTCAGCCGTTCTTCCGGATCGGCGATGCCGACGAGCTTCATCAGCTCGATGGCGCGGGCCCGGCGCTGGGCGCGGTCCATGCCCATGTGGAAACGCAGCACCTCCTCGATCTGGAAGCCAGCGGTGAAGCATGGATTGAGGCTGGCGATCGGCTCCTGGAAGATCATCGAGATGTCCTTGCCGACGATCTTGCGGCGCTCGGACGGACTGAGCTTGAGCAGGTCGATGCCGTCGAAGGCCATGCGGTCGGCCTTTACCGTCGCCGTATTCGGCAAAAGCCCCATAACTGCCAGCATCGCCACCGATTTACCGGAGCCGGATTCGCCGACGATTGCCAGCACCTCGCGCGGCTCAATCGACAGGTCGATGCCTTGCACGGCCATGAACGGTCCGGCAGCGGTATCGAAGGACACGGTGAGGTTCTTGATCTCGAGAAGAGGCATGGTCACGACCTCTTCAGCTTGGGGTCGAAGGCATCGCGCAGGCCATCGCCGATCAGGTTGATGGCAAGCACCGTGATGAGAATGGCAAGGCCGGGGAAGGTCACCACCCATGGCGCGCGCAGGATGAACTCGCGTGCCGTGGCCAGCATCGTGCCCCATTCCGGCGTTGGCGGCTGCGCGCCGACGCCAAGGAAGCCGAGAGCCGCAGCCTCGAGAATGGCGTTGGAGAAGGACAGCGTCGCCTGCACGATCAGCGGTGCCATGCAGTTCGGCAAGATCGTCTTCACCATCAGCCTGACATGACTGGCACCGGCCACCTTGGCGGAGATCACATATTCGCGGTTCTTTTCGGCCATCACCGCCGCGCGCGTGAGCCGCGCGAAATGCGGCTGCAGCACCAGCGCAATCGCCAGCATGGCGTTGAACAGGCCGGGTCCGAGGATCGCCACCAGAACCAGCGCAAGGAGCAGCGACGGGAAGGCCAGAATGACGTCCATGACGCGCATGATCAGCGTATCGACCCAGCCGCGAAAATAGCCGGCGAGCACGCCGAGGATGATGCCGCTGGTCAGCGAGAAAACGACCACGACCAGACCGATGAACAGCGAGAACCGCGCCCCGAAAATCAGCCGCGAAAGCATGTCGCGGCCAACGGCGTCGGTGCCGAGCAGAAACATCGATTTGCCGCCCTCCTGCCAGACCGGCGGCGTCAGCAGCGCATCACGAAACTGTTCGTCAGGCGAGTGTGGCGCGACCAGCGGCGCGAAAATCGCGATCAACACCAGTGCCGAGAACACGACCAGGCCGATGACGGCGCCGGTGTTCATGGAGTAGTAATGCCAAAACTCGGTGAAGGCGCGTTGCCGGCCGCCGGTCGGAATGGAGGCGGCGGTGGCTTCTGCAGTGGTTTGGTCGGTCATCTCACTGCACCCGGATACGTGGGTTGATGACGGCGTAGAGCACGTCGACGATCAGGTTCACCGCCATGACGATCAGCGCGATGATCAGCAAGCCGCTCTGGACGACGACATAGTCGCGCTTGGCGATCGCGTCGATCATCCACTTGCCGATGCCGGGCCAGGAAAAGATCGTTTCGGTCAGGATGGCGCCCGCCATCAGCGTGCCGACCTGCAGGCCGATGGTGGTAACGACGGGGATGAGCGCATTGCGAAAAGCGTGAAGCCCGATGACGCGGCGCGGCGCCAGGCCCTTGGCGCGGGCGGTGCGGACATAGTCCTCGCCCAGCACCTCCAGCATCGCCGACCGGGTCTGGCGCGCTATGACGGCGAGCGGAATCGTCGCCAGTACGATCGCCGGCAGGACCAGATGACTGGCGGCGGACCTGAAAGCGCCGCTCTTGCCGGAAATCAGGCTGTCGATCAGCATGAACCCCGTCGTCGGCTTGAAGAAATACTGAAGGCCGATACGGCCGGAAACCGGCGTCCAGCCGAGATAACCGGAGAAGAATATGATGAGCAGCAGCCCCCACCAGAAAATTGGCATCGAATAGCCAGTCAGCGCCACGCCCATCGTCGCCTGGTCGAACCATGATCCGCGTTTGACCGCGGCGAAGATGCCGGCGGGAATGCCGATGAGCACGGCGATGATCAGCGCGATCGTCGCCAGTTCCAGCGTGGCCGGAAACAGCGCCTGGAATTCACCGAGCACCGGCCGCTTGGTGGCGATCGATATGCCGAAGTCGCCGGTCACGAC
>NZ_SUEO01000082.1:10000-24108 GCF_004962925.1 Mesorhizobium sp. | reverse complement strand
CCTCCGCGGCACCGAAGACCTACCGGCTGCTGATCGACGGCAAGTTTGTCGATGCCCACGACGGCCGTACGCTGGAGCGCAAGAGCCCCGGCCATGGCTTCACCGTTTCGCGCTATGCGCAAGCCGGCGAAGCGGAAGTCGAGGCGGCGTTGACCGCCGCGCACAAGGCGTTCGAGGCCGGCCCTTGGCCCCGCATGAGGGCCAGCGAGCGCGCCGCGATCCTGCTCAAGGCGGCAGACCTGATCGAGGCGCGGCTCGAGGAGATTGCCCGGCTCGACGCACTGGAATCCGGCAAGCCGATCGCCCAGGCGCGTGGCGAGATCGGCGGCGCCGTCGACATCTGGCGCTATGCCGCGGCGCTTGCCCGCACGCTTCATGGCGAAACCTACGCCAATCTCGGCGACGCCATGCTGGGCGTCGTGCTACGCGAACCGATCGGTGTCGTCTCGATCATCACGCCATGGAATTTTCCGTTCCTCATCGTCAGCCAGAAACTGCCCTTCGCGCTCGCGGCCGGCTGCACGGCGGTGGTCAAGCCGAGCGAGATGACCTCGGCCTCGACCTTCGTGCTCGGCGACATCCTGATGCGGGCCGGCTTGCCGGATGGAGTCGTCAACATCCTCGCTGGGCTGGGCACAGATGTCGGCGCGGCGATGGTCAGCCATCCGCTGGTCGAGATGGTGTCGTTCACCGGCTCTACCCGGGTCGGCAAGATGACCATGGCATCGGCTGCGAGCTCGCTGAAGAAAGTCTCGATGGAACTCGGCGGCAAAAACGGCCAGATCGTCTTTCCAGATGCCGACCTCGAAGCCGCCGCCGACGCGGCGGTGTTCGGCGGCTTTTTCAACGCCGGCGAATGCTGCAACGCTGGCAGCCGGCTGATCGTCCATGAGGCGATCGCCGACGACTTCCTCGGCGCAGTGAAGGCGCTCACTGCCAGCGTCACCGTCGGCGATCCGCTCGACGAGCGCACCAAGGTCGGCGCGATGATCTCTTGCGACCATTTGGCCAAGGTGACCAGCTACGTAACGGCGGCGGCAAACGACGGCAGCAGCGTCTATAGCGGCGGCAAGCAGATCGCCTCCAGTGCCGGTCAATATCTCGACCCGACCATCCTTCGCGGCGTCACTGAAGACATGGCCATTGCACGCGAGGAAGTGTTCGGCCCGGTGCTCTCGGTGCTGACTTTTGAATCGATTGAAAAGGCGTTGCGCATCGCCAACAACACGCCCTATGGTTTATCGGCGGGCGTGTGGAGCGCCAGCATCGACACCTGCATGTCGGTGGCGCGGAATGTGCGTTCGGGAACCGTTTGGGTGAACACGTTCATGGAAGGTTATCCCGAGCTGCCTTTCGGAGGCTACAAGCAGTCCGGTCTCGGACGCGAACTCGGCAAGCGCGCCGTCGAGGATTATACCGAGGAAAAGACAATCCAGTTTCATCGCGGCCAGCGCACCGGATGGTGGGTCGGCTGAGTTGGGAAGAACCCGGCGGACAACCGCCGGTCGTGTAGATGTAACAAGGGAGGAAGTACATGTTGCGCAAACTGCTTATCGGAACGGCTCTCGGCTCGGGTCTTGCGTTCGCGGCCCACGCCCAGGACGTCAAGGAAGTCGAGATGCTGCATTGGTGGACGTCTGGCGGCGAAGCGGCTGCTTTGAACGTGCTCAAGGAGGATCTGGCCAAGCAAGGCTTTGCCTGGAAGGACGTGCCCGTGGCCGGCGGCGGCGGCGACGCCGCCATGACCGCGCTGAAGGCGATGGTCGCGGCGGGCAATTACCCGACCGCCTCGCAGATGCTCGGCTATACCGTGCTCGATTATGCCGCAGCCGGCGTGATGGGCGACCTGACCGAGACGGCGGTAAAGGAAGGCTGGGACAAGTCCGTTCCGGCCGCCCTGCAGAAGTTCTCGGTCTATGACGGCAAGTGGGTCGCGGCTCCGGTCAACGTCCACTCGGTCAACTGGCTGTGGATCAACAAGGCCGTGATGGACAAGATCGGCGGCACCGAGCCCAAGACCTTCGACGACTTCATCGCGCTGCTCGACAAGGCCAAGGCGGCGGGCGTCATCCCGCTCGCGCTCGGCGGCCAGAACTGGCAGGAAGCCACGATGTTCGATTCGGTCGTGCTGTCGACCGGCGGACCTGAGTTCTACAAAAAGGCCTTCAACGACCTCGACGAGGAGCAGCTGAAGTCCGACACGATGAAGAAGTCGTTCGACAACCTCGCCAAGCTCGTCACCTATGTCGACCCGAACTTCTCGGGCCGCGACTGGAACCTCGCTACCGCCATGGTCATCAAGGGCGATGCGCTGGTGCAGGTCATGGGCGACTGGGCCAAGGGCGAATTCAACGCCGCCAAGAAGACCCCGGGCACCGACTTCCTGTGCTACCGCTTCCCGGGCACCGATGGCAGCGTGGTCTACAACTCCGACATGTTCGGCATGTTCGACGTTCCGGACGACCGCAAGGCCGCCCAGGCCGCCTTGGCCACCGCCACTTTGTCGAAGAGCTTCCAGTCGGCTTTCAACGTCGTCAAGGGCTCGGTCCCGGCCCGCACCGACGTGCCCGACACCGATTTCGACGCTTGCGGCAAGAAGGGCATGGCCGACCTGAAGGCCGCCAACGAAGGCGGCACCCTGTTCGGCTCGCTGGCCCAGGGCTACGGCGCGCCTCCGGCGGTCGCCAATGCTTACAAGGACGTCGTCTCGAAATTCGTCCACGGCCAGATCAAGACCTCGGACGAGGCCGTGACCCAGCTGGTCAGTGCGATCGAAGACGCCAAGTAAGAACCACGCATGGAAAGGCCTTCCCCGCTCCGGCGGGGAAGACTCCAACATGCGAAAATGGTCGGCATCTCGCCGGGATATGCCAAGCGATTGGCACCGGCGATTCACCAATCACACCCGTCTGGACGGGGTCATCCTTTCCGCCTGGCGGTGAAGGGACCCGAAACGGGAGGAGCCCATGACTACGGTAGCGACCCAGATCAAGCTGACGCCGGAGCATAACGCTCGCCCGGGCGCCTCGGTGCGTTCGCGCCTGCAGGACGCCTTGCCGAAGATCGTGCTGGCGCCAAGCTTTGCGATCACCATCGTCTTCGTCTACGGCTTCATCCTGTGGACGGTCTATCTGTCCTTCACCAACTCCAAGACCTTCCCGTCCTATGCCATCACAGGGTCACGCGCCTATCAGCGGCTGTGGCGCTGGACCTTCGAGAGCGACCCGCCGTCGAGCTGGTACACCTCGATCACCAATATGGGCATCTTCGGTTTTCTCTACATCTTCATCTGCCTGGCGCTCGGCCTTTTCCTGGCCATCCTGCTCGACCAGAAGATCCGCGGCGAAGGCGTATTGCGGCCGATCTATCTCTACCCGATGGCGCTGTCCTTCATCGTCACCGGCGTCGCCTGGAAATGGTTCCTCGATCCCGGCCTCGGCCTTGAGCAGACGCTGCACCAGTGGGGCTGGACGAGCTTCCATTTCGACTGGATCAAGAACAAGGATTTCGTCATCTACACCGTGGTGATCGCCGGCGTCTGGCAGGCGTCGGGCTTCATCATGGCAATGTTCCTCGCCGGTCTGCGTGGCATCGACGGCGAGATTATGAAGGCCGCGCAGATCGACGGCGCCACCACGTTCCAGCTCTATCGCCGGATCGTCATCCCGTTGCTGCGGCCGGTGTTCCTTTCGGCCTTCATCGTGCTCGCCCACCTCGCCATCAAGTCCTACGATCTGGTCGTCGCGCTGACCAGCGGCGGGCCGGGCGGCTCGGCCTGGCTGCCGTCGAACTTCATGTATGAATACACCTTCAAGCGCAACGAAATGGCCGTCGGCTCGGCCAGCGCCGTGATCATGCTGATGACCATCACCGCGATCATCGTGCCCTATCTCTATTCCGAGCTCAGGGAGCGGCCGCGATGAGCGTCATTGCCACGCCCGCTCGCCAGAGCACTGGCGGCGTCAGCGCCAGGACCGTCAACCGCATCGTCATTTACGGCCTGCTGGCGCTGTTCGCGCTGTTCTACCTGATGCCGCTGTTCGTCATGCTGGTGACTTCGTTCAAGACCATGGACGAGATCCAGAACGGCAACATGCTGGCGCTGCCGCAGGCGCCGACCTTCGAACCATGGCTGAAGGCGTGGGGCGAGACCTGCGTCGGCCTGACCTGCGCCGGCATCAAGGGCTATTTCTGGAACTCCATCAAGATGGTGATTCCGGCGGTGCTGATCTCGACGCTGCTCGGCGCGCTCAACGGCTATGTCCTGACCAAATGGCGCTTCCGCGGCCACACGCTGGTCTTCGGACTGATGCTGTTTGCCTGCTTCATCCCGTTCCAGTCGGTGCTGCTGCCGATGGCGACGATCCTCGGCAGCCTCGGCCGTTTCGGCGTGACGCTGCGGAACGCAACCGGGCTGTCGTTCGGCTTGGGCAACCCGACGGTCAACCTGGTCTTTGTCCACGTCGTCTACGGGCTTGGCTTCACCACTTTGTTCTTCCGCAATTATTACGAGGCGTTCCCGACCGAACTGGTCAAGGCCGCACAGGTCGACGGCGCCAGCTTCTTCCAAATCTTCCGGCGCATCATGCTGCCGAATTCGATGCCGATCTTCGTCGTCACCGTCATCTACCAGTTCACCAACATCTGGAACGACTTCCTGTTCGCCTCGGCCTATGCCGGCACCGGCGACGCGATGCCGATGACCGTGGCGCTGAACAACGTCGTCAACACCTCGACCGGCGTCGTCGAATACAACGTCAACATGGCAGCGGCGATGATCG
Organism: Mesorhizobium sp.; assembly: GCF_004962925.1. Taxonomy (GTDB): domain Bacteria; phylum Pseudomonadota; class Alphaproteobacteria; order Rhizobiales; family Rhizobiaceae; genus Mesorhizobium. The sequence goes on along the minus strand of NZ_SUEO01000082.1, from coordinate 19,327 downwards.
CCGCACTGCCGACCCTTCTCGTCTACGTGGTCGCTGGCCGCTATTTTGTGCGCGGCCTGATGGCCGGCGCCGTCAAAGGATAATCGAATGGCTTTTCTCGAAATTGATGGGCTGAGGAAGCGGTTCGGGTCGGTCGAAATCCTGAAGGGCATCGACGTCGATCTCGAAAAGGGCGGCTTCCTCGTGCTGGTCGGCCCGTCTGGCTGCGGCAAGTCGACCTTGCTCAACACCATCGCCGGCCTGGAAACCATCACCGAAGGCGAAATCCGCGTCGACGGCCGGACGATCAACGATCTCCACCCTTCGAAGCGCGACATCGCCATGGTGTTCCAGAGCTATGCGCTCTATCCGAACATGACGGTCGCTGGAAACATTGCCTTCGGCATGGAGATGCGCGGCGTGCCGGCTCAGGATCGCCAGAAGGCGATCGACAAGGTGGCGAAGGTGCTGCAGATCGGCCACCTCCTGCAGCGCAAGCCGAGCCAGCTCTCCGGCGGCCAGCGCCAACGCGTCGCCATGGGCCGGGCGCTGGTGCGCGACCCCAAGCTCTTTCTCTTCGACGAGCCGCTCTCCAATCTCGACGCCAAGCTGCGCGTCGACATGCGCATCGAGATCAAGCGCCTGCACGCGACCACCGGCACAACGATCGTCTACGTCACCCACGACCAGATCGAGGCGATGACGCTGGCCACCAAGATCGCGGTGATGCGCGACGGCGAGGTGCAGCAGTTCGGCACGCCTGCAGAAATCTATAACAATCCGACCAACCTGTTTGTTGCCGACTTCATGGGCTCGCCGGCGATGAACCTGATTCCGGCGACGATCGGCGGCAATGGCAATTCACTTTCCGTGGTGCTGCAGCGCGAGGCGCGCGAGCCGATCTCGCTGCCGCTGGCCGATGCGCCGTCGGGTCTGTCGGCATTCTACAGCAAGCCGATCATCTTCGGCGTCCGCCCCGAGGCCCTGACCGATCCTGAAGGCGCCGAACGCAACGCATCGAACATTGCCACCGCCGACTGCCATATCGAAGTCGTGGAACCGGCCGGCTCCGACACTTTCGCAGTCACCAATCTCGGCGGCAAGGCGGTGGTGGCGCGTCTGCGCGCCGACGCCAACATCCAGCCGGGCACCAGCACGCCGCTCGCCTTCAATCTGACCAAGGCAGTGTTCTTCGATCCGGCGACCGAGAACCGTATCCTCTGACAGTCATGACAAACCCCGACATCGTCATCATCGGCTCAGGCATCGGCGGCGCCACGATCGCCTCCGGCCTTGCCGGCAGTGGCGCCTCGATCCTGATGCTGGAGCGCGGCGAGAAGCTGCCGGCGACGCCGCACGCGCGCGACACACGCGCCATCTTCGTCGACGGCCACTACCGGCCGAAGGAGATGTGGCGCGAGGCCGGGGGTGCTGCGTTCAACCCCGGCAACTACTACTATGTCGGCGGCAATTCGAAATTCTATGGCGCGGTGCTGATCCGCTACCGCAAGCAAGACTTTTCCGCGATGGAACACTTCGGCGGCATCTCGCCGGCCTGGCCGTTTTCCTATGAAGAGTTCGAGCCATGGTATTCCAGGGCCGAGCAGCTTTTTCGCGTGCGCGGCGCACTCGGCGAAGACCCGACCGAACCGTTCCACTCGATCCCCTATGCCTTCGGGCCGGTGCCGGACGAGCCGCTGATCGCCCGCGCCCGTGCCGAACTCAAGGGCCTCGGCCTGCATCCGGCATCGCTACCGCTCGGTGTCGATATCGATGCCTGGCTGAAGGACGGCAAGACAGGCTGGGACGCATTTCCCAACACCGGGACCGGCAAGGTCGACGCCCAAACGGGGCCGCTGACAGCGGCACTGGCCGACCGGAACATCAGTCTCGAGACCCGTGCTCATGTCGAATATCTCGAAGCGTCATCGGATGCCAGGACGATCGCCGCCGTTCACTATCGCCAGAATGGAACGCTGAAGAAAGTCACGCCGAAACTGGTCATCCTCTCGGCCGGCGCGGTCAATTCAGCGGTCATTCTGCTGCGCTCGCCCTCCCCCAACAATGGCAAGGGAGGCGGCAAGGGTCTCGCCAACCGTTCCGACCAGGTCGGCCGCAACTTCATGAACCACAATTCGAGCGCCATGCTGGCGATCGACCCGCGCCGCAGGAACACATCCGTCTACCAGAAGACGCTGATGCTCAACGACTATTATCTGTCCGACGGCAAGGGCGGCAAGCCGCTCGGCAACGTTCAGCTTCTGGGCAAGATCGACGGCCATATCCTGAGGGCTAACGTCAAGCTTGCACCCAAATTCGCGCTGGATTTCATGGCCGGCCACGCCGTCGACTGGTACCTGATGTGCGAGGACCTGCCCGATCCCGAAAGCCGCATCATGATCGACGGCAAGGACATCGTCATGCAGTGGCGACGATCCAACATGCAGTCGCTCGACGGGCTGACCAAGGTGATGCGCGAGAACTTCCGTGCCTGCGGCTATCCGATCGTCCTGTCGCGGCCGTTTGACAAGCGCACCCCGTCGCACCAATGCGGCACGGTGAAAATGGGCGACAATCCCGCAACCTCGCCGCTTGACCCCTTCTGCCGCTCGTTCGACCACCGGAACCTGTTTGTCGTCGACGGCAGCTTCCTGCCAAACTCGGCCGCAGTCAATCCGGCGCTGTCGATCGCAGCACAAGCGCTGCGTGTCGCCGACCACATCCGCAAGACGGAGCTTGTCGCATGACCCGCCCCGCAGCGATCGTCACCGGCGGTGCGCGCGGCATCGGCCTTGCCTGCGCCGAGGCGCTGGCCGATGCGGGCTTCGACATCCTTGTCGCGGATCTTGCCGACAATGCCGCTGACGGACTTGCCGCCAACATCGCTGCCCACGGCGCAAATTTCGCCTACCATTGCGGCGACATCGCCGATCTCGACGGCCATGCAGCGCTGATCGATGCCGCGATAAGCGCTTTCGGCCGCATCGACTGCCTGGTCAACAACGCCGGCATCGGCGCCGTCATACGCGGCGACTTGCTGGAATTGAAACCGGAGAATTTCGACCGGATCCTCAGCATTAATCTGCGCGGCACCGTCTTCCTCAGCCAAGCCGTTGCCAAGGCGATGCTTGCGGTGCCGGGTGACTACCCCCGGTCGATCATCACCATCACCTCGATCAGCGCCGAAATGGCCTCGCCGGAACGTGCCGACTATTGCATCTCGAAGGCGGGGCTCTCGATGTGGGTGAAGACCCTGGCGCTGCGGCTCGCCGCCGAAAATATCGGTGTCTTCGAGGTGCGGCCGGGCATCATCCGCACCGACATGACCGCCGGGGTAACCGCCAAATACGACGCGCTGATCGACAGCGGACTGGTGCCGGCGAAGCGCTGGGGCGAAGCCGCCGATGTCGGCGCCATGGTGGCGGCACTCGCCGGCGGCAAGCTCGGCTTTTCGACCGGTTCGATCGTCAATGTCGACGGCGCGCTGTCGGTGCCGAGGCTGTGAGCAGGTGACGCCATGACCGACTATATCATCGTCGGCGCCGGCCCGGCCGGCTGCGTTCTCGCCAACCGGCTGAGCGAAGAGCCATCGAATTCAGTGCTGCTGCTCGAGGCCGGCGGCAAGGACTGGCATCCGCTGATCCATATGCCGGCGGGTTTCGCCAAGATGACCAAGGGTATCGCCGCCTGGGGCTGGTCGACCGTGCCGCAGAAGCACATGAAGGACCGCGTCTTCAGATACACGCAGGCCAAGGTGATCGGCGGCGGCTCCTCCATCAACGCCCAGATCTACACGCGCGGCAATGCCCGCGATTACGACGCCTGGGAGAAGGAAGAGGGCCTTGCCGGTTGGGGCTATCGCGACGTGCTGCCCTATTTCAAGCGAGCCGAGAACAACCAGCGCTACGCCAACGATTTTCATGGCGATCAGGGCCCGCTCGGCGTGTCCAACCCGATCGCGCCGCTGCCGATCTGCGAGGCTTATTTCCGCGCCGGCCAGGAGATGGGCATTCCCTTCAATCCAGACTTCAACGGGGTAACCCAGGAGGGCGTCGGCTATTACCAATTGACGCAGAAAAACGCGAGACGCTCCTCTGCCTCGGTCGCCTATCTCCGACCGATCCGCGAACGCAAGAATCTGACCGTCAGGACCGATGTGCTGGTGACGCGCATCGTCATCGACAAGGGCCGCGCCGTCGGCGTCGAGATCGTCGACAGGCCCGGCGGCCAGCCGACGATCTTGCGCGCTGAGCGCGAAGTGATCGTCTCGTCCGGCGCCATCGGCTCGCCTAAGCTGCTGATGCAGTCGGGCATCGGCCCGGCCGACCATCTGAAATCGGTCGGCGTGACGCCGGTGCACGATCTCCCCGGCGTCGGCTCCAACCTGCAGGACCATCTCGACCTGTTCATCATTGCCGAATGCACCGGCGACCACACCTATGATAACTACGCCAAGCTGCACCGAACGGTGTGGGCCGGCCTACAATATCTGCTGCTGAAGAAGGGTCCGGTTGCCTCCAGCCTGTTCGAGACCGGCGGCTTCTGGTACGCCGACCCGACCGCCGCCTCGCCCGACATCCAGCTGCATCTCGGCCTCGGCTCCGGCATCGAGGCCGGCGTCGAGAAACTCAGGAATCCAGGGGTGACGCTGAATTCGGCTTTCCTGCGCCCACAATCGCGCGGTACGGTACGACTGAAGAGTGCGGATCCTGCCGACCACCCGCTGATCGATCCGAATTACTGGTCCGACCCCTACGACCGCGACATGTCGATCAAGGGGCTCAGGCTGGCGCGCGAGATCATGCGGCAGAAGGCACTTGCCCCCTATGTACTACGCGAGGTGCTGCCGGGACCGGCACTCACCAGCGACGACGAGCTGTTCGACTATGCCTGCCGCAGTTCCAAGACCGATCACCACCCTGTCGGCACCTGCCGCATGGGCCATGATGCGATGAGCGTGGTGACGCCGGATCTCAGACTGCGCGGCATCGAGGGCTTGCGCGTCTGCGACGCCTCGGTGATACCGCGCATTCCCTCCTCCAACACCAATGCGCCGACCATCATGGTCGGCGAAAAAGGCGCCGATCTGATCCTCGGCCGCGATCCGCTCCCGCCGGCCGTGTTCTCAGGCAACTACAGCGCCGCGCGTCCTATGGACGCGCAAAGGACGCTGTAGCACTTTGATTTTACGCATGATCCCCAGCGAAAACCGATTCCGGTTTTCGCTGGGGATCATGCGTTGCGCTGCATAGGGACCCCAAAATGATCAGGCACTGTGTTTTCGCTCGATTCCGCAATGACGTCACCGACGACGAGAGCGCGGCAATCCATGCCGACCTCGAAGCGTTGCGGCGGGTGATCGATGGTATGAGCAAGGTCGAATTCAGCGCCAACGTCAGCCCAGAACCGTTCGCACGCGGCTTCACGCACGGCTTCACCATCGACTTCCGCGATGCCGCCGCGCGCGATGCTTATCTAGTGCATGACGATCACAGCCGAGCCGGCGGTCGGCTGATCGCGGCACTCGAAGGCGGAACCGATGGGCTGATGGTGTTTGACCTCGAGATAGGCGCTTAGCTTACCCGAGCCTCAGCGCGACGACGCCGGCAACGATGCTGAGCACGGCGGTACCTCGCCATCCCGTCATCTTCTCGCCGAGCGCGAACACCGAGATCATCATGGCGAACAGGATCGACGTTTCCCGCAACGCCGCGACCGAGGCGATCGGCGCCTTGGTCATCGCCCACATGACAATCCAGTAGGCGGCGCCGCTGAGCACGCCGGTGTACACGCCCGCCTTCCAGTCGCGCGCCAGCACCGGCAGCGCCTTCGGTCCGCGAAAGACAAGGCACAGCACCAGCGCCCACAGCGCATCGCAGACGAACAGCCATGCCGCATAGCTCGAGGCCGTCGCGGCCAACCGCGCGCCGCTGCCATCGGAAAGCGTATAACTGGCGATGAAGATCGAGGTGCCCAGCGCAAAGCCGACGGCGCGCAGGTTCAGCCTCTCCAGATGTGCGCCGCCGCGAAACGACAGCACCAGCGTGCCGGCCGACAGCAGGACGATGCCGACGATGGCGAGCGGCGCTGGAACTTCGGCGACGACCACCATGCCGCCAAGTGCAGCCAGCAGCGGCGCCGTGCCGCGCGCCAGCGGATAGGTCTGGGCGAAATCGCCGGCCTTGTAGGCGCCGATCAGAAACGTCCTGTAGCCCATATGGAAGATCACCGAGGCGATGATGTACGGCCACACTTCCGCTTTCGGCACCTCGACGAAAGGCAGGGCCAGAAGCGCCACGGCGCCCATGCCGAGCGTCATCAGCGTGATCGAAAGAAAGCGGTCGAGATGAACCTTGACCAGCGCGTTCCAGATCGCGTGCATGGCGGCGGCGGCAAGCACCGCGAAGAAGACGAACAAGGTCATCGGTGGCTCATGCGCCTCCGGTCCCTGGCGCGAACGGCGTTTCCAGGTCGATGTCGACCCGCAGCGGAAAGTGGTCGGAGGCGATTTCGCCGATATCAGCACTGACCGAGCGCACGCGGCCGGCAAACATGCCGCCGACGAAACAATGGTCGAGCCGTCGCTTTGTCAGCCTGCCATCGATGGTCTTCACATGGGTGTGGAAATCCGACGTCGGTTCGCTGGCGACAGCGGCGGCATCGACGAGCCCGTCGAGATAGGCTGCGCCGCGATGATAGGGTGTGCTGCCAACGATGCGCCGATATTCGGCGCTGCCCGGCTCCATGTTGAAATCGCCCATCCAGATCGCCGCCAGCGGGTTCTCCGGCTCTGGCTCGCCATTGCTCCAGTTGCGCGACGGTTCGTCATCGGCGCCGCTCCACGGGCCGCCGTCGGACGGCGCACGGCGATGCTCGGCGAGCAGGTAGTCGATCTGTTCCAGCCGCTCTTCGGCGGCGATATGCGCGAGATGCAGCGACAGCACCCGCAGCGGTCCGGCAGGGGTGCGGATCATGCATTCGAGCGCTGCGTTGCGGGTGTTGAGCGGACGCACGGTGCGGCGCAGCGGCAGCGTATGCAGGCGCGACCAGACGATCGGCTGCTTGGACAGCACCATGGTGCCGAATTGCCGCCGCCGGTTGACGATGCGGTCATCATGCCGCTCGCTGGCGTCCATATCGAAGGCCGGCCCATAAACCCAATGGTATTCCGGCAGCAGCCGGGAAAGGATTTCCGGCTGGTCGTCCTCGTTGCTGCGCTGCCAGTGCCGTTCCACCTCCTGCAACGCGATAACGTCGGCGCCGGCCACGACGCGTGCCGCGCGCGCAAGATCGTAGCCGCCGTCGCTGCCGAAGCCGTACTGGATGTTGTAGCTGACCAGCTTCATTGATTAACCGGCTCAATTTCGTGATGGCAGTAGCGGTTTGGCGGATCGGTTGCAATGTGCAGCCGGATGGAGAGAGCTTGGGCCAGAAATTCGGCGTCCTGCTCTGGAGCAGGACGACGCAAATCCTAGAGCTTTGAAGCGTTCGTTGCTCGCCGAAAAACGACAGGCGCGGCAGCGCTGCCCGACCGGGTCGAGTAAATCGGGATCGCGGAGATCCTGCGAACTAAGTTAGCTGGATACCGGGGGCCGGCATGCCTGCCGGCCAGATTGGCAATCAAACCGGTACGGCACGTATGGCCCGGGATCAGAGGATCTTGGTGTCGGTCTGCCGGTAACGGAATTTGGTGTCGGTGAGGCCCGCCGCATCCGAAAGCTCTGCTGCAAGCAACTGTGCCACCACAATGTCGAGGATACCGCGAGCGACCCGGTTTTCCTCGGCTGGCACGCGCAGCACGGTCAGCTTGCCCTTATCGTCGAGGTCGCCGTTCGCAGTGATCAGGACGACCGGGCAGCCAAGTTCATCGAGCTGTTCGGCAAGGCGCACCTCGCGATCGTCGCCAAAAACAAGGACGCCCGTCGTCGCGTCCATCGATTCCATTGGGCCATGCAGATAGTGACGCGTATCGGTAGCGCCAGCCGGAATGCGCGAGGCTTCACGGATCAGCAGAGAGGCACCGTCGGCGGTGCCGAGCGACGACACGGCGCCGACACAGTCGATGGCACGGCGGGCGGCGAACAATTCGGCGATGTGGTTCATCTTGGTCGCGGCGCGGCCAAGCAGATCGGCCACTTTGCCTGGCAGCGCGTCCCAGTCGGTCGCAGTCGCGCCGCAAAGGCTCTCGCTGAGCAGCCCGGCAGCAACCAGCGACCCGGTATAGCCGGTGCTGGACGGCGTCGCATCGTTGCCATTGTCGAGCCTGATGTGGCGACCTGCGGCCAGCGCCAGAGGGCTCGTCTCATCCTTTGTGATAGCTAGCGCAGGCACGCCCGCTTGCGCCTTCAGCGCATCGACAGTCTCCACGCTGCGGCCCCGATGCGACATGGCGATGATGACATCGGCTACATTTGTGCCGTCGATCATGTCAACGGCGCGCATGGCGACCGCACGACGGCCGCGCCTAGCCAATTCGCCGGCCATGACCACCGATGCGGCGTAGCTCGCGCCGATGCCGGTCACCGCAACAAGGCCGGCGCTGAACGGAGAGAGATCGACGCCTTCCAATCCCTGACGCGCCGACTTGATGCAGGCGGCGATGGATTCCGGCTGGCGTGCGACTTCGGACCGATAGCTCATTATGGTGCCTTTCCTTACTTTTTGCGTGTGGCTTGTCGTCAATTATTGCGGGGCCGCGAGCCATTCCCTGGCCATTGCCTCCGCCATGCGGCAGGCGCCTTCTACCGGCGGCCCGTGAAATATACTGGCAGCCAGAGTCCCCCCCGACTGGGCCTCGATTTCGGTCAGGAAAGCCGCGGCAAGCGACTGCTGCGAGACAATGACGCCGCCCCCGGCCACCACGGTGTCGGCCGCCGCGCCATTGTGCTTCAGGCGCATCGCCAGTTCAGCGAGATGGCGTGCGCCGTCGCGGATCACCTTGCCTGCCAGTTCGGAGCCTTGCTCATGCGCCGCGAAGACGAGCGGCGCGTGCAATCCGAGGGCCGCTGCCCCGCCCTGTCGCGCGATCGCACTGCCGATGCGGGCAGCGCTCCTGATCTCGAGGGCTTCGAAGAAGAGGCGCACCAGCGGTTCGTCGAGCGAACCGCCGCGATCCCGATGTAGGCTGATCGCGCGACCCGCCTCGCGCACCAGCCCCGCAGCGCTGCCTTCGTCGCCGATGACCCAGCCCCAGCCGCCGGCAACCATCATGCCGAGCGAGGCGTCACGGCAGACCGCGATCGAACCGGTCCCAGCGACCAGTCCGATCTGCCGCTCGTAACCGAGCGCCGCAGGCAGCAGCTCGGCGTCGTTGACGACCTTGACGCAATAGGCCGCACGGCGTGCAAC
>NZ_SUEO01000082.1:2103-9990 GCF_004962925.1 Mesorhizobium sp. | reverse complement strand
CTCGAAGGCTTCACATTCGGCGGCGTCGTCGCAGCCATGCGCGCCGACGGCGAGCGCCAGCACTTGTCCGCCCTCGACCAGCTGCTTGACGTTTTCGAGCAGTGCCGCAGCGTCCCTGTCCCAGTCACGGACCCGCCAATCGGCCGTCGGCATGACAAGCTCGCGAGTGGCACCGGCAGTATTGCAGGCGCGCAGATGCGTTTTGGTGCCGCCAATATCGATCCCAACTGTGATCAACGGATTCCTCCAGGCAATTGCCGCACGCGAACTGCTCGGCATGCTATAGTTCCCCCACGACGCGGAGCGCGTTGCGATGCAGATTGGTCAAGCGCTTCTGATCCGCTCGCCGTTCGTGCCAAACAGCAGCACGCCGGCCGGGTCGAGCTTCACGAAGCACTCGGTACTACCCCTGTGGCGAGCCTTGCTGCTGCGCACGACAAGCCGCTCGCCCGTGGACAGGTCGGTGTGGATGAAGGTGACATCGCCGAGCTCCTCGACGAACGCGACCCTGGCGGCCAGGATGTCGGTCGCGCCGGTGTCCTGCGCGATGTTTATATGCTCGGTGCGGACGCCAAGCTCGACCTCACGAATGCCGGCGTCGAAATTGCGAAACGGCAATTCCAGCCTGGAACGGCCGCCGAGATCCGACAGGGTGATGGCGTCCGCTCGTACCGCTTCCACCTTGGCCTTGATGAAGTTCATCTTCGGCGAACCGATAAAGCCGGCCACGAACTTGTTATCCGGATCGTCGTAAAGACCAAGCGGCGTGCCATGTTGCTGGATGATGCCGCCGTTCATCACCACCATCTTGTCGGCAAGCGTCATTGCCTCGACCTGATCGTGAGTGACGTAGATCATCGTTGTGCCGAGGTTGGCATGCAGTTGGATCAATTCCGCCCGCATCTGGACGCGCAACTCGGTGTCGAGGTTCGACAATGGCTCGTCGAACAGGAACACCTTCGGTTCGCGCACGATGGCGCGGCCGATCGCCACCCGCTGTTTTTGACCCCCGGACAATTCGCCAGGCCGGCGATCGAGCAGCTTTTCGAGCCGCAGGATGGCGGCGGCGCGGCCAACCTTCTCCTTGATCAGGGCCTTCGGCTCGCGCGCCATGGTCAGGCTGAAGGCCATGTTCTGGAATGCCGTCATATGCGGATAAAGCGCGTAGGACTGGAACACCATGGCAACGCCGCGCTTGGCCGGATCGACGCGATTGACCACCTTGCCCTCGAGCCTGATCTCGCCGACGGGCGCTTCCTCGAGGCCGGAAACCATCCGCAGCAAGGTCGACTTGCCGCAGCCGGACGGGCCAACGAAGACCACGAACTCGCCGGACGCGATCGACAGGTTGACGTCGCGCAGCACTTCCACGGCTCCGTAGGACTTCGAGACGTTGATGATTTGGAGATCAGCCATGCCAATGCCTTTGTTGATGTTCGGATTGGAACTTCGCGGGACGGCGCCGCTCAGCCCTTGGAGCCGGACATCGCGATGCCTTCGACGATCTTGCGTTGGAAGAGCAGGAAGAAGATGAGCGGCGGAAGTGCCGCAAGCAGGTTCGCCGCCATGACGATGTCGACGGTCACGTGCGAGAATGGCGCGTTGAACAGGCCGACAACCTGCCCGACCGTGTACATTTGCGGACTGGGTGCCACGATGAGCGGCCAGATGAAATTACCCCAGGTCTGCATGAAGGTGAGAATGGCGAGCGTCACCAGCGCATTCCTCGACATCGGTAAAGCGATGTGACGGTAGATCTGAAAATGGCTGGCACCATCGAGCCGGGCCGCCTCGATCATCTCGCGCGGGATTGTTCGCATGAACTGGATCAGCATGAAGAGGCCGAATGCGGAGGCGAGCCCCGGAACCACCAGTCCCTGCATGGTGTTCAGCCAGCCGAGGTTCGCGGTCAAGAGATAGGTCGGAATGAGCGTGACCGCAGTCGGCACCATCAGCGAAAGCATGACGATCGCAAACATGGGCCGCTTGCCGGGAAACTCGAACAACGCGAACTCAAACGCTGCCATCGAGCCAAACAGAAGCACGCCGGCGATGGTCAGCAGGCTGTAGGTGATCGAAATGTAATAAGCATGCAGATAGCCAGTTTCGCTAAGGATCGTGTTGATCTTGGCAATGCCGGCGCTGAGGGATGTCGGCAGCAGGCGCGGATTGATCGACACCGGAACGCCTGGCTCGGCGAACACCACATTGACCATCCAGACGATCGGGAAGACGGCGACGATCGCAACGCAGATGGCGACGGTCCACTTCAGGACCGTCCAGATCGACAGGTCCAGCGCATAGTTTGGCGCGGCGGAACGGATGAGCCCGACGTCGGTCGTCATGGCTGGTGGCCTTTCTTGCGCAGCGCAAACATCACCGCCGTCACGCTGACGATGACGGTGGTCAGGATGAAGCCGTAAGCTGCCGCCTGGCCGAACTTCAGTTCACCGAAGCCGCGACCCATCATGTCCATGACCGGAAACAGCAGCGCGTTCTGGCGGCCGCCATACTGGGAGAAGGACGACCCGGTCAGCAACCACGGTGTGTCGAAGACCTGAAGGGCGGAGATCACGCCATAGGTCGTGACGAAGAACAGCACCGGGTAGAGCATCGGGATGGTGATGTAGAGAATCTCCTGCAGCTTGCTTGCACCGTCGAGGCGAGCCGCCTCGTAATAGTGCCTGGGGATGTTCTTCATCCCGGCGAGAATGATGACCATGTTGAACCCGGCCGACACCCAGATATCGACCGCGATAAGCGAATAGAGCATCGTCGAGGTGTCGTTGAGGAACTGCACCGACGGCAGACCGAACAGGCCGCGGATGGTGTTCAGGAGGCCGATATTGGGCGTGTAGATCCAGCGCCAGATCGTCGCCGCCAGAAACATCGGCAGGACGACCGGCATGAAGAAGATGCTGCGGAAGAAGTTCTGCCAAAAGCCCTTGAAGCTTTCGACCAGCAGCGCGAGGCAGAAGGCGACGGCGATGCCGACAGGTACGGTGATGACGATGTAGGATCCGAGATTCCACATCGCCTTGGAGAAGTCGCGCGAATGAATGACGCGCTGGTAGTTGGCCAGGCCAACGAAGCGGGACGTTGTCGTCGCGTTCCAGTCGTAGAAGGAATAAACAAAGCCGCTGACGATCGGGTAGAGAAAGAACACCGCAAAGAGGGCCAGGAACGGAAACACCATCAGAAGGTGGGGGACATGTTTCTTGTCAAGCATGGTTGTCCTCGATGCGGTCCCCGGCCAGGTGGGAGGTCCTGGCCGGAAAGTCGGGAGGCTGAGCGTCAGCCGCCGGCCAGGCACTCGTTGAGCTCTTCGACTAGCTCCTTGGCGCCGTCCTGCGGGGTGATCCCGCCATCGGCGACCGTCTGGGCATTGTCGGTCAGGATGGAGCGGTAGCAGTTTGGATAGGCGCCCTTGAAATAGGGCGGCATGCCGTCAATCGCGTTTGCCGCCGCCTTGTTGGTGATGGCGATCAGCGGGTCGCTGGCGACCGAAGGATCGGCCATTGCCGCGGCGCTGGCATTGTATCGCGACAAGCGTTTCGCCCACCGCAGCATCTGCTCCTTGGCGGTGACGTAGGCCGCGAATTCGAACGCAACCTGCGCGTTCTTGTTTGGCGCAACACCGATGAACTCATAGCCCTTGATGCCGCCATAGTCGCCTTCGGTCTTGCCGGGCACCAGCACGTAGTCATATTTCAGGCCGGATGTCTTGGCCGCTTCCGCATAGGTCGGGTTGACCCACGGGCCGACCAGATGGAAGGCGAGTTGGTTGGAGATGAACAGATCCTTGGTCGCCTGGTCGTTGCGGCTGGTGCCGCTGGTATATGGCTGCATGTCGACGAACATCTGCAATGTTTGCGCGTATTTCGCTTCATTGACCTTGGTCTTCTTGGTCTCGAAATCCGCGCCCCACTCTTCAGGCGTCGCAACGCCCGAATAGGTGTCGACGATCGACTGCCAGGCCTGGGTCTGGTCCGGCACAGCGTATTTGCCGGAGGCCTTGACCTTCTCCATCTGTGACAGCCAGTCCGCCCAGTCCTTGATCGGTGCCGCAGTGTAGACGCCTGCATCCTTCAGGACGGTCAGGTTGCGGAACATGAAGGAGCCGTAGCCGGTATAGGGCAGGCAGTACATCGTTTCGGGCTTTGGCGAACACATGGCGATAAGGGCCGGATCGAACGAGTCGCGATACTCCTTGGGCATCGCCATGAACTCGGCATAGATGTTCTTGGTCGCACCGGCCTCAACCAGCGTGGCGCCGACATTGACGCCGTTCATGAATACGTCCGGAAGGTTACCGGACGCAGCACCGGTAACCTGGCCCGTCGTCAGATCGTCGTCGCCCTTGCCGGAGATGTTGATGGTGACGTTCGGGCGGGTCTTGCGGAATTCCTCGATGAAGGTCTGCTGAAGTTTGAGCGCCTCACCCTGGGCGAAATCCGAATAGACCCAATATTCCAGGGTGACGGGTTCCTGCGCGCGAGCGCCGCTGATCGTTGCGGCCGTGGCAAGCGCGAAGGCGCAGGCATGCATGTAACGTGTCGAAATCATTCAGACCTCCATTGTGGTTTACGGGTTCCCGATCGAGACATGCCCGGATCGACCCAAGGCGCTTCTGCTTCTTATTATGTTACGCACCTTAACAAACAAACTCAGACCCGCAAGTGGGAGTCGAACAAAATTGTTCACACGCAGCGATTGGAGGGGTAGTGGTGCGGGTCCGCCGCCGGTCGGTCAAATACCGACAAGCAACTCGCACGCGTGGTCCGCGGCGATCTTCTCGATGCCAAGCACGGTTGCGTCGGCGCCGAGGCTGCTGGCATAAATCTCCGTCGGATAGCTCAGCCTGTCGACGGTCTCACGGACATAGGGCAGCATGATCGCGTTGTCGCCGATGCCGCCGCCGAGCACGACAATACCGGGGTCGATGACGCCGACACAGGCCGAGACGATGGCGCCGATGTCCTCGGCGTGGCGCTTCACCTGGGCAAGGGCAGCGGTATGCCCTTCGCCAGCCAGCGCAAAGAGGGCAGCCGTGTCGGCTGGTGCCGCCCCGGCGTCTGGCGGCCAGGCTGCGCGGGTTCGCTGCATCAGCGCCTCGGCCCCGACATAGTCTTCCAGTCCGGCATTTTGCGGCCGCAGGCCAGGACCCCACGGGAACGGCAAATGGCCAATCTCGCCGGCGGCACCGCTGCGACCGCGGATCAAGCGGCCGCCAAGCACCAAGCCCATGCCGATCTTCACCCCGATCTGAATGTAGGTAAAATCGCTTAGACCCTGTGCGACGCCATGGCTCTGCTCCGCCAGCGCCGCGCAGTTGACATTGTTCTCGAGCAGCAGCGGAACGCCGTCGGGCGGCGCAAAATGCGAGAACAGATTCTCTTGCCCGGTCGCCGCCCGGGCCGCATTGTCGGCAACGACGCGGGAAGGCAGTGCGACGCCGAGAGCGCGCAACTTTCCCCAACTCGGCTCCGTCAGCGCCAATGTCGCCTCGACCTCCTCGGCGACCGCCTGGCTGATCTCGGCGCCGAGATGGCGCTGGTTGGACGACAGCCGGTAGACACGGTGATGAAGAAGCCGCCTGTCGAGCGTGGCGACGCGTGTGCGTATATGGGTCGAGCCGGCATCGATGGCGATCACATGGCCGGCACCGGGTCCCAGCCGGTACATCGCTGCCTTGCGGCCAAGCGCACCCTGCACCTCGCCGATCTTCTCGACATAGCCAGCCGCGGAGAGTTCGGCGATCGAGGAAGACAATGTCGGCCGCGACAGACCAAGCGCCGAACCGAGCTGAGGCCGTGTCGCTGGGCCTGATTGGAAAAGCGTGCGGAACACGGAACGCGCGCTGGACGTGAAGGCGGCCCGGATGTCCGCTTCACTCAACTGTTTTTGCTTCACAGGTCTTCCTAAAGTTAAGTGACTTGACAAAACCTATAGATGAGGCAATCCAGAACATCAAATCGATTGTCCTCGCGCAGACTGCCTGAAACCTGGCCAAGTGAAAATCCTTAGGCCTCCGGCAGCGCGAAACCAACAGTGGAAAGAGCTTGCATGGCCGGCGGTCGCAACGATCTGGAAATTGGCTATGACGTGCCCGCGGAGGTAGGCGACGCGATCGAGGATATTCAGACACCAGCCTTGGTCATCGATCTCGATGCCTTCGAGCGAAATGTCGAGCGCATGCGGCGCCATGTCGAAAGCATGAATGTTCGGCTGCGCGCCCACGCCAAGACCCACAAATCCGCCGACATTGCTCTCTTCCAGATCGCCAAAGGCGGCGCCTGTGGCGTCTGCTGCCAGAAAGTGTCGGAGGCAGAGGCATTGGTGCGCGGCGGCGTCGGGGACATCCTCGTCTCCAACCAGGTCACCGGCCCGCTCAAGATCGAGCGACTGGCGCGACTTGCCGGCAGAGCGCGCATCATTGTCTGCGTCGATGACGCCGCCAATGTCGCAGCGCTGTCCAAGGCGGCACAGAGCGTGGGCTCCACAATCGAAGTCCTTGTCGAGATCGATTGCGGCGCCCGCCGCTGCGGCGTTCAGCCGGGTGCGCCGGCGGCCGATCTTGCGCGCTCCGTCGCAGCGTCGCCCAACCTCGTGTTTTCCGGCCTGCAAGCCTACCACGGCAGTGCGCAGCACATCGTCGATCCGGCCGAGCGCCGGGCGGCGATCGCCGCTGCAATTGGAATGACGCGCGAGACGGTGCGCTTGCTGGCGGAGCTGGGTCTCGAATGCGCGATCGTCGGCGGAGCCGGCACGGGCAGTTTCGACATGGAAGGCCGCTCCGGTGTCTACAACGAGTTGCAGTGCGGTTCCTACATCTTCATGGACGCCGACTATGGCCGGATCCGCGACGATAGCGGCGGAGTGGTCGGCGGCTTCGAACACGCGCTCTTCGTGCTGACTTCAATAATGAGCAAGACGGCGCCGGCGCATGCCGTGTGCGACGCCGGCCTCAAGGCATTGGCAGTCGACAGCGGTCTTCCGCTGATCTTCGACCGGCCCGGGATCACCTATCTCGCGGCCAACGACGAGCATGGCAAGATCGACGATCCGGGCGACCTGCTCGCCATCAACGACCGGCTGCTCCTGGTACCCGGGCATTGCGATCCGACTTGTAATTTGTACGATTGGTTTGTCGGCGTTCGTAACGGCAAAGTCGAGGCGTTGTGGCCGATAACGGCACGCGGAAAGCTCTATTGACGTCTGTTCCCGAGGTTCGGGTTTCGGCTGCGATGCGGCCGAAGTCCAGAACAGACGCTAGAGCATTCCAGGAAAAGTGTGAAACGGTTTTCCCGGGAAAAGCGCGTAGCACTTTCCCTAGGGAATTGCCCAGAAACAAAGAGATAGAGCGGTTCGGCGTTTCCGTGAAACGATGAACCCGCTCTAGGTCGTCAGCGGCTGGAAACGTCCCGGCGGAGAAGCGGCCAGTTCCGACCAGTCGATTTCCTCCTCCAGGCGATGATACGCTTCATCGCCGATCGTCCCGTCGATACGCAGCAGTTCCAGCGCGTCACGCTGGCTCTTGATGGCATAGAGGCGCAGCCTGTCGTACTCGGTGGCAGCCTGAGCATCGTCAGGATTTTCGGCGATCATGCGCTGCGCGGTAAATTGCTCGCGGACCGCGGCCGCGGCATTCGATGTCTTTCCGCTCAACACGTCCAGCGCGGCCTGCATGATGGCGACGCGTGCCTGCGCGACCTCGCGGTCGACAGTTTCGTCCGGATCGAGACGAAGCAAGCGCAGCAACGGCTTCAGGCTCATGCCTTGCAGCACCAATGTGCCGAGAACGACCGAGAAGGCGGCGAGCACGATCGGGTCACGGCCCGGAAATTCGGCTGGCAAGGCAAACGCTGCCGCAAGGGTGACCAGACC
>NZ_SUEO01000082.1:0-2093 GCF_004962925.1 Mesorhizobium sp. | reverse complement strand
ACGATGGCGAGCACGGCTGCGGCGAAGACGAACGCTTCGACCTGCCCCTGCTCGGCAAGCCGGCCGACGATCGACCGTGCCTGAAGTCCCATCAGGACGAAGGCCAGCACGTTTAGCACGAAGACCGCCGTCTCCCAGACCGAGTACGAGCTGACGCGATTTCTAGCCGGCATGCGGCGCGGCGCGGTGCGCGCGATGGTCATGGCATAGACCACGATCGTTATTATGGCGGAAAGCCCAACCCTGTCGGCCAGGATCCAAACGCCGAAAGTTCCGGCAAATTGCACCACGGTGCCGCTCGCCGGGTCTTCGATACGGGTGAGTGTGACGAGAGACAATCGGCCGAGCACATAACCAGCGGCAAGGCTGCCAACCGTCGACAGCAAGATCATCGGAACCGCACTGCTCAGCAGGATAGAGCCGACAGCGGCGGAAACCGCCATGCGGTAGATCAGGAGTGCGGTGGCGTCGTTGAGCAGGCTTTCGCCTTGCAGGATCGCGGTGACGCGGTGCGGCACCTTGAACTGCCCAAGGACGGCCGACGCCGCGACAGCATCGGGCGGCGCCACGATCGCGCCGAGGGCGATGGCTGCTGCTCGACGAGCCGTTGTCGGCGCTCGACGCCAAGGTCCGCGTGTCGCTGCGCGAGGAAATCCGCTCGATCCAGAAGAGGCTAGGCATCACCACGATCTTCGTAACGCATGACCAGGAAGAGGCGCTGTCGATCTCTGATCGTATCGCAGTCATGTATGGCGGCAAGGCCGAGCAGGTCGGCACGCCGTTCGAGATCTACAACCGGCCGGCAACCAAGTTCGTCGCCAATTTTGTCGGCACGCTGAACGTGCTCGAAGGCACCGTCACCGATGCCGCTTCAGGCAAGGTGCGCGTCAACACGCAGGAGGTCGCGCTCAAGGGCAAGCTCAACGGTTCGAAAACCGGCGACACGCTGTCGCTGGCGCTGCGGCCCGAGGCGATTTCGCTCGGCCGCCATCCCGGCCGCGATTCCAGCCTTTCGGGCGAGATCGCTGAAGTGCATTTCCTCGGCTCGGTCATCCGGGTTCGCGTCGGCATCGGCGGCAGCACGGTGTCGCTCGACACCTTTAACAGTCCGGCCACCCCGCCGCCCGCTGTCGGTGAGAAGGCCGAGATTTCCTTCTCGTCTGGCGACATGCTGGTGCTGCACTAGCTAGCTAGAGCGCTTTTGGTGGAACCAAAACCGCGCTCCAGGTCTTGTTTGACGCATTTTGTCGGAGGCCAAGCGAAGACGTTTGGCTGGCAATACCCCGGAAGTCGAAGTCAGGCCGGCGGGATGAACGGCTTGCTCACCGTCCTGAAGACCGGCAGCGCTTCCAGCCGCGCGGCATGGACGGCGAGCGCCGGAAACGCGGCGAGCGAAGCCAGTCCGTGATGCGCCTCGCCAAGGAAGCGGAGCGCGGCAGCATGGCGTGGCTTTCAATCAGCACCTCGCCATTGTCGAGCACCAGGGTTGGCACGCGCGTCAGCGGATTATAGCGCCTGATCTTGTCCGCATCGCCGAAGGTCGACCAGGGACGATGTTCAAACGGCAGCTCGTATAGGGTCAGCGCGATGCCGACACGACGGACAAAGGGCGAGTCATATTGCCCGATGAGGATCATGACCCAAGCTTATACGCAGTCAACCGCCTCAAGGCATACCGCCAAGTCAGAGCACAACGGCCAATCAACAGCAGCTTATGGTTTTGCCACTGCCAATAGTCGCGCTTCGCCGCTACGATGAGGCATGGCGCTTTTCGAGCTGACCCTTGTTCTCCTGCTGATCGCCGTCGCGCTGACGGCGTTTTCACGGCGTCTCCAGGTCCCGTATCCCTCCTTGCTGGCTTTGGCAGGTGTAGGTATCGCCTTCCTGCCGTTTGCGCCGACCATTGAGATCGATCCCGAACTGGCGCTCGCCTTATTCATCGCGCCGGTGCTTCTCGACGCTGCCTATGACACATCGCTGCGCGACCTCAATCGCTATAGGCTGCCGCTTGTCTTACTGGCGCTTGGCGCCGTTGTTTTCACGACCGCTGCCGTGGCGCTCGTCGGATGGGCAATGGCAGGCCTGCCGATAGC
>NZ_SUEO01000081.1:12662-24218 GCF_004962925.1 Mesorhizobium sp. | reverse complement strand
GTCACCGTCATCCGCACCGGCACGATCACGACCACGGGCAAGGATTCCATTGCCATCATCGCGCAGTCGGTCGGCGGCGGCGGCGGCTTCGGCGGCGCCGGCTTTGGCCGTTTCGGCGCCGACGACGATGGCGGCGGTCCGAACGCCATCGGCTTCAACACGCCCGGAGGCACCAAGGGCACCGGCGGCAAGGTCACCATCATCCAGGACGGTGAGATCGAAACGGATGGCGACCGTGCCCACGGCATCATCGCGCAGGCCGTCGGCGGCGGTGGTGGCGCTGGTGGCATGGCCTCACTGGCGATGGGCCAATCGGCTGCCGGTTCGCAAGGCGGCATCGGCGACGCGGCGGCTGCCGAAGCGACGGCGATGAGCCAGGTCTGGGTCAAGGGCGCGAGTTCCTATGCGCTGTTCGGGCAAAGCGCCACCGGCCAAGGCAATTCCGGTGCTGTCGATTTGATTGCAGAGGGCAGCCTGTTCGCGCAGGGTGCCGATTCGGTCGCGGCCTATGCCGAAAGCACGGCCAGCGGATCGAAGGGCAACATCAGCCTGGACCTGAAAGGCCAGTATGCCATAGGCGGCGCCGGCACCGGCGTGGCGGCGATGCTGGTCGGCGGTCAGAACAACACGCTCAACAACAACAGCCTGACCTTTGCGATGGGGGCCAATGCGACATTCACCATGCTTCAGTCGGACCTGGTCGCATTCAATGCGTCGCTCCTCGCAGCAGGTCCGATCGTGCCGACTGATGCGATCCTGGAATCCCTGCTCGACGATTTCAGCCCGCTGTCGATTACCGGCACGTCCGGCAATGACCAGATCAACAACCAGAAGAGCGCTGTCGGACTTGGCCGCGTCATCGGCAACATCGATCTTGGCGGCGGCATAAACGGTTTCCACAACTTCGCCAATTCCTCGATGGTCGGCCTCAAGACCATCGACCTCGGCGGCGGCACCTTCCTCAACGACGGCCTGATGACCAACAAGGGTATCGCGGTCGTGGAGACAGTCGATGTGACCGGCGGCTTCACCCAAATAGCCACCGGCGATTTCGTCACCGACGTCGATCTCAACAATCAGATCACCGACGCCCTTGCCTTGACCGGCGCCGGCGACTTCAACGGCGAGGCGCCGCTCAACTTCCTGTCGATCGACAAGCTGTTTACCGAATATGTGCTGGCGAACGGCTCCGCGATGGTCGATTCCGGCATCACGCCGACGACCTTGCATCCGGCGGTCGGCTTCAACTTCCTGACCAGGGTGGACGGCGGCACCGATCTCGTTCTCTACGCCGATAACCCGACCTTCCTGGAACTGGCGCAGGATCCCAACTCCGGCACCACCGACCCGGGTGTTTACGAAATGGCGCAGTATTTCGATGATGTCGAGGCGGCGTCAGCCCCGGACAATCCGATGGCGCGGCTGATCAATATGCTGCGGTTCCTGCCGGATGAGGCGTCACTCGGCGCGGCGCTGACGCGACTGACGCCGCATTACGCGGTGCATGCGTTCGAGATGGTCAACCGCTCGGCCGACATCATGCTGGAAACGGCGCGCGAATGCACCGGCGTTCCCGCTTACAGCAATCCAGACGGGCGCTGCGTCTGGGGCGTGATCAGCCCTCAGGCCGACTACAGCCGCGACGCAGGGGCGGGAACGACCAGCCGCGACGACGTCTTGAAGACGATGTCGTTCGGCGCCATCGGCGAGGTCAACCAGAACTGGTCGCTGGGTGGTACGATCGGCCGGACAGAGTTCGATTCCGAGATCCATTTCAACCAGGACCTGCTGTCTACCACCCAGGGCGAATCCTGGCAGGCCTATGCCTTGGCGAAATACGAGAACAAGAACTATTTCGTCGACTTCGCCGTTGGCGGCGGCACCGGCATGTTTGATGGCCAACGCGACACGCATGTCGACCAGGTCGGCTATATTCCCGGTGAAACGCTGGAAGGCGTCTATCTGCCGGAACTGCTGCTCGACGGAATCGGCAACAGCGTCACCTATACGCAAAGGGCCGCCCAGTTCGGCGGTTCGGCACGGTTCGGCGTGACCCAGCAGATGGGCGCGTTCTACCTGCAGCCGACCTTGCAATTCGATGCACGCTGGCTTCGCGTCTCCGGCAAGGAAGAGGGCTCGGTTGCTGCCTTTAATTTCGACGGCAGTTCCAACACCTATTATTCCGCGACGCCAGGCCTCGAGCTCGGTATCGACATCGCGCTTAGCGACATCGCCAGCCTTCGCGTCTACGGAAAGGCAGGCGTGGAGTTCTCGAACAAGAAATGGGAGATCGAGGGCCAATTCGCGGCCGCGGAAGATCTGCCCGGCAATCCGGCACTGCACTTGACACAGGAAGTCGATTCGCCGCTCTATCGCGTCGGTGCCGGCCTCGAACTCAATGGCCTGAACGGCGTCGGCATGGCCGTCAGGTACAATGGCGCTTTCGGGGAAACAGTAAAACAGAACGCGGTCAGCGCGTCCCTCAAGGTCAGCTTCTAGCTGGCTTGAGGTGGAGGGCAAGAGGGGTCTTCATGAGAAAGCGGGCGTATTTCGCGGCTGTGCTGGGCATTGCGTTCATCGCCGGCCTGCAGGCGGCAATGGCATTGGCCCAGACCAAGACCGACAAAGCCGTGCCGGCGGACGTAGCCAAGCCGCCGCAACTCCCCGGTGGCGCGTCGGCCCTGTCCGAGACGCATGGCGACTGGACGGTCAATTGCCAGATCATTGGCAAAACCAAGGCATGCAGCCTGTCGCATCAGCAGTTCAACAAGCAGAACGGCCAGCGCCTTCTGGCGATAGAATTATCGACCAAGGCCGCAGAGCAAGCCAACGGTACACTGGCGCTGCCGTTCGGGCTGGCCCTGGCCAAGGGCATCAATCTTGAAGTTGACGACAAGAAGCTGGAGGGCGTCCTGCAGTTCAGCACCTGCCAGGCCGTCGGTTGCCTGGTGCCGGTGACATTCGACGCGAAAATCACGCCGCTGCTCAAGGCCGCCATCATTTTGAAGATCAACGCGGTCGCGGTCGATACGGGCCAGCCGATCAGCTTTCCCATCTCGTTGGCCGGCTTCAGCGGCGCGCTTGCCCGAACCGCGGAACTCTCGGCAGACTGAGCGTTGTCCACCCGGATTGTATTCAATCAACTTCGCGCAGGCGGTATCCGACGCCGGTTTCGGTGGTGATGTAGCGCGGCTGGTCGGGCGTTTTCTCGATCTTCTGCCGGAGCTGCCGCACATAGACCCTGAGATACTGTACGTCGGTCGAATCGCCCCAGACCTGTTTCAGCAGAAACCGGTGGGTAAGAACCCTGCCGGCATGCTGGACGAGGATGCGGAGGATGTCATATTCCTTCGGCGAGAGCTTTATCTCCCTGCCCTCGATCGTGACGATGCGCTTCACCAGATCGACCGCGAGATCGCCGGTGTGGAAGACCGGCTTCTCGCCCTGCTGCTGGAACTTGTGGCGGAGCGCCACGCGGATACGCGCGACAAGCTCGTTCATGCCGAACGGCTTGGTGACATAGTCGTCAGCGCCCAGTTCAAGTGCAGAGACGATGCCAGCCTCATCGGTGCGGCTGGAAAGGATGACCACGGGGATGTCCAGGCCATCATCGCGCCACTTGCGCAGCAATTCGTGGCCGCCCATGCCGGGCAGGCCGAGATCGAGCAGGATCAGGTCCGGCTTTTCCGACTCCATGAGTTCGATCGCAGCCCTGGCGTTCGGCGCCTCGCTGATCGCATAGCCCTGGCTGCCAAGTCCGACGCGAAGCAGCTTGCGGATCGGCGGTTCGTCATCGACGACCAATATCCTGACGTCCAGATTCGTCATGCCAACTTATCCAGATCTGGGTCGCCCACATTTTGGTCATCGCCGTTGGCGCCGTCCACGGCGGGCAGTTCCGTCGGCACCGGCATTCTGATGGTGAAAACCGCACCCGAGCGGTCGGTCCTGCTGGCCGCCGAAATTGTCCCGCCCATCGCCTCGATGAAGCCGCGGCAGATCGACAGCCCGAGCCCGGTGCCGGCACGGACCTGATCGCCCTTGCGCACGCGGTAGAATGTGTCGAAAACGCGTTCCAGATCGGCCAGCGGAATGCCCGGTCCCTCGTCCATGATCTGCAGGGTAACGAAGTCGTTGTCGAGCCAGCCCTGCAAGCGAATCGTCGAACCAGGCGGCGCATATTTTGCGGCATTGTCGAGGAGATTGAACAGCACCTGCTCGAACAGAACGGGGTCAAGCCTCAGCATCGGCAGGTCAGCGGGAATGTCTATGTCGGTCTTGTGTTCGCCGACGATTTTCCTGGCCCGGTGCAGCGCGGAACCGACAATATCGCCGACATAGTGGAACGCGTAGTTCGGCTCCATCGCTCCGGATTCGATCTTGGTCATGTCGAGCAGGTTGGCGATGAAGCGGTTTAGCCTTTCCGATTCGTCGAGCACGGTCGAAAGCAGGTCCGCACGGTCCTGTTCGGGAAGCGCCGGCGCGAATTCCCTTAGCGTGCCGGCCGCGCCCATAATGGCGGCAAGCGGCGTCTTGAGGTCATGGGAAATCGAAGTCAGCAATGCCGAACGCAGGCGGTCCGCCTCGGCGGCAAGCTTGGCCCGGTCGACGTCGGCGACAAGCTGGATACGCTCGATGGCGACCGCGGCCTGGTCGGCGAGCGCATCGAGCAGCCGCTGCTGCTCGGGCGTCAGCAGCGGACCTTGCTTGTCGTTGTCGAGGCCGACGACCCCTACGGCGGTACGCCCCGTCCGCAACGGCAGATACAGGCGTCGTGCTCCGGGCAACGTGTCGGCACCGCGTCCCGCGGCGCGGTTGTGCTCCCAGGCCCAGCGTGCCGCGGCGATGTCGGCCTCGGCCAGTGTGTCGTCGGGCGGGTAGCCGGCCTTGACGGTGATCGTGCCATTTTCGGGCAGAAGCAGCACCACGCGCAGCTTCAGCATCGAGGCTATCTGAAAGGCGGTCGCCCAGAGAACGTCGTCGAGCGTGCCTGTTCCGGCCAGCTTCTTCGAGAACAGATATAGATCTTCGGTTGTGCGGGCGCGGGACTGTGCCGCCACGGCCTGGCGCTGCACCCGCGCCGTCAGATTGCTGGCAATGACCGCCACGCAGAAGAAGAAACCGAGCGCGACGGCGCTTTCCGGATCGCTGATGTTCAGCGTGTAGAGCGGATCGAGAAAGAAGAAGTTGAACGCCATGGCGCTGAGAACGGAAGCGAATATCGCCGGCCACAGCCCCGCCGTGACAGCGGACACCAGCACCGTCATGAGGAAGACGAGGGCGATGTTGCGCACGTCGAGCACGCGCGACAACAGCAGCCCGAAAAGCAACCCTGCGACGACATAGAAGGTGACGATCAGATAGGGCTTGACGTCGAGGCGTGCTGGTTGGGCCGGGGTGATACCTCGTGACGGCTGAACTTGCGCATGGTCGTCGCCGGAGACGACATGAACGCTAATCTTGCCGGCGTCGCGTATCAGATCATAGGTGACGGAGCCGTCGAACAATTGCCGCCAGCGCGGCTTGCGCGGCTTGCCTGATATGATGTGGGTGACGTTGTTTGCCGCCGCGTAGCGCAGGATGTCGGCGGCGACGTCCTGGCCGGGAATGGTGACGGCAACGCCGCCCAATTGTTCGGCGAGGCGAAGCGTCGATGCGAGCCTGTCGCGATCCTGCTCGGACAGGCTGGTTGAACGCGGCGTCTCGACATAGAGCGCGAGCCACGATGCGCGCAGTCGCTCTGCCTGGCGGCGAGCATAACGCACAAGGGACGCGCTGCGCGGATCCTCGTCGACCCAGACCAGGACACGTTCGCTGGCCGCCCAGGGCCCGGGTATCGCGTGGGCCTGCATGTGGATCAGCAACTGCTCATCGACGCGTTGGGCAGTGCGGCGGAGCGCCAATTCCCGGAGCGCCGTCAGATTGCCCGGCGAGAAATAGTTCTCGATCGCGCGCTGGGCGGTGCTGGGGATATAGACCTTGCCTTCCTCGAGCCGCTTGATCAGGTCGTCGGGCGTGAGATCGATGATCTCGATGTCGTCGGCTTGGTCGATGATGGAGTCTGGAACCGTCTCGCGCACCCTGACGCGCGTGATCTGCGCCACGACATCGTTCAGGCTTTCGACATGCTGGATGTTGAGGGTCGTGTAGACGTCGATACCGTGCGTCAGGATTTCCTGAACGTCGAGATAGCGCTTGGGATGGCGGCTGCCCGGTGCGTTGGTATGGGCAAGCTCGTCGACGAGGACCAATGCCGGGCGCCGGGCAAGGATGGCATCGAGGTCCATTTCCTCGAGGATGCGCCCCTCGTAGTCGACCTGGCGACGGGGGATCAGCTCATAGCCGTCGACCAGAACCTGGGTTTCCTTGCGGCCGTGCGTTTCGACGACGCCGATCACCACGTCTGCGCCGTCGGCCAATCTTGCACGGCCCGACATCAGCATTTCATAGGTCTTGCCGACACCGGGTGCTGCGCCCAGGAATATCCGCAGACGACCACGCGCCTCCCGCTCCGCATGGTCAAGCAGCGCGTCGGGTGAGGGTCTGGTTTCGTTGCGGCTGTCGTCCGGCATCAGAATCGATCATGAATGGCGCCGGAGACCGTGTCGATCCCCGGCCCACCATTCATTGCTTGGTGGCCTCGTCCAGTGCCAGATTGAGCGCCAGCACATTGACCACCTTCTCTCCCATGAAACCGAGCTCGCGGTCCTCGATATGGCTGTCGACAAGGGATTTGATCCCGGCTTCATCAACGCCCCTGGCCTTGGCCACCCTGGCGACCTGGAAATAGGCGGCTTCGGGGCTGATATGCGGATCGAGGCCGCTGCCTGAGGTCGTGACCAGATCCATCGGCACCGGCTGGTCCGGATTTTCCGCCTTCAGCCTGTCTGCATCGGCCTTGATACGGTCGATCAGCTTGGGGTTGGTCGGGCCGAAATTCGATCCGCTCGATGAGGCGGCGTTGTAACCGTCGCCGGCAGCCGACGGGCGGTCATGGAAATAGCGGTCGCTCGCAAAAGCCTGGCCGATCAGTTCGGAACCGATGACCTTGCCGTCTTTCTCGATCAGACTGCCATTGGCCTGGCGCGGGAACAGAGCTTGAGCAATGCCGGTCATGCCGATCGGATAGATCAGGCCGGTTAGCACGGTGAAGAAGACAATCATGACGATTGCGGGTCTGATTTGCTTGAGCATGGACGTAATTCCTTATGCGAGGCCAAGCGCGGTGATGGCCATGTCGATCGTCTTGATGCCGACGAACGGGACAATGATGCCGCCGAGGCCGTAGACAAGAAGGTTGCGGCTGAGCAGCGCGCCGGCGCCGATCGCGCGATATTTGACGCCTCTCAGCGACAGCGGGATCAGCGCGATGATGATCAGCGCGTTGAAGATGATGGCCGAGAGAATGGCGCTCTGCGGCGTTGCCAGATGCATGATGTTGAGCGCCTGCAGCGGGCCTGATGTCTGCCCCGGCGCGATGTAGAAGACGGCGAAGATGGCCGGGATGATGGCGAAGTACTTAGCCACGTCGTTGGCGATCGAGAAGGTCGTCAGCGAACCGCGCGTCATCAGCAGCGCCTTGCCGATTTCGACGATCTCGATCAGCTTGGTCGGATCGCTGTCGAGATCGACCATGTTGCCGGCTTCGCGTGCGGCGACCGTGCCGGTGTTCATGGCAACGCCGACATCGGCCTGCGCAAGGGCGGGCGCATCATTGGTTCCGTCGCCGCACATGGCGACCAGCTTGCCCTTGGCCTGTTCGTCGCGGATCAGCTTCAGCTTGTCCTCGGGCGTCGCCTGGGCAAGGAAATCGTCGACGCCGGCTTCCGCTGCGATCGCCGCCGCCGTCATCGGATTGTCGCCGGTGATCATCACCGTGCGGATGCCCATCTTGCGCAGCTCGGCGAAACGCTCTGCGATGCCGCCTTTGACGATGTCCTTGAGGCGGACGACGCCGAGCAAGCGGCCATCGCGCTCGACCGCCAGCGGCGTGCCGCCGGATTTGGCGACTTCGTCGGCGATGGTCTGGATATCCCGGATCGTTTCGCTGCTCGGCCGCCTGGCATGCGTGGCGACGGTCGACCGATTGACATGGGCGAGCACGGAATCGACCGCGCCCTTGCGGACCGACGAGCCATCGATGTCGACGCCGCTCATGCGGGTTTGCGCGGTGAAGGGCACGAAAGTGGCATGCAGTGTTGCCATGTCGCGGGCGCGGATGGCGTATTTCTCCTTGGCCAGTACGACGATCGAGCGGCCTTCCGGCGTTTCGTCGGCGAGCGAGGCGAGCTGCGCCGCATCGGCCAGCTCCTGCTCGGTGACGCCTTTGACCGGGCGAAATTCTGTCGCCTGGCGGTTGCCGAGCGTGATCGTGCCGGTCTTGTCGAGCAGCAGCGTGTCGACATCGCCCGCCGCCTCGACGGCGCGGCCCGACATGGCCAGCACGTTGAACCGCACCAGGCGATCCATGCCGGCGATGCCGATGGCCGAAAGCAGCGCACCGATCGTCGTCGGGATCAGGGTCACGAACAGGGCGACGAGCACAGTCACCGAGATGTAGCCGCCCGAATAGGAGGCGAAGCTCGGGATCGTCGCCGTCGCCAGCACGAAGATCAGCGTCATGCCGACCAGCAGGATGTTGAGCGCGATCTCGTTAGGCGTCTTCTGGCGCTCGGCGCCTTCGACCAGCGAGATCATGCGGTCGAGGAACGTATGGCCGGAGGCCGCGGTGATGCGCACGCGGATCCAGTCGGACAACACCTGCGTGCCGCCGGTCACCGCAGAACGATCGCCGCCGGATTCTCGAATGACCGGGGCGGATTCGCCGGTGATCGCCGCCTCGTTGACCGAAGCGACGCCTTCGATCACCTCGCCGTCCGACGGAATGATGTCTCCGGCCTCGACGAGCACCGCGTCGCCGACCTTCAGGCTGGTGCCGGGCACCAGCTTGAACTTGGTGCGGTCGTCGCCTGTCAACAGCTTGGCCTGCGTCTCGGTGCGCGCCTTGCGCAGCGAATCGGCCTGCGCCTTGCCTCGGCCCTCGGCGACCGCTTCGGCGAAGTTGGCGAAAAGCACGGTGAACCACAGCCAGATGATGATCTGCAGGGAGAAGCCGAGATCGCCGCCGCCGGTGACGAGGTCCTTGACGAACAGGACTGACGTGAGCGCCGAGACGACGGCGACGACGAACATCACCGGATTCCGCATCAAGGTGCGCGGGTTCAGCTTCCTGAAGGCCCCGCCGATGGCGGGCAGCAGGATGCGGGCATCCATGATAACAGCGGATTTGGACTGGCTCATTTAGTGGCTCCAGTGTCGATGTTGTTGGACGGCACGGATCGGTCGGATGCCGAAAGCAGATGCGGAAGCCCGTAGGCCAGCAACCAGATCACGATCATGACTGCCGCGATGCCAAGGAAGGTGGACATGGTCGGGAAAGGAGGAGGGGTTGCCTCCCCCTTTGGATCGGCTCGATGCCGGGTCTTGCGACGAATGGTTTCGAACCAGGACATGACATTGATCCAAGGCGGGGATCCAAGGTGGGGTGGTTTCAGAATGTCTGCCCGTGGATGCCAGCCAGGTGCTCGACGATCGGTCCGACCGCCAGCGCCGGGAAGAAGGTGAGGCCGCCGACGATCAGTATGACGCCCACCAGCAACCCGACGAACAGCGGCCCGTCGGTCGGGAAGGTGCCGGCGGAGGCAGGGGCCGTCTTCTTGGCGACCAGCGAACCAGCGATCGCCAGAGCCGGGATGATGACCAGGAAGCGGCCCATCAGCATGCTGATGCCGAGCGTGATGTTGTACCAGGGCGTGTTGCCGGTCAGGCCGCCAAAGGCCGAGCCATTGTTGGCGGCAGCCGAGGTGTAGGCATAGAGAACCTCGGAGAAGCCGTGCGGGCCGGCATTGGCGATGGAGGCGACGCCTGTCGGCAGCACCACCGCAATGGCGGTGAAGATCAGCATCGCCAGCGGCAGGCAGAGAATGGCCAGCATTGCCATCTTGATCTCCTTGGCCTCGATCTTCTTGCCGAGATATTCGGGCGTGCGTCCGACCATCAGCCCGGCGACGAAGACGGCGATCACGATGTACATGAGGATGCCGTAGAGACCGGCGCCGACACCGCCGACAATGACCTCACCGAGTTGCATGTTGATGATCGGGATCATGCCGCCGAGCGCGGTGAAGCTGTCATGCATGGCGTTGACGGCGCCGCAGGACGCGGCCGTGGTGATGACCGCAAACAGCGCCGACAAAGCGATACCGAAACGTGTTTCCTTGCCTTCCATATTGCCGCCATCGATACCGAGCGCATGCACCAGCGGATTGCCTGCGGCTTCCGCCCAGTAGCAGACGGCGACGCCGGCGATGAACAGGACGCCCATCGCGGTCAAGATCGCCCAACCCTGGCGCTGATTGCCGACCATGCGGCCGAAGACGTTGGTCAGTGCCGCGCCGATGGCGAAGATCGTCACCATCTGGATCAGGTTCGAGATCGCATCGGGATTTTCGAAGGGATGCGCGGCATTGGCGTTGAAGAAGCCGCCGCCATTGGTGCCGAGCATCTTGATAGCGATCTGCGAAGCGGCGGGGCCGACTGCGATCGTCTGCTGCGCGCCTTCCAGCGTCGTTGCGTTGATATAGGCGCCGAGCGTCTGCGGCATGCCGAGATAGACATAGACCAGCGTCAGCACGATGCAGAGCGGCAACAGCAGGTAAAGGGTGCATCGGGTCATATCGACCCAGAAATTGCCGATCGATTTGCCGGAAGCCTTGGCGAAGCCGCGGATCAGCGCGACGGCGATGGCGATACCGGTTGCTGCGGACAGGAAGTTCTGCACGGTGAGGCCGGCCATCTGCACGAGATAGGACATCGTGCTTTCGCCGCCGTAGTTCTGCCAGTTGGTGTTGGTCATGAAACTGGCGGCGGTGTTGAAGGCGAGCCCGGGTTCGACGGCGGTCATGCCGGCCGGATTGTAGGGCAGGCTGCCTTGCAGCCGTTGCAGGAAGTAAAGCACCAGAAAGCCGGCCAGGTTGAAGAACAACAGGGCCGCCGCATAGGAGGTCCAGTGCTGCTCCTCACGCTCGCTGGTTCCCGAGATGCGATAAAGGCTCCGCTCGACAGGACCTAAAATCGGCGAGAGGAATGTGCGGTCGCCGCTGAAAACGCGATACATGTAGCCGCCGAGCGGCTTCACGAGCAAAATGACGATCCCGCAATAGACGAGGATCTGTATCCATCCGTTGAGAGTCATTGAAATATAGCTTTCCGTGCCTGGCGCCAGTTGCTGTCAGAAGCGTTCTGGGCGAGCGAGGGCGTAGGTGAGATAGGCGAGGAGGAACAAAGTCACGCCGCCACCGAGGACATAGTCGAGAAGCATTTTTGCGGCCCTTACGCTTAAAGACTGTCGCAGGCTTTGATGTAGGCGAAAGAAAGGGCGAAGAACAAAACCCCTATTCCGAGAACGATGATGTCCATCGTGCATGTTCCTTATTTTCGTTTGCTTTCGCTTCTCCTGCTGGCGGCAGGCCGAAATCATGCGGAAGCGTCCCGCCA
>NZ_SUEO01000081.1:0-12652 GCF_004962925.1 Mesorhizobium sp. | reverse complement strand
GTTCGAGACGTGGCAGAGCGGAAAGAAATAAAAATCCTATAAGGATTTCGCCGTCGCGACCTCAACAGAAGTACGGCGTTTCAAGACAAGATGGGTGGCCTGACAGGCCGTTCGCCGGCGCGCGCGAGAACCTGGCCGCGACGCCATGCCGGAGCGTGCGGCTGGCCGGCCGCGTGCGACAGTGATGCAAGGGACGCGGCGAAAGGCGGATGTTCCACCAATCGGCGGTTCAGCCTTCGGCCTTGAAGTTCTTGGCTTCCTTCTCGACCTTGGCGCTGTCCCTGCCGTGCTTGCGCATCAAATCCTTCGCTTGGTTGGGCGAAACGTCAGTGGTCTCGGCCAGGCGCAGGGCCTCCTTGTCGTCCGGCTCGCGTTTCTTCCGATCGGCCATTGCGGTCTTCTTGTCAGCCATCACAACGCCTTTATGCTCTCGGCGATTTCGTTCAGCACCTTGCGGTCGGTGCCGTGACGCTTGATTAGCGTGCGTGCCTGGTCGGGAGTGATGCCGGCTTCCTCGGCGAGATGCCTCACCTCATAGTCTTCGTCGCCGGCTACTTGTGAGCGATCGCGGTTGTCGGTCTTGGTCTTGTCGTCGGCCATGGCAGTTCTCCTCGTTTCGACCTAGGGCTTAACGACGGAGATTTCGTGAGGTTCCTTAGTGCCGGCCTTCGCGCACAAACACATGGGCTTCCTTGGCGGCGGCCGTGAACGCCCGCCGCGCACTGCCAACCGCCCGCCGCTGCTCCATCGCATCCATCATGGCTTTCAAGGCTGCGCGATATTTCGGCCCGCGCTTTTCGTCTGGCCACTTGTCGACCAGAAGCGAGGCCGCCTGGACCGTCCTCGTCACAGAGAGGGAATGTCCGATCCCTTCGCTCTCGATTGTCACGGGAACATCGAATTGTTCATCACGCATTAACGCCACTCCTCAACTCCAACGAGAGAACGGCGCAACGGGGTATTCGTTCCAGGGACGTTGAGCGAGCCCCTCCCGATGGAATCGGGTGGCGCTGCTCTTTTTGGTCTGGCCCAATTCCGAAGGTCAGGGATCCAGGCAGAATTGGGCAGAACTAAAGCGCGTCGGGTCCGATCGGCCTCATGCGACGCGCTTTAGATTGTTGTTTATGCATGTCGTTATCGCAAAACCGCTGCACACTTTTGCGCGACATGCATTATTTGCGCGACATGCATTAGGCGGCCAGATCGCTTGGGATCTTGCCGCCATTTTCGGCAAGCTTTTTCATCAATGCACCATGCAGCCACACATTCATGGTTGCAGAGTCGCTCATGTCGCCGGTGTAGTTCAGATCGCGAGCAAGCTCCTTGCGGGCGGCGAGGCTGCTGTCGATATCGAGAGCCTTCATCAGGTCGACGATTGAATTCTTCCAGTTTAGCTTTTGCCCCTTGGCGGCAACCGCCTTGTTGAGAATGGCGGCGACATCGGGGGCTGTGGAACTTGCGCTCGGCGCGGATGGTGCCGCGGCAATGGTGCTGTCAACCATCGGCCCGGATCCGGTAACCACCGTTGGGGTCACGCCGGGGGCCGTGCTTGAAGCAGACGGCGACGCAGGTGCGGCCGCCGGCAGCTCGGCTGCAACCGCGCTGCCAAAAATCGCGCCCTTGATCTTGTCGAAAATGCCCATTGTTGTCTCCTGCTGTTGTTCCGCGTCCAAAATGGACGCGCGGTGCTGTAGGCGGCCGGTAGGGCGGCCGCTGCCATACTGCAATGAACGCCTTGGTTGTACCGGAACACGAGGATGACGCTGGGGCAACGTCAAACTGACTAGAAGGTAAAGGCTTGGTTGCGTTGTTAAATCGGCAGGATGAAGGGGGGCAAAAGTGAAGGGGCTTCACTGCAACCCGACGGGCCGTCACGCGTAATAGGCGAGGGGTGTCGTTTTGAAGCCTGTCCGCGCAGCCAGATCAGCCCAGGCAGTCAAGCCCGAGGCCTTCCTTTTGGGCGACAGGCATTAGCGGGACCGATGGTCGAACACGACCCCCATGGTCCTACCAATTGCGGTCATGACGACAAGCTCGACCAGATGGTCGTCGCTGTCCTCACAGGCTGGGTCTGCTCGGCGGATGGCATCTATGGCGGCTCTGGTCGATATGGTGTCGCCGGCGCGGAATTTTGAAAGCGCAGATGAAACAAGTTCCTGGGCCGTCAAGTCAACGACAGACGCTCTCGAAACGATGTTCATCAGCCTCCTCCACCCCGAGCCCTCTCCGACGAGAATGATACGCCGAATGGTAGTTTCCGCCAGCGAAATAGTGGTCCGACCAGGGGCCAAATCGGACCGGGGACGGTCACCTTTCGTGGGGGCTTAACGCGACGTGGCCGATTTCGATTTCTCTCGGCTCCTAGCAGCCGGTTTGATCCTTATGCGCATCGCTCCACCCTCGGGATGGTCGATCTCAAAGGCATTGGTCTTCCGCACGAGATCGCTCAGCTTGCGGAAGCCGAAGGTTCTGGGATCAAAGTCCGATGCCAGATTGGCGAGCTGATTGCCTACGATGCCGAGCGGCACCCAGCCGTCCTCGGTTTCCATCTGTGAGATGACCTTGGTGATAACCGGCGTCGCGGCGCTGGGCGGCTGCAAAGATTTCGTCGGCGTCGCATCCTGAGCGTTGGCTGGCGCAGTCGGAAGCAGGTTCTCGGTATATACGAACCGGCGGCATGCCTGCCGAAAACTCTCCGGTGTCTTCTGCTCGCCAAACCCATAAACGTCGATCCCATGCTCCCTGATGCGAGCGGCAAGGCGGGTGAAATCGCTGTCGGAGGACACCAGACAGAAGCCTTCGAACCGTCCGCTGTGAAGAAGGTCCATCGCGTCGATGACGAGCGTGATGTCGGATGCGTTCTTGCCGGTGGTGTAGGCGAATTGCTGCTGCGGGATGATCGCGTGCTTCGACAGCACATCGGCCCACGCCTTCGAACGCGTGCTGGAGAAATCGCCATAGATGCGACGAACGCTTGCCTCGCCGATCTTTGCGATTTCCTCGAACAACCCGTCGGCAATCTTGGCCGAGGCATTGTCTGCGTCGATCAGCACTGCAGGCCGTGGAGAACGTGGTTCGGTCGCCAAGGTGGCCCCCTGTTTCTGGCTTCGCGCCAAATGACATAATGCCATATGCTGCAGCGGCAACCATTTATCGAGATTAGACGAACGTCACCTACTTCTTCCGGTACAAGATCATGCCTGCGTGGTGCAGCACGCCGTCAATAAATTCGCCATCGGCGATGAAGCCGGTATCGTCCCAGTAGTCGATGTGGTTGCCCCGGATCTCATAGCGCCCCTGGTATGCGCTCTCACGGTTTCCGCGCGCTTCGTCATAGCGACCGTTTGGAAGCAAGTTGTGACGGATATGGCCATCGGCCGTGACCCACATCCCGACATAGGGGTGGTTTTCCGGAACCTGGGTAGATGTGGTTTGCTCGATATTCATCTGGGTGAGACCTTTCTGCATGGGTAAGACGGCCGCGCCAGCAAGAAGCACGGCAGCGGCAATCGCGATGTACGAGCCGTGAAAAAGAAAACCCATTGCTGCCTCCCTATTTGTTGGCTGTCGGCCGGATGACGATCTCGCTCACATCGACATCCTCCGGCTGTTCGATGGCAAAGCGCACGGCACGGCCGATCGCATCGGGCTGCAGCGCAATGGCGCGATAGGTCTTCATCGCTTCCGCCGCCATTGGATCGGTGATCGTGTCGGCAAGCTCGCTCTCGACCACGCCGGGATGGATGCAGGTGACGCGGATGTTGTCGTGCTCCTGCCGCAAGCCATCGGAGATGGCGCGGACCGCATATTTGGTTGCGCAGTAGACAGCGGCTGTCGGCGATGCCGAAAGCGCGCCGATAGAGGCGATGTTGACGACATGGCCGTAGCCTCGGGCCGTCATCTCCGGCAGCACTGCGGCGATGCCGTAGAGCACGCCCTTGATGTTGACGTCGACCATTCGATCCCACTCGTCCACCTTCATCGAGGCCATCAGCGACAACGGCATGACGCCGGCATTGTTGACAATCACGTCGACGCGTCCCCAAGCCCGGTGCGCCGCGTCGGCAAAGGCGGCGACATCGGCGCGGTTGGTCACGTCGAGGCGGCGTGTCATTGCCTCCCCGCCCTTGGCCCTGATCTCTTCCGCGAGTGTGTCCAGCCGATCGGTGCGGCGCGCACCGAGCATGACCTTTGCTCCAGCGGCACCGAGCTCCCGGCCGATGGCGGCGCCAATGCCGCTCGAAGCTCCGGTGACGAGCACGACTTTGTTGAGGGACATGTTTTTGTCTCCGTCTGGTTGATCTGCGAAACCGCCATGCAGCGGTTGCCACGAAGATGGATCTGTTTCATTGTTGCGATAAGACGGCCATTCCTTCCCAAGGTGGAAAGCAAGGCTAACCAATGCAGCCAGATCTCAACGCGCTTGCGGTGTTCGCCCTCGTCGCCGAGGAGCGGAGCTTTCGCGCGGCTGCGGGCCGCATGGGCGTCACCCGCTCGGCGGTGAGCCAGACGATGAAGCGGCTGGAAGAGACGCTCGGTATTGCGCTTGTCCGGCGCACGACGCGAAGCGTCAGCCTGACCGAGGCCGGCGAACGCCTCTACGCCGAGATAGCGCCGGCCATTGCCGACATGCGTGCGGCAATCGAGACCACCGGGGACCTGCGCGGGCGTCCGCGCGGGCAGCTGCGGCTTGCCGTCTCGTCGATCGCCGAGCGCTTTCTTTCAGGGTCGTTCCTGGCGACCTTTGCCGAAGCCAATCCGGAGGTCCAGATCGACATCACGGTAACGGACGAGGAATTCGATATCGTGGCAGAGGGATACGATGCCGGCGTCAGGCTCGGCGAAGTGATAGAGCAGGACATGATCGCGGTGTCTGTCGCCGGTGACGAGCGGCAGCTGGCCGTCTGCGCGCCGGCCTATCGCGATCGGTTCGGGGCGCCTTCGCATCCGCGGGAGCTCGCGGGCCATCGCTGCATCGGCTGGCGCCGCGCACCGAAGGTCGCACCCTATCGCTGGGAATTCGCCGAGAATGGCAAGGAGTTCAGCGTTGCCGTTGCGTCGGAGATCACGACCAACGACATGGCGTTGATGATTAAGCTCGCCATCGCCGGCGCCGGCATCACCTTCGGCATGGAGGAGAGCTTTCGCCCGTCGATCGATCGAGGCGAGCTGGTGCCGGTTCTCCAGGACTATTGCCCGCGCTTTGCCGGCTTCTACCTCTATTATCCGAGCCGTCGCAACGTAGCGCCGAAGCTGCGCGCGCTTGTCGATCACCTACGGCGTCTTCGTTAGCGCGTTTCGGCGCGGACGCGCATGTTCTACATGAAGGCGGCGCCAACCAGCCCACCATCCTTTTGGGGCAGGGGTCCAGATCGTCAACCTCGCTGGACGCACCGGCATCTCGATGTTGCAATTATATTAGCGTGAGCGCATGTTTTCATCAGCCGGCGCAAGCCGGTTAGGCCCGGTAGCCGGCCGGTCACCCCCAATAGGCTGCCGGGCCGCCCGCCTGCCGCGTTTTCCCGATGTCACGGCGTTTCAAGCCCGCGCGATGACTTGCGCACTCCACACGCCAGTTCCGATCGCCACGATTACCGGTCTTCGCGCGCGGACTCTTGTTAAGAGAGTCGCAGCGCGTTCACTAGTGCAGACAGCGCAGCAGGCTGATGCCGGCGACTGGGGTAATACATGAAGAAGCCGGGAATTGGCGGCGTCCAGTCCCCCAGCACACGAACAAGGCGGTGATTCGCAACATACTCTGCGACCTGCTCTTCAAATGCGAGTCCGAGGCCGACTCCAGCGAGCGTCGCCTGAATCACCAGGTTGGTATCATCGATTATGAGTGGGCCATTGACGCCGATCGTAACCGCCTTTCGTCCTTGCTCGAACTCCCACCGATACGGACCGCCCGGAAGACGCAGGCCTATGCATCGATGGTCATTTAGATCCTTGGGCTTCTGAGGAATGCTTCGTGACGCAAAATAGCCAGGCGATCCGACCACCGCCAATCGCAGCTCCTGCGTGACGCGCACTGCGATCATATCCTTTTGAACGTACTCCCCGAGTTGAATACCGGCATCGAACTCGCCCGCAACGAGGTCTACAGGGCCAGTGACAGTAACAACGTCAAGAACGATGTCAGGATAGGCCTCAGCGAATGCCGTCAGCCTCGGCAGCAATACCATCACCGCAGCCGACCGTGACATTACAATTCGAAGGCGCCCCGCAGGTCGGTGGCGAACGCTTCGGGCTTTGTTTAGGGCACGAGCAATTTGCTCAAGTGCCGGAGACAAGTCTTCCAAAAGAGCTGCCCCTGCGGCGGTTGGCGCGACGCTCTTGGTTGTTCGAGCAAGGAGTTGCAACTCGAGTCGCTGCTCAAGTCCCCGGATCGTGTGGCTCAGGGCAGACTGGGACACACCTAGCTTTACCGCGGCCCGCGTAAAGCTTCGTTCGCTGGCGACGATTGCAAACGTAGCGAGTTCGTTCAGTTCGTGTCTCATGATTTATGAATATCACTCATGACCCCATCCTATGCAACACGCCTAGTCTCATAAGCCACTTTGTCCTAGGTTTGGCCAACAAGGAGACGTGAGGCAACTTTCTGCACGTTTCGGCCTGCTTGACGCTCGGCACGGGATAGCTGGGCGTATGAATCGGTTCGGTGTAACAACTTTTTCGGGACGGCTATGGATACCGATGTTCGTGCCTTGCGCTCCCTGGCGCATACATATTTCGACGCTGCCTATGAAATGGATGCTGAGAAATTTGCGTCTATATTTCATCCCTCAAGTTCCGTGACAAAGGTGGGTGACGACGGCAACGTGGGCGTGACGCCGATTGCGATGTGGCTAGCAGCCGTCCGTAATATGAAAGCTCCGAAACAACAGGGCCTGGAGCGCGACGATCAAATCCTGTCAATAGACGTTGAAAGAGAACTCGCGCTTTTGAAGTTGAAATTGAAAATTCAGCCACGTTACTTCACGGACATGTTGTCGTGCTTAAAGGTAAACGGGACTTGGAAGATCGTTCAGAAGGTGATGACTTCGAAAACGTAGTGACTTCAGCGTCCGCTTTACAAAATGAATCACCCGCTTGGCAGGTTGTCCGTGGAAGTTCTGTCACAAAGCGCCAATACCTTGGGCTGCGCTTCGGGGTCATGGAAGATCTGGTCACTCTCGGACGGATATGTCGACCTGCCCGCCGAATCCCTCAGATATCCGAACAACAAAATATGTAGGCAGACCGAATCGCCTCAGCGGGAAGATTCGCTCGTTCGATTGTCGGTCAACTGCTTCCTATTCGATCACTCTGGCATCGACCGCGTCTTGATTGATTGTGGAGCGGGAGGGAGTTGGGACCCGTCCATGGGTCACCTTGAGGAAGCGATGGCGGAGGCAGGTATCGACACGTCATCGATCACTATGGTCGCCCTCACCCACGCTCACGGCGACCACATCAATGGTCTTCTAACGCCTGACGGCCGACGAGCATTTAACAACCTGAGCAAGATCATGATTGGGGAGGACGCCGTTGAGGGGTTCCTTGCCGAGCCAAAACTAGCGGAGTTTCGTCCACTCCTTGCCCCAATTAACGGAGGAGACCGGCTGGCCGATCATTTGCTGGCGGTGGCAATACCTGGGCATGCTCCGGGCCATATGGGTTATCTCCTCAGCACTGGCGAGGGCGATATCTTATTCTGCGGCGACCTGATCCACGTTCCTGCTGCACAGTTTGCCCGTCCCGAGCTTACTTGGGCCTATGACGATGACGAGTCCACAGCGAGGGCTAGCCGGATCAAGTTGCTCCAAGACGCAGCGGATGCAAATACTTGGCTAGCCGGCGCTCACCTAGGTCGACCAGGCCTCGGTAGAATAGTTAAGGAAGGGCAGGGATATGCGTTTATCCCGGCCGCGTAGCCGCCAGTTACCGAATTAGCTTGGTACAAAAGCGTTTGAGCAGCCGCTTGATCGTCAATGCGGTGGCCACAGGTTATCTTCTGATGTGCCTTGGGCTCAACGAGCGCGATCGCGACGAGAGGCAAGCGTGCATCGTCACTCCGTGACAAAGAGCGGCCCAGCCGTCCGGCAGCCGAAGTTGAAGCCGGCGGGTTACCCGGCTCGCCAGATCTCGCAGTAGAATTCTTCGCCGGCTATCTCCTGAAAGAAGTGACTTCCAGACACCTTGTGCATACCTGCTTTTGCTGCCACCGCCCGCTCCTTCACAAGCACCGAACGTGGAGCCGATATTATTGTCCAAGTCGGATAGGGCTTGGGAGCTTTAGCCCACTCAAGCTTCAAGGTTGAACCTTTGGGCGATTTTGCACCAGGGCCAGATCGAGGCATGAAGCATGAAATTGAACGCGGAATATATCCAGCGTCACCCATCCGACGTAGCGCAACAGGGCCAGGATCAGATCCGTAGTAGGGCTTATGCCCCACCATCAACTGCCCGGGCCTAGTTGTGCACCCGGACAATGGCATTGTAATTGCCAGCGCACAGAGTACTAGCGCTTGTTTCAATTGCCCCTCCCTAACGTGTGGCGTTCCCTGTCCCTGCCAACAGGCACGAGCAGCCGCCCAGCCTTGATGCAACTTTGAAACTTCGCTCGCAAGATGCCTCGCCAGTTGAAGCCGCTGCCTCACGGTGGCGGGGCTTTTGATGGGCACTCGGGAACCAGAGCTTAGCGATCCGGTTAACTGGATATGCCAAACAAAATCAAAGAACCACCACCGAAGCCCGACCCGAAGACGAAGACACCTGTCCGTCGTCGCGACAAGGAAGCGCAGTCAGAGCTCGAACATGTCGATCCGCCACCGCGAGACGTGCGAGAGGCTCCGGCACCAAATCCAAACGGCGATAAGAACTCTTAACCGCCCAGTACGCGCGACCCAGAGTCTGCTGCCTCACGGTGGCGGGATTTTGAAATTACGGTGACAGTGCACTATTTTCTTTTCCCCGCCTGCCGCGTTTTCCCGATTTCACGGTTTTCCGGTTTGTTCGGCAATCCGGACCAAAGGTGCTTCGCTGCCCATCGGCCGTGCAGATGCCGACATCGGCGGCGCGGCAATGCAGGTCGAGCTATGCGTGCGGCACCAGACGGCGACCAGAGCCTTTTTGGTGAGAGGAATGGTCAGTCGAAATCGGTCGATCGATAACAATCGGAAAAACGCCAGCAAAAACAGCAACGAAACACGGGGCAGGGGTATTGACTGGCGGAGAGAGCGTCTTTCGATTTAATGTCTAGGTGTCTGAAATTATTAGCCTTTTTGCGCGCTTTGTTACACAGTTTGTTACACCGCTGGACAACCTCCAAGCTCGGCTTCTGAGTGCGCCCGCCCGAAATGGTTGCCCAGAACCTTCCGCTGCCTGAAAGCAAAGTTGCCTGGTCAGAGGCGGTCTTCTGCGATTGTCTCGCATCCTAGCACCGTCCGCCTGCCCATGTCTGGGTCGGGTCACGTTGTGACCCAAGCCCCAACATACACACGGAGGGTGCATGGCGCCAATCGCCTAAAGCGGCCGCGACTCGTAGCACTTACCCGGCGCGCTTGCCCACCGACCTTTCATAGCGGTAACAGGGATTCGATTCCGCTTTGGCGTACAAGCAAAATCAAACGCTTAGCTGCCTTTCCGCTGAACTCGTCTAATATCCATTAATCTCAACCCCGTGGAAGGCCTTGGACGCGTATGGAATCAGACGGGCCATAAGCGCCGCCGTTCGCTCGACTCGAATCAAAGACGGTGCTTTGATGCAGTTCGTGGCGGGAGAGAATAGATGGTTGACGCGGCGCTTCAGCGGTTTCTTACGGACTTGGAAAAGCGCGTAACGAACCTAGAGACGGATATTCGACGGGCCGATTTGCCGGTGTTGAAGAGTCAAGCTGAGACGCTGGTGAAGTTCCTTCATCCGGCTTCCACGAACATGTCGAACATCCGCGAAATGTTTCTACTCGAAGTAGTTCGAGCGAAGGGCCTGCTCGACGGCATTGACCTCGATTCTATTGAGGCGAAGGTCCGCACCAAGTACGCCGAAAAGGACATCCCCTGGGGCGCGAAGCAAGCGACCGCTGTACGAAACATTAAGCGGGCTCTCCGTGAAATCCCGGTTGATTATCATTGGAAAGAGGACGAGGATGCTCCGGCCGCCTGAAGGGCCGCACCCTCCTTCTGACAACCAATCCCGCCGCAAAGGGCCTCTGGAATGGCGATGCCGGAATTCGAGTACATTGCGTTCGCACAAGCGAAACAGAAGGTCGCAAGGGCGGAAGAGCTTAAGGACGCCGGCCAACTGGAGGCGCCTTTGACGTTCTCTGTGATGCGATTGTAGGCCTGATCTCTGATACCGAGAGCGAGATCGAGGACCTGGAAACAAAGTTCAACGATCTTGAGGGACGTATTGGGTGACGAGCCTCGGCTCGCGCAGCTTCCGAATCTCTGATCTTATCGAGCCCTTGTTCGATTCGGGGGAGCGAAGATGAGTGCCAAAAGATGCAAGATTCACTATAGGAAGCTTCGGCGCGATAATTCGCAGTCCAGCCGAGACTTTAAGCGCGAAGATACGGCAGGCGCTCAATTCCAAGAAAGGCAACTCCCGAATAGCCGAGAGCGTCAAACACCGCATCGCGGATGTGCCCAAAGCGGACGGTTATCAGCGTTTCCTGAACGATTTTCACGAAACGGATGAATATGTCTTCGGTGACATTTGCCTGTTCTCGCCAGGCCAAATGCAAGCCCTGCTTCAGCTGTCAGCCGACCCCGCTCATCCTACGCTCGATGAGGTGATGAAGGCCTGGGCTATCGCGGAATCAAAAGCGCCGGCCGGGCACGAATATCTCCACGGCATCGCGTATTGGCTGGCGATTGGTGACCATTTCTATCAAATCCAGCACGTCACGTTGCAAGCCAAGTCCATGGAGGAATACCTGACCTGGCTGCTTCGCGATCAGGCGGGCGTCATCTCAGCGGCCCAGCACGTGGAGTTACAAGCCGAATTCGACCGCGATCAGGTCGGTGGCGACCTCGGCGACGTGAAGTCTGTCGAAATTGGCGGCCTTGTGCCTGAGACGGTGCGTCCGGCGCTGCCGGCAGTCGCGACACCACAGGTCGTCGATATCGAGACCCACGAGAGCCTTGGCGAAAAAATAGCGGCCGGCTGGGGGAAAGCCAGGAAGATTATCGATGATCTTCTCGGGCCGGTGGAGGCAGAGAAGCTAATCGAGTCGATGCCCCCGGACGCTGCGTTGGAAGTTACCGTCAACATCGGGTATCGTGCGACCAAGAGGAAATTCGGTAAGGAGTTTATGGGCAATCTAGCAGCAGGTTTGCGCAACGCGCCAGACGGCGAGTTGAGGGTTCGCGGACGCGATGGCGAAATCAAAGGTGATGACGCGCGTCTCTCTGCTGAGATGACGGTACGAAAAATGTCTGATACCAGCGGTCTTCTCGATCTTGAGCACGCTCTTTCACAGATGCTCGAAGTGCATCGACGTTTTTTGCATGATGGAAAGATTGTCGGTTAGCCCCATATTTAAGCGATGAACATACGTTGGAGCCATATCGTTCTTCCCCTTGCCGGCGCAATAGCTGCGGCGGAGCTCGGATCTGTGGCTTTTTGGGAAGCGGCTAAACCTTCGCTTCTGACTGCATTGTCAGTGATCGCGGCAGGCGTTCTTGTTCGGTTGGCTCGGGGCCTGCCGTTCAGCAACCCTGATCAGTTTGAACTTGGCGAAGTCCGACTAATTGCGGGGGCGATAAAGCAATCAATCCGCGCTCTTCGCGCACTGATCGGCGTTGTGTTTTTGGCCATGGGTTCGCTGGTGTTCGCGAAGGCAATCCACGCGGCTTTGACGTCGGCCGCTCTCATGCCTCCGAAAGCTCTACCTTACGTCGATCCTGGAGTGTCCGCCGTCTTAGGCTTCCTGCTTACCTATGTGTTTGTTCGCATTTTTTCTGTGATCAAAGGAGATGTTAGCTTGGTTGATCTTCAATCGGAGCTATTGGTCAAATCAGTCGAACGTAAGCAGGCCGAGCGCTTTGATAAGTCGCTAAAGCAATCCGATACGCCACCGATGAAAAATCCGGAAGGCTACGGAAAGATCATTCAATAGCACTGGGCTGCTGGGTCGAGCTTTGGCGCTCGGCGCGTCCTTCGATTTAACGCGTCTGAAAAAATTTGGCTGACGTTGCCCCCAGTTTCTATCCAGTTTTGAGTTCGTTTCCGGCGTGGGTGACGTTGCCCCCAAGTTTTATCCAATCCTGAGTTCGCTCCGGCGATCAATGTTGCCCTGTTGGGCGGTTTGAGCGACGGGCACAGGCGCGGAGCTGATCACGGTGCGCAGCGCTGTGTCCCGTCGCGGGGTGAAGGTGTGGGCGAACTCGGCCGGGGTCTGCCAGGCGATTTGGGAGTGCGGTCGCGCGGTGTTGTAGTCGGCGTGCCACAGGGCGATGGCTACGCGCGCCTGAGCCAGCGAGGTGAACAGCGTCTCGTTGAGCAGTTCATCGCGCAGTCGGCCGTTTGAAGCTCTCGATGAAGCCATTATC
The DNA here is from genome assembly GCF_004962925.1 of Mesorhizobium sp. GTDB lineage: Bacteria > Pseudomonadota > Alphaproteobacteria > Rhizobiales > Rhizobiaceae > Mesorhizobium. The sequence goes on along the minus strand of NZ_SUEO01000081.1, from coordinate 115 downwards.
CGGCATGTTGTTCTCGGTGCCATCGTTTGTTCGGTCGTCAGGTTTCGTTAAGCTTGGCGCATCCGGGCCACGGGGCACCGGGAGCACGCAAGTGCGGGCAGGCCGTCGTATGCAG
>NZ_SUEO01000080.1:19648-24248 GCF_004962925.1 Mesorhizobium sp. | reverse complement strand
AGACGAAAGACGGGCCAGCCGGTCTTGGCGCGCCGGTCGGTCAGGCTTTCGGTGCGCACGCCGACGGTGATGACCGGTATGTTGGCGTCCTTCAGGATCGGCAGAGCCGCCTCGATCGCCTCGGTGCAGAGGAAGCCGACGACCACGCTGACTTTCGCCGTGGCGAGTTCCCTCGCTGCGGCAGCCCCGCCAGCGGCCGTGCAGCCGTCGTCGACCATCTTGAGCTGGGCGCCGTTCGCCTCTGCCGCCAAGCCGGCGCCCGCCTCGATCTGCTTGCCGAGGATCGCCGATGGGCCGGACAGTGGTGCGGCGACGCCGACCAGCAGCGTCTCGGCGTTCGCACTGCCGGCGAGAGACAGCCAGGCCAGCACCGCTAATGTCATTGTCCGGGGTCGCATGCGAGCGAAGAATTCCTCCGCGCCGGTCGCGTTTGCCGGCGCCACTTCCTGCCAAGACCTAAAGGCTGGCTAGCTTCCACGCAACACGCGAAATTCAGGATGCATGTCAACCACTTCGCTTGTGGCATGCAATATGCCGCCATATATAACGGTGGGTTCATTTCGCTTCAAACCAATGGAAATCGCCGGTGCTGAAGAAGAACGACATAGGGCCGCAGGCCTATCGCGACGCGATGAGCCATTTTGCCGGCCACGTCCATGTGGTCACCACCGACGGTTCCGCCGGCAGGCGCGGTGCGACTGTGATTGCGGCCTGTTCGGTGTCGGATACGCCGCCGACCATCCTGGTTTGTCTCAATCGCGAAAATCCCAAGAACGAGCCGTTCGTGAAAAACGGCAAGTTCGCCTTGAACACGCTGGCTTCGGATCAGGAGGCATTGTCGGTCGGCTTTTCCGGCCTCACCGGTCTGCCGGTCGAAGAACGTTTCGCGTTGGGCGAGTGGGATGTGATCTCGACCGGTGCGCCGACGCTGAAGGGCGCGCTTGCCGTGTTCGACTGCGAACTGATCGACATCAAGGATCTGGCCACCCATCGTGTGCTTTTTGGCAAGGTGACAGGCCTGCGCACCGGCGATAATTTGCGGCCGCTGATCTATCACGACCGCGGCTACCACGTTCTGTGACGGGTATGGTTGCACTCACGGAGAGAGAATGACCGAGTTGAAACCGCGTCCCGCGCCGCTGACGATCGACGAGACGCTCGATCTGCTGACCGGCGCGGACTATGTGGCGGACCGGTCTTTGGCGACCGTGCTGTTTTTATCGCTGCGCATGAAACGGCCGCTGTTCCTCGAGGGCGAGGCCGGCGTCGGCAAGACCGAGATCGCCAAGGTGCTGGCGCAAGCGCTCGGCCGCCGGCTGATCCGCCTGCAATGCTATGAAGGCCTCGATGTCTCGTCCGCTGTCTACGAGTGGAATTACGCCGCGCAGATGATCGAGATCCGCATGGAAGAGGCGGCCGGCAAGGTCGACCGCTCCGACATGGAGCGCAACGTGTTTTCCGAAAAGTACCTGATCCGCCGACCGGTGCTCGACGCGCTGACCGGCAAGGCGGGCGCCGCCCCGGTCTTCCTGATCGACGAGCTCGACCGCACCGACGAGGCCTTCGAGGCATTCCTGCTCGAAATCCTTTCCGATTTCCAAGTGACGGTGCCCGAACTCGGCACGATCAAGGCGGAGGAGCCACCGATCGTCATCATCACCACCAACCGCACCCGCGAGATCCACGACGCGCTGAAGCGGCGCTGCCTCTATCACTGGGTCGATTATCCCAATGCCGAGCGCGAGCTGGAGATCGTGCGCAGAAAGGTGCCGCAGGCCAACAGCCGGCTGTCGGCAGAGGTGGTTTCGTTCATCCAGAAGCTGCGCCAGATCGAGCTGTTCAAGGTGCCGGGCGTCGCCGAGACCATAGACTGGGCCGGCGCGCTGACCGAACTCGACAAGGTAGCGCTCGATCCGGAGACCGTTTCCGACACGATCGGCGTGCTGTTGAAATACCAGGACGACATTGCCCGCATCGAGCAAGGCGAAGGCCGGCGCATCCTCAATGAGGTGAAGGCCGAGCTTTCGGCGGCGGAGTAGTGCGATGGCAATGCCGCGTCCCGAACCGAAAGAGGCCATAGCGGACGGGCGGATCGCCGACAACATCGTTTATTTCGCCCGCACCTTGCGCAAAGCCGGCATGCGGGTCGGCCCGGCTTCGGTCAAGGATGCGATCGAGGCCGTGCTGGCGGCCGGCATCGGTTCCCGCGACGATTTCTATTGGACGCTGCATGCCGTGCTGGTGTCGCGGCATGAGGATCACCCCACCTTCGACGAGACTTTCCGGCTGTTCTGGAAATCGCACGAGCTGATCGAAAAGATGCTGGCGATGTTTTCGCCGGTGGCGCCGAACAACCGTGAAAAGCAGAGGCCGCGTGCTGCAGAAAACCGCGTCAGCCAGGCGATGTTCGAGGGCCACCAGAAGAACCAGCCGATGCAAGAAATCCCCGAGATCGAGGTCGACGCCCGCTTCACTTTTTCCGGCAACGAGGTGCTGAGGGGCAAGGACTTTGCCCAGATGAACGCCGCCGAGCTGACTGACGCCAAGAAGGCGATCGCCGAGTTGCGGCTGCCCTTCGATATGGTCAGAACACGGCGTTTCAAATCCAATGCGCATGGCCGCCGCATCGACCCGCGCGCCATGATGCGCTCGGCCGCGCGCACTGGCGGCGAACTGATCCTGCCGAAATTCCGGTCGCCGCGCGAGGTTCACCCGCCGCTGGTCGTGCTTGCCGATATTTCCGGCTCGATGAGCCAGTACACGCGCATCTTTCTGCATTTCCTGCACGCGCTGACCGAAAAGCGCCGGCGCGTGCACGCCTTCGTCTTCGGCACCAGGCTGACAAATCTGACGCGGCAGATGCGCCATCGCGATCCCGACGCGGCACTCGCCGATTGCTCAGCGGCGGTGATGGACTGGTCGGGCGGCACCCGCATCGGCGACACGCTGGCCGAATTCAACCGGCTGTGGTCGCGGCGTGTGCTGGGGCAGGGCGCGGTCGTTCTCCTGATCACCGATGGGCTGGAGCGCGACGACGTGGCCGGCCTGTCGGAGGAAATGGAGCGCCTGCACAAATCTTGCCGGCGGCTGATCTGGCTGAACCCGCTGCTGCGCTTCGACGGCTTCGAGGCCCGCGCCCGCGGCGTCAAGGCGATGCTGCCGCATGTCGACGAGTTCCGCTCGGTGCACAATCTCGATGCGCTCGCCGATCTCTGCGCGTCGCTGGACAAGAATTCGGCGCGCTCCGTCGATCCGCGCAGATGGATTGAGGGTGGCGCGAGAAGCGCCGCATAGCCATATGTTTTCTCCGGGAGAAACGATGATGGAAAGCAGCATTTATCTGGATGAGGCGCGCGATCCGCTGATCATCGCGGAAGGCTGGATGAAGGACGGCAAGGATATCGCCATTGCCACCGTGGTCGAGACCTGGGGCTCGGCGCCGCGCCCGGTCGGCAGCCATCTGGTCATTGACGCGGAAGGCAATTTCCACGGCTCCGTCTCTGGCGGCTGCGTCGAAGGCGCGGTGGTGACCGAGGCGATCGACGTCATCGACAGCGGCAACGCGAAGATGCTGGAGTTCGGCGTCGCCGACGAAACCGCCTGGCAGGTCGGCCTGTCCTGCGGTGGCCGCATCAAAGTCTATGTCGAGCGGTTGGGTTAGGCCGGGCAATGGATCCTTATGCGTTGAAGACGCTGAACGCCGAACGCCGCGCCCGCCGCGCGGCGATCCTGGTCACCGATCTCGGCGACGGCCGCGATCGCATCGTGCGCGAAGGCGATCAGGTCGCTGGCGAATTGGGCGCTGCGATCGCCAAGGCGTTTCGCACTGGCAATTCCGGGTCGGTCGAAGCGGAAGGGCGAACCTTCTTCCTCAACGCTTATCTGCCGCAGCCGCGCCTGTTGGTGATCGGCGCAGTCCATATCACCCAGGCGCTGGCGCCGATGGCGAAGATCGCCGGCTACCCCGTCGAGATCGTCGATCCGCGCACGGCCTTCGCCACATCAGACCGCTTTCCCGATGTGGCGCTGCATGCCGAATGGCCGGAGGACGTCCTGAAGCGCCAGCCGCTCGACAGCTATACGGCGTTGGCAGCAGTCACCCATGATCCGAAGATCGACGACTTCGCGCTGAAGGCGGCGCTCGACGCCAACTGCTTCTATGTCGGGGCGCTCGGCAGCCGCAAGACCCATGCGAAGCGCGTCGAGCGCCTGCTGGCATTGGGCGCGACCGCCGACCAGATCGCCCGCATCCATGCGCCGATCGGCTTGGACATCGGCGCAGCGAGCCCGGCCGAGATAGCGGTCGCTGTGCTGGCGCAGGCGATCCAGGCCTTTCGCTCGCGGGGCCTCGAAGCCAAGGATGCGGCAGCGTGATATTCGGACGGATTCCGATCGACACAGCCGAGGGTGCGGTACTGGCGCATGCCACCACGGCCGGAGAACGGCGCTTCCGCAAGGCGCACAAGCTGAGCGCCGACGATGTGTCTTTGCTCAAGGCAGCGGGGATCTCGGAGGTCGTCGCGGCAGTTCTTGCTCCCGATGATTTGAGCGAGGACGCTGCCGCCGAAAAAATCGCCGAAAGCATGATCCACCGCAACAT
>NZ_SUEO01000080.1:0-19638 GCF_004962925.1 Mesorhizobium sp. | reverse complement strand
CGAAGGCCGCCGCGACCGGCCGGGTCAACCTGCACGCCGAGGCGGCCGGCATCTTCACCGTCGATGCGGCGATGATCGACGCCATCAACGCCGTCGATCCGACCATCACCATCGCCACCTTGGCGCAGCACGCGCCGGTCGAGAAGGGCCAGATGGTCGCGACGGTGAAGATCATTCCCTTTGCCGTTGCCTCGGTCTTGGTCGATGCCGTGACAAAAATCTGCGCCGGCGGCGAGATCATTGCGGTCAATGCCTATCAGCCGGTGCGTGTCGGCGTCATCCAGACGGTTCTGCCCGGCATCAAGCCGAGCGTGCTCGACAAGACGTTGCGCGTCACCGAAGCCCGCCTGGCGCGCTCGGGCGGCCGGCTGACGGCGGAGCGCCGCACGCCGCACGAAGTTGGCCCCGTTGCGGAAGCTGCGGCCTCGCTGGCGCGCGACAACGACATGGTGGTGATCTTCGGCGCCTCGGCGATGAGCGATTTTGGCGACGTCGTCCCGGCGGCGATCGAGAAGGCCGGCGGCACCGTCATCCGCGCCGGCATGCCGGTCGATCCCGGCAATCTGCTGGTGCTTGGCACACTTGGCGGCAAGCGCGTCATCGGTGCGCCTGGCTGCGCCCGCAGTCCCAAGGAGAACGGCTTCGACTGGGTTCTCGACCGGCTGATCGCCGGTCTCGACGTGACGGCCAAGGATATTGCCGGTATGGGTGTCGGCGGTCTGTTGATGGAAATCCTGACGCGGCCGCAGCCGCGCGAGCCGCTGCCGGTCAGGGCCGAGCTGAAGGTCGATGTCGTGTTGCTGGCTGCCGGCCGCTCGAGCCGCATGGGCGGTCCTAACAAGCTACTGGCGCTGTTCGACGGCAAGCCGCTGGTGCGCCGCACCGCCGAGCGCGCGCTCGACTCGAAAGCCTCTGATACAATCGTCGTCACCGGCCATCAGCGTGAGCGCGTACACGCCGCTTTGTCTGGTCTCGACATCACCTTCGCCGACAATCCGGATTTTAGCGAAGGCCTGTCTTCATCGCTGAAGGCCGGTATCGCGCGGGTCAGCGGCGACGCTGCCGGCGCCATGATCATGCTTGGCGACATGCCTGGCGTCTCGTCGGCCGACCTCGACAGGCTGATCGACGCATTCCGCAAGTCCCAGGGCCGATCGGTTGTGCGCGCTTCGCATGAGGGAAAGCGCGGCAACCCGGTGTTGCTGCCGCGCTCGCTATTTGCAGCGATTGCTCATCTCGAAGGCGATACCGGCGCCCGCCATCTGGTCGAGGCCGAAGGGCTTGATGTCGTCGATGTCGAGATCGGCAAGGGGGCGTCCATCGATGTCGACACCCGCGAGGCGCTGGAAGGTGCCGGCGGCGTGCTGCAGGATTGACAAACCGAAGCCGAATTTCGCATGGCTGGGGCATGGCTATTCGTACCGTCCTACCCCCCTCTGGCCTGCCGGCCATCTCCCCCTCAAGGGGGGAGATTGGCAGCGTCGATGCCGGCCCTCACTTTACAAGGCCGACGATTGGCGAAAGCTGGCGCGATATTCAATCTCCCCCCTTGAGGGGGAGATGGCCGGCAGGCCAGAGGGGGGCCTGCGCCCTGCTGATTTCGATGTTTTTCTTGTTTTCCTTCGCCGCTTACGCCGATGCCGTCGAATTAAAGCCCTTCAAGGACGATCTGTTCGCCTACCCGGTCACGCTCTCGTCCGAGAACAACGGCGCCTACACCGTCATCGACTATCGCGAGCTGCGCGATATCAACGCCCGCGACGAGGTGCCGGAGCGCCGCGCGCAGGCGCAGTATGTCGACACTGGTGTGCGCAAGGTGCAGCAGGATCTGCTGCTGAAGACCGACGCCGGCACTATCCGCCACGTCGCTGTCGGTCGCACGCAAAGTGCTGCCATCATCGTGCTCTACCTGCACGGACAGGGCGGCAGCCGCAAGCAGGGTGCCGACGACTTCACCTTCGGAGGCAATTTCAACCGCATCAAGAACCTGATGGCCGGCAATGGCGGCCTCTATCTCTCCCCGGATTTCTCCGATTTCGGTGACACGGGTGCTGCCCAGATCGCCGCGCTGATCGGCCACTATGCCGAACGGTCGCCGGACGCGAAGATCTTCGTTGCCTGCGGCTCGATGGGCGGCGCATTGTGCTGGAAGCTTGCCGCCCGCAAGGACATGGGCGGCCGCGTCGACGGGTTGCTGCTGCTCGGTTCACTGTGGGATGAAAGTTTCTTCTCCAGCCCGGCCTTCAAGCGCCGTGTTCCGGTTTTCTTTGGCCAGGGCAGCAAGGACCCGGTGTTTCCAGTCAAGAAACAGGAAGCCTTCTTTCGTTCGATCCTGGCCAAATCGAAAACCTATCCGGCCCGCTTTGTCCGCTTCGAGACCGGCACACACGGCACGCCGATCCGCATGACCGACTGGCGCGGCACGCTCAACTGGATGCTGTCGAAGGCCCCTTAAGGCGCGGTATTGTAGTCTACCACCGTCTGCGGGTTGATCTCGCCGTCATAGGAGGCGTCGACATCGTACTGCACCAGCGAGAAATTGCCGTTGCGGAACAGATAGGTGCCGACTGACGAGGCGTCACCGACGCCGCGCCACTTGTTGAGCGACGATATCGTCTTGGTGGCCTCGTCATATTCGGAATTGACCAACTGGTCGTCGGTCTGGAAGCCGATGACGTTGATCGCCTCGACCTTGCCTTCGCTATTGTTGTTCTCATAGTGGATATCGAGTTCCGGCGAGGCGAACTGCAACTGCCGGACACCGGATACGTCGTCGTAGACATAGTAGACGGCACTCTCATTGTAGGCAGCCATCGAGCAGAAGAAGCGGAACAGCCGCGTCTCACGTTCGGGCTCGTCAGCCTCGGCGCCGGCATCCTTGTAGCGAAGGGAGTAGGCATCCGGCTCTCCCAAAGGCTCGCCGCCAGGCATCTCCTTGTCGCATTGTTCGCCGTACGTGGCCGCAAACGCCTTCTTGGCCTGCTCCAGCGCCGCATCCTTCTTCGGCGGCGGTGGTCCGTCGCCGCAGCTTTCCGGCACTGCGTTCTCGAAATCGGTTTTGGATGGTTTCAGCGCGCCCTTGTCGATGAAGATCGGGCGGAACGGCGGTTCCTGGATCGAGGCATTGACCTGGCGCAGCGTGTAGCAGCCGGCAAAGACATTTTCGCTGCCATCCTTGGCTGTCGCCCGGATGGCGACTGGAACATTGTAATAGATGCTGCCGGCCGCTCCGTCTTCCGACACGCCGCCGGTTTTGACATCGACCCTTTCGGTGCCGTCATAGCCCTTGACGAACGCACCGAAATCCTTGGCCGGCTTGGTGTCACCGAAATAATCCCAGGCGCGCGCGAATTCTTGCCGGTTGATGGCGCTGTAGAGCGAGCGGATGACCGCTTCGGCGTCCGACCGGTCGTCGACATAGGGCGTTTCGGCGGCGAGCACTGGCTGGCCTGTCACGGCAAGGGAGAAAAAAGCGGTCGCTGCGAAAAGGGCGCTTCTCATCGGGAATCTCCACCAGGTGGGAAATCCTATCATACCGATTGCGGCGACGTGGTGACGCTTGAAGAATCGATTGGGAAGGCGCTACGTCCCGCGTCGGCGTTCCCGCCGGATAGGAGATTCACGTGACCATATCGATGTACGAAGCGTCTGTGCCGGTGTTTTCGGCCAGGCTGAAGGCGCTATCCAACGTGCTGAGCATCGCCGAGCAGAATGCGGTCGACCGGAAGATCGATCCGCAGGTGTTTTTGACGTCGCGGCTGGCGCCGGACATGTACGCGCTGACCAGGCAGGTGCAGATCGCCACCGACCACGCCAAGGGCGCGCCATCGCGGCTCGCCGGCCGCGAGGTGCCCAAATACGAAGACAACGAGGCGAGCTTTGCCGATCTCCAGGCGCGCATCACCAAGACCATCGACCTGCTGGCGACGTTCTCCGCTGCCGAATTCGATGGTTCCGATGACAGAATGATCGAGCTGAAGCTTGGCCAGCGCGAATTCTCGATGGCCGGCATGCAGTATCTGCTGCATCTCGCCATGCCGAATTTCTACTTCCACGTGACCACCGCCTACGACATTCTGCGCCACAATGGCGTGCCGCTGAGCAAGGCGATTTTCATGGGATCGCGTTGAAGAGGAGATATCCCGGTCGAGCCGGGATATCTTACGACCTGACTAGCGGGAGGACATTTCGCGGGCGACGCGCGGGAAGTCGGCTGGTTTGATGCCGATGTCGGCACGGTCGGCATTGCTCATCGAATGAAGCAGCGCCAGAGCCGCACGGTAGCGCAGACGTTCCTGCGGACGCGGACGGGCGAACATTTCAGTGAGGAAACCCATGATTCAAGCCCCTGGTTGGTCCTCCCCGAGTCGCAATATAGGCAAATCATGACAATTGTGCAGTGCAGCATTTGCATGGCAGCCATGCTGCGCAGGCTTTTTATCAAAATCGACTTGATCGGTGAAACTTCCGGCGCGGGCTGACCGTACAGCTGAACGCCGGCACAGGGCCGGTTTTTCCTCGCCATTCCTGGCGAAACTCCGGACTGCATGAAAATGCGGTCCGGCTTTTTTGTTAACTGCCGCGTAGGCGTTGACTGGATTCTACGGAAAAGTCGCCGGCCGATTGGCGGCGGGCTTGGAGACAGCCCGCGCCTTCCTGTATGCTGCGGCTTCCTCCCGCGCAGCCGCGCAAAAACTTCCCGCCGGAGAAAGTTCCATGCACAAACGCCGCCTCGGTCGGACCGATCTTCTTGTTTCCCAGATCTGCTTGGGATCGATGACCTGGGGCCAGCAGAACACCGAGGCTGATGGCCACGCGCAGATGGAACTGGCCTTTTCGCGCGGCGTCAACTTCATCGACACTGCCGAGCTTTACCCCATCCCGCCCAAGGCGGAGACGCAAGGCTGGACCGAGAGGATAATCGGCAGCTGGATGAAAGCGAAGGGCAACCGCGATCAAGTGATTCTCGCTTCGAAAGTGGTGGGCCGCACCGCCAATGCATGGTTCCGCGGCGGGCGCCCGTCGAAGCTGGTGCGCGCCGACATTTTCGACGCCGTCGAAAAATCGCTGACCAGGCTCAACACTGACTATCTCGATCTCCATCAGATCCATTGGCCGGAGCGCGCCGTGCCGTGGGGCGCCAATCCGAACCGCGTCGGTGCCGTAGCGCTGCGGGCCGATTCCGTCGGCGCGCCGGCCGGCGAGACGCCGATCACGGAGACGCTCGCGGTCTTCGACGAACTGGTTAAGGCCGGAAAAATCCGCCATTTCGGCCTGTCGAACGAGAGTTCCTGGGGCGTCATGCGGTTCATCGCCGAAGCCGACAAGGGCCTCGGTCCGCGCCTGGTGTCGCTGCAGAACGCCTATAATTTCGTCAATCGCACCTTTGAGGTGAACCTCGCCGAGGTCTGCGAACGCGAGCAGGTTTCCCTGCTCGCCTATTCGCCGCTGGGACAAGGCTATCTGACCGGCAAATACGATCATGGCGCGCGGCCGCAAGGCTCGCGTTCTCAGCTTTTCAACCGCGGCCAGCGCTACGAGACGCCCAATGCCGCGGAGGCGCAGCTTGAGTACAACGAGCTGGCGCGCTCTTTCGGCATGGAGCCGGCTTTGTTTGCCAACGCCTATGTCACAAGCCGGCCTTTCGTCACCTCGAGCATCATCGGCGCAACGACCCTTTCGCAGCTCGAAATGGCGCTGTCTTCCGCCGATGTCGCCTGGACCGAGGACATGCAGAAGGCAGTCGATGCAATCCACCAGCGCGTCGGAAATCCGTGTCCGTGAGCTGCTTTCCGTCGCTCTAAGGTGGGATTGCCAAATAATTACAAGAGGGAGGGAGAAAAAGTGAATTTTCCGATCGAGGTCGTGCGTGAGAAATTTCCGGCTCTGTCGCTGACCGACAAGGGCCGTCGCCGCATCTATCTCGACAACCCTGCTGGCACGCAGGTGCCGCAAGCGGTCGCAGACGCAGTGTCGCGCTGCTTGTTGACAACAAACGCCAATCTCGGCGGCTTCTTCGAAACCACGATCGCGGCGCAACAGAGCGTCGATGATGCCCATGCGGCGATGGCCGATTTCCTCGGTGCTGCTAGCCCGCAGGAAATCATCATCGGCGCCAACATGACGACGCTGACATACCACATGTCGCGCACGCTCGGCCGCACGATGAAACCGGGCGACGAGATCATCCTCACCCGCATGGATCACGAGGGCAACGTATCGCCGTGGCTGCAGCTGGCCGAAGACCTCGGCCTTGTCGTGCGCTGGCTGCATTTCGACGAGCAGAGTTGGCAGATCGAGGAGGCGGCGCTTGCTGCGCTGCTCACCGACAGGACCCGGCTCGTCGCTTTGAACTACGCCAGCAATCTGACCGGCTCGATCAACCGGGTGAAGGCGCTGACCCGCATCGCCAAGCAGGGCGGCGCCCTGGTCTATGTCGACGCCGTCCAGTTCGCGCCGCACGGCCTGATCGACGTCAGGGATATCGGCTGCGATTTCCTGATCTGCTCGGCCTATAAATTCTTTGGCCCGCATATGGGAATATTGTGGGGCAGGCTGGATGTCATCGACGCTCTGAAACCGTACAAATGCCGCTGTTCGTCGGACGCTCTGCCGGAGCGGTTCGAACTCGGCACGCCGCAGATCGAGCTGATGGCCGGACTGACGGCCGCGATCGATTACTTTGCGGAGCTCGGAACTGCCGCAGGCGAGGAGGGTTCGCGTCGCACAAGGATCGCCAAGGCGTTCGAAGTATCAACCGCTTACGAAAACCCGTTGGCACAAAGGTTGATCAACGGGCTGTCGGCTATTTCAGGCCTGACCATCCACGGCATCACCGATCCGACCCGTGTCGGGGAGCGCGTGCCAACAGTTTCGTTCACCGTCGACGGCATCGTACCGGAAACGATCGTGCGGCAGATGAATGCGGAAAACATCTTCCTATGGTCCGGCCACAACTACGCCTGGGAGATCGTCCACCAACTCGGCATCCCGGCCGAGCACGGCGTCGTGCGCATCGGCATCGCCCACTACAACACAGTCGCCGAAATCGACGAGACGCTGGAGAGCGTGCACCGTGTCATCGCCATGCTGCGGCAGGAGCGATCCTGACGCGACATCCGGCTGATATCACCGCTTCTTGCCGCCGCCGAAGCCGGTGAGGAGTGCAGTAAGGTTGTCGCCGAGTTCGTCGCAGAGATAGCCGCCTTCCTGCACGATTACCGTCGGTAGGCCGAGCCCGGCGATGGCCTCGCCGATGCGCGAGAAGCCTGGTGTCGTTACCGACAGTCCGCCGAACGGATCGCCTTCGAAGGCGTCGAGGCCGAGCGCCACCACAAGCGCTTCCGGCGCAAAGGCGCGGATGCGCTGGAAGGCCGCGTCCAATGCTTCGAGAAATGCCGCATCGCCGGATTTGCGCGCCAGCGGCAGGTTGAGATTGTAGCCGAGGCCGGGCCCTTCGCCGCGCTCGTCGGCATGGCCCCAGAAGAATGGATAGAAGCGCACCGGATCGGCATGCAGCGATACGGTGAGCACGTCCGGCCGCGCATAGAAAATACCTTGCGTGCCGTTGCCGTGATGCAGATCGACATCGAGGATCGCCACCCGCGCTGCATTCTTGCGAAACGTCTGTGCCGCGACCGCCGAATTGTTGATGAAGCAGAAGCCGCCGGCGACATCGGCAAAGGCGTGATGGCCCGGCGGACGGCACAGCGCATAGGCAGCCGGAGCGCCCGCCATCACGGCCTCGGCGGCCTCGACCGCGCTCCAGGAGCTCCACAGCGCGCTGTGCCAGGTCTCGCCGGAGATCGGGCAAGCGGTGTCGGCCATGTGGTAGCCGGCCTGGCCGACCGCCGAGGCCGGATAGGAGCCGTTTCGCGCGATCGGGTGGATGTTGGGGATCACTTCCGCCGAAGCGCCCTCAATGTGCTGCCAGCGTGCAAAGATGTGCTCGAGAAAATCGAGATATTCGGGCGTATGCACCGCGGCAACCGGACCAAGCCCGTGATTTCTCGGCCGTTCGGTCGTGCAGCCGGCGGCCTTTGCACCGGCGAGCAGCCGCTCGACACGTTCCGGCCTTTCCGGATTGGGCTTTTGGGCACCGCTGGAGAGGAACGCCTTGGGATCGTGGCGCTTCTGTTCTTCAGCATAGAAGGCTTTCATCTTGGCTCCTCATCCTCGGGCGCATCGGCGAAGGCGAAGAACGCGTCGCCGACAATTTTCTGCACTTGCTCGTAGCTTGACCAAGCAATGCCTAGCCTTTCGTAGAAGGCCTTGGCGCTTTCATTGTCGGTGTCGACCGACAGTCTGAGGTAGGCGCCGCCGTCCTTCCGGCATTGCGCCGCGGCACGCCGCAGCAGACGTTCGCCGATCTTGCGGCCGCGAAACCGGTCCTCGACAAAGAGGTCCTGCACATAGACCCCGGGCCGCCCCATCCAGGTTGAGAAGATCGGGAAATGCAGGCAGAGGCCGGCGAACTCGCCGCCGACTTCCGCAATCAGCGTCGAGAAAGAAGGTTTTTCGCCAAAGCCGTAGGTGCGGAGGTCCTCGATCGTCGAGGTAATATCTTCTGGCGCGCCGATATGGGCGCCAAGCCGAAGGATTGCGGCAAGGATGGTTTCGACGTCCTCGACGGTGCCGGGCCGGATGAGAATGTCTTTGGAGGCTGGATTGGTGATTATCACGGCAGGCAGGGCGCCAAGAGGGGGGTAGGACGAAAAGCAACCATCTCAGAACGCTACCCTATCGCCACCCTTGAGCGCCAGCATCTCGCGCGCCTCAGCGGGCGTGGCGATGTCCAGCGACAGCCCATCGAGCACGCTGCGGATACGCCGCACCTGGTCGGCATTGGACTTCGCCAGCTGGCGGCCGTCGTAGAGGCTGTCCTCCAGCCCGACGCGAACATTGCCGCCCATCGCCGCGGCAATCGAGATCATCGGCATCTGGTGGCGCCCGGCGGCCAGTACTGAAAATTGGTAGCTGTCGCCGAACAGTTTGTCGGCGATGCGTTTCATATGCACCAGATTGTCGGGGTCGGCGCCGATACCGCCCAGTATGCCGAACACGAACTGGATGAACAGAGGTCCCGACACCAGCCCCCGGTCGCGAAAATGCGCCAGCGAATAGAGGTGGCCGACATCGTAGCATTCGAATTCGAAGCGTGTGCCGCAGCCCTTTCCAAGTCTTTCGAGCACGGTCTCCATGTCGGCAAAGGTGTTCTTGAAGATCGTGTTGCGGGTCGCCTCCAGCAGCTTGGGCTCCCACTCGTGTTGCCACTCTCTTGGCCGGTCGAGCATCGGGAACAGCGCGAAATTCATCGAGCCCATGTTGAGCGAGCACATTTCAGGCTCGGCCCTCAGCGGTGCCGCCAGCCGCTGGTCGAGCGTCATCAGCGATGACCCGCCGGTGGTAATATTGATCACCGCATCGGTCGCCTGCTTGATGCGCGGCAGGAACTGCATGAACACATCGGGATCGGCGGTTGGCCGCCCGTCCTTCGGGTCGCGGGCGTGAAGATGCAGGATCGAGGCACCGGCTTCGGCAGCTGCGATCGCGTCTGCCGCGATCTGGTCCGGCGTCAGCGGCAGATGCGGCGACATCGACGGCGTGTGCACCGACCCGGTGACGGCGCAGGTGATGATGACTTTTCGCGGCGCCATTTTTCAGCCTTCGACCGGCAGGTCGAGCTCGCCGGCCAGCACCTGCAGCGAGTCGCCGATGATGGCGACGATCTCGCCGACCTGTTCCCTGGTGACGATCATCGGCGGCGCCACCATGAAATTGTCGCCGTCGACGCCACCCTTGACCTTTCGCCCATAGATGATCAGCCCACGTTCATAGGCGAGGTCGAGCAGGCGCTGGGTGGCTTTCTTCGCCGGCGCGATCGGCCTCAGCGTATCGGGGTCGGCGACCATCTCGGCACCTAGTAGCAGGCCCTTGCCGCGCACGTCGGCGATGAACGGAAACCGCTTGGCCAATCCCTTCAGCTCATCCATCAAAAGGTCGCCCATGTCGGCCGCATTGGCGATCAGGCCGAGACGATCCATCTCGCCAAGCACGGCGAGCCCGGCGGCGCAGGCGAGCGGATTGCCGGCATAGGTGTGGCCGTGCTGGAAGCCGCCGGAGGCGAGCAGGGGCTGTACCAGCCGCATCGGTGCCGCCAGCGCACCAAGCGGCGCATAGCCCGAGCCCAGTCCCTTCGACAGCGCGACAATGTCGGGCTTGCAGTTCCAATGATCGCCGCCGAGAAATTTTCCGGTGCGGCCCGCACCGCTCATCACTTCGTCATGGATGAGCAGGATGCCGTAGCGGTCGCAGATTTCGCGGATGCGCGGATAATAGCCGTCCGGCGCCACCAATGCCGCGGTGGCAGCGCCGCCGACCGGCTCCATGATGAAGGCGAGCACGCTTTCCGGTCCCTCGGCGAGGATTTTCTCCTCCAGCATGTCTGCGTAGCGGATGCCGCGCTGTTCCAGCGAGAGGTTGTCGCGGTCGCGCCATGCGGCCGGTGCCGGCACGGTCGGCATGACCTGCATCATCGGGGCGAAAGTTTCGGCCAGCGCATCGTCGCCGGTGACGGATAGCGAACCAAGCGTGCCGCCATGATAGGACGGAAAGCGCGTGATCACTTTCCAGCGCTTGGGCTGGCCTGTCGCCACTGCCCACTGCCGGGCGAGCTTGATGCAGGATTCCGTCGCTTCCGAGCCGCCCGAGACGAAAAAGATGCGGTCCATGCATTCGGGAAGTTTTCCGGCCAATTGCCGCGCCAGCTCCTCGGCCGGCTCGTTTTCGAAATGCAGCCGGTAGGCGAAGGTGGCGCGATCCATCTGCCGCTTCATCGCATCGAGCACGTTGCGGTTGGAATGACCGATATTGGCGACCATCGGTCCGCTCGATCCGTCGATGAAGCGGCGGCCGTCCTGAGTCCAGATGTAGATGCCTTCGGCGCGGTCGACCAGCGGCCGGCGCAGGCTGGACAGATAGAACAGATGCGAGGGCGGGCGCGTCTCGATATCCGGGGCAGGGGTCTGGGATTTCAGCATGTCAGGGCTTTCCAAGATAGCGGTCGAGAACATTTTTGGTGACGAGCTCGACCATCGGGTCCTGCCTTAGCAGGCCGGCGACCCATTCGCAGCTTCCGGCGTGGAACACCTCGCCCTTGCCGCGCCGGAAATTGACGATCATGCCGTTGCTGTGCTTCACCTTGTCGAGATTGGCGTCGCTCGCCTCGCCGAACAGCGTCTCGGCGGAAAAGCGACCGTCGGCATCGCCGAGAAACTGGTCCTCGAACGCAATGTCGGCGCTCTCCTCGACTTGGGCAGCCATGCCGACGGCGAGAATTTGCAGCCCATCCGGTGCGCCGCTGTCGGGCGTGGGATAGGGCAGGCCGCCGCGGGTCTCAAAGTCGAGCCCGTCGACCTCATAGCCATAGACATGGCTATCGGCGCCGAGCAGGTCGCCGTAATAGATGCCTGTGCCGGCGAACGCCCAATGCTCCGGCCGGTAGACCGGAAAGCCGCGCACGCCGCGCGGCGCGCAACCGCCCCAGCCGGCATAGAGGCCCCTGGTCGCATTGAGCCCGAAAGTCGCGGCACCGGGCCGGCCGATTTCAGGTGCTTCCCATGAGTTGGTGGCGCGGGTCACGTCGCCGCCTCGATAGGCCGGATCCTCGGCGCGGGCGCGGTATTTGTAACAGACCTGACGGCGGCCCTCGTCCTCCAGCCTGGTCTGCCACATGAAATTGCCGGCGAAGCGCGCCGCATGGCCGCCGCGCTCGACATAGGCGTCGACCGCGTCACGCATCTCCCAGGTCCAGTATTCGTCATGGCCGACGAAGACGACACAGTCATAGCCGTCGAGGATTTCGGGCGAGAAATGCAATTCGTGCTGGCTGGCAAGATCGATGGCATAGCCGGCACGCTCGGCAAAACGAAAGAAGTGGCTGTCATAGCTTGCCCAGCCGGACGAGGCGTATTTCTTCGAATGGCCGGTGGCGAAGGCCCATTCCATATGCGGATAGCGCGGCACGGTCTTGGGCGGCACGGCAACCTCGAGCGGCACGCGCGGCGCGTCCTTCGGCAGCACAACAAAGCCGCGGCACCATGGCCGCTGCGTCGACACCTCAGGCGAATACTGGTCGCGGTTCGGGCCGGTGATGCCCTGATAATGGTTCGAGCCACCCCAGGTGTTGTAGGAAAGCCATGTACCCGTGGCTGCAACCTGCAGCACACGACGGCGTTTCTTGCCGGGCGGCGGGCTGACGATGAAAAGATGGTGGTAGCGGATCGCGCCCGTCCGCCGTCAGCGTGACGCGATAGGCTCCGGACGGCCAGTCGTCGCCGATGCGGAATTCAAACGACGCATCCCAGCCGCAGCCCACGACCGAACATTGGTCGGGTGTATCCTGCCAGCGCGCCGCGATCCCAGTCTTCTCGAAGATTTTCGTTTCAGTGCCGCCGTCGCGGACGATCGCCATGCTGAAGCTGGGGGCCGTCGAGCTGACATGCAGCGCCACCGTCTCGCCCCGGCGGTATGAGAAACGGTCGCTGTAGCACCAGATCTCGCCGCGTTCGCCATCCATCCCCGGCCATTCGTAGTAATGGCCGCGCACCGCTTGCCGGCGCTGGTGGGGCGTCAGACCGAAATCGGGGAATGTGTCGATCGTGCTGTTCATGGTTTGACTCACGCAGAGAGATATTTCTTCAGGAACACGCGGGTCCGCTCCTTTTGCGGGGCACGAAACATTTCGGACGGCGGACCTTCCTCCACAACCACGCCGCCGTCCATGAACAGCACCCGGTCGGCCACTTCGCCGGCGAAGCGCATCTCGTGCGTGACGATCAGCATGGTCATGTGCTCGGCGGCGAGCTGTTTCATCACCGCGTTGACCTCGTCGACGAGTTCCGGGTCGAGCGCCGAGGTAGCCTCGTCGAACAGCATTACTTTGGGCTGCATGGCGAGCGCACGCGCAATGGCCACGCGCTGCTTCTGGCCACCTGAAAGTCGCGACGGATAAGCGTCGATCTTGTCGGCCAGCCCGACCTTGGACAGGAGGCCATGCGCAAGCGTGTGCGCTTCGCTCTTCGTCATGCCTTTCAGGATCACCGGTCCCATGGCGATATTGTCGAGTACGGTCAAATGCGGGAACAGGTTGAAGTGCTGAAACACCATGCCCATCTGCTGGCGCACCTTGTTGATGTGCCGCTCGAATGCCTGGCCATGCAGTGGCTGGTTGACCTGCACGCCATCGAGCCAGACTTCGCCGCTGTCCAGCGCCTCCAGATGGTTGATGGAGCGCAGCAGCGTGCTCTTGCCCGAGCCGCTCGGTCCGATGACCGCCACGATCTGCCCGCGATCGACGGACAGGTCTATGCCGTTGAGAACCTCCGTCGGGCCAAATGATTTCCGTGCGCCGCGGACCTCCACCATTGGCTGCCGCGTGCTCATCGAGAAACCTCCACATGCCGCTCGAACCGGCGCAAACCCGCTTCGAGCGCGAGGTTCAGAATGTAGTAGAGCGCGGCCGCCGTGATGTAGAATTCAAACGGCCGAAACGTTTCGCTTATCGCCAGTTGAGCCGAATGAACCAGTTCTGCGATGCCGATGACCGAGACGATGGAGGATTCTTTCAGCAGCGCGATCATGTTGCTGCCGATCGGTGGGGCGGTGTTGCGGACGGCTTGTGGTATCACGACGTAGCGCAGCGTTTGCCACCTGCCGAAACCGATGCTGCGCGCGCCTTCTGTCTGGCCGATATCGACCGCCACGATGCCGGCGCGGATGATATCGGCGTTGTAAGCCGCAAAATGCAGGCCAAGTCCGACAATGCCGGCGCCAAGGGCGGGGATATCGATGCCGATCTGCACCAGGCCGAAATAGATCAGGAAGAGTTGGAGCAGGAGTGGCGTGCCCATGAACATCCACATCAGGAACCGCACGGGATAGGCGACAACCGCAGGGGCATAGAGCACGGCGACCGCAAACACGATGCCGCAGATGAAGCTGAGCGCTCCCGCCGATACCGTCAGCAGGACCGTCCACCACACGCCCATTGCCAGGACGTCGGCATAAGGCAGGACGACGCTGAGATCCAAACCTTGCATCGTACTCTCCGGTCAGGCGATTGCGAAGCGCTTGTCGAGCAGATCGACGACCCGGACAACGGCGTAGACCATGGCCATATAGAGCAGGGCCGCGACGCCGAAGATCTCGAACGGCTTGTAGGTGGAGCCGATGAAGCGCTGCGCCGTGTAGGTCAATTCCACGACCGAGATGGTGGATACCAAAGCCGAACCTTTCAAAAGCGCCACCGTATTGACGCCCAGCGGTCTTATCATCAGCCGCGCGGCTTGCGGCAGCACGACCTTGCGCAGCGTCTGGAAACGGCTGAAGCCTATTGTGCGCGCAGCCTCGGTCTGGCCGCGGTCGACAGCAACCAGCGCACCACGGATCGATTCCGCCATATAGGCGCCGATGTTGAGACCGAGGCCGATTACGCCGGCCGCAAATGGCTCGAGATTGATGCCTAGCTGCGGACCACCGAAATAAAGCACGAAAAGCTGGATCAGGCAGGGCGTGCCGCGAAAGAGGCTGACATAGAGCGTGCCGATGGCCCGCAGTGGAGTTGATCTCGACATTTTGGCGGCCGCAGCCAGTGCCGCGATCGCCAGACCCAAAAACAGGGCCAGCGCCGTAATCTCGATCGTCACAAAGGCGGCTTCCACGAAGAACGGGAAGACACGCTGCATCAGGGAGAAATCCATTCCGGGAGATTCCAGACAGGAGTGACGCTCGGCCTCAGCTGCTCTTGAGGTGGCAGGAGCGTTGGCTGGTCAGGATCAGCGGATGTCGCTGCCGACCCATTCCATCGACATCTTCTCGTAGGTGCCGTCCGCCATCATGTCGTCCAGGGCCTTCTGCATGGCAGCTTTCAGCTCCGGATTGTCCTTGCGAATGGCGATCCCGATGCCGACGCTGCCGCCTTCGATGTCAGGCGTGGCGAGCCTGCGGATCTTCTCGCCCGTTTCCTTGATGGCGACCATGACCGGAATATTGTCGACGACAATGGCGTCGACGCGGCCCGCTTTCAGCTCCAGCATAAGTTCCGGCAATCCCTTGTAGGTGCGGAGGTCCCAGCCGCCCTGTTCGCGCGCCCACTTCTCATGCGTCTCGCCGAGCGTCACGCCAAGGGTCTTTCCCTTCAGGTCGTCGAGGCTCTGCACCTTGGAAGCCTCGTTCACGAAAACCGCGCGGCCGGCGTGGTAATACGGGCCGACGAAATCAACCACCTTCTCACGCTCGGGCGTGATGGTCATGGAGCCGACAACGGTGTCGTATTTGTTGGCGAGCAGGCCGGCGATGATGCCGTCCCAGGCTGTGGTAACGATGGTGCCCTTGACGGCCAGGCGCTCGGCGATGGCCTTGCCGATCGAGGCGTCGAAGCCGACCACTTCGTTCTGGTCGTTGACGAAGTTGAAGGGCGGATACTGCCCGCTCATGGAAATCTTCAGCTCTCCCGCCGCCTTGATCTTCTCAAGGTCGTCGGCCCTGGCCGAAACGGCTGTGAAGGCCGAGGCAAGCAGCAAGGCCGTGACCGCTATGCCGGAAAATAGTCTGTTCATCTGGTTTCTTATCCTCTGGATGGAGCGCAAAGTCTTGTTCTTGGGACGCATCGGAGGTGCCATCCGGATTTCATGATTGCCTTTGCGGCAGCATTGCGCAAATAGATAATCGGAATAGAGAGCATAGATATCAGGAATGGATTCACCCCGCTCCGAAAGGCTGGTCTGGGATCTGGACTGGAACCTTCTGCGAACTTTCGTGGTGATCGCGGAAGTGAAGAGCATTACCCGCGCGGCCGAACGGCTCAAACTGAAACAACCGAGCGTCAGCAATGCCTTGCGCCGGCTGGAGGATCGAGTTGGACGCCGGCTGATCGAGCGCGATGCCACCCGTTTTGAGCTCACCGAAGTAGGACGCCTGCTCTACGAGCAGAGCATCGAGGTGTTTGGCACAATATCGCAATTGCCGCTGCTGATGCGGGGCGTCAGCGATGATGTCACCGGCCACGTCAATATCGCCATGGCCAGCCATGTCGTCTCGCCGCTTTTCGACCACGCGCTATCGCAGTTCCACAGCAGCTATCCGCGTGCCAGCCTTACCATCTCGGTGGCAGCGAGCACCGAAGTGACGAAGCAGGTACGGGAGCGCCGCGCCTCTTTCGGTGTCTGCTTGGTCAGCCAGCGCGATCCAGCGCTCGAATACACAATGGTCTATCGCGAGTTCTTCGGCTTCTTTTGCGGGCCGCATCACAGGCTCTACGGACAAGCCGGCCTGACACTGGCCGATCTCAGGGGTGAGCCTTCCGTGTCGTTCCAGACAGACCATATTTCGGATGCGTTGCGGCCGGTTGCGCTGCTGCGCAGTGAGGCCAAGCTCGACGCCGACGTTGTCGGTGTATCCTCAAGCCTGGAGGAGGTGCGGCGCATGATCGTTGCCGGGCTCGGCATCGGGCCGCTGCCGCTGCATGTTGCGCGGCGCGATGTGGCCGATGGGTTGCTGTGGCGGCTGCCGCCCTATCAGGCGCCGCCCGCCATTGATATCTACCTGCTGGTCAACCCCGACAACACGATGAATCGCGCCGAGAAAGCGCTGCTCTCGGGGCTGCAGACCCTGATCGCCGCGACGCCGCTGGAAGATCGCATTTACAATGGTTGAGGACTCTTGGCGCTTTTCGCCAAACGGACTATCAAAGGCGGCCTTTTCCGCCACGGGAGCCGACATGCTGAGAGTGCAAAAGGTCAGGGTTGACGACATCTACGTGCCGACCGCGCGCAAGAAGACGCTGCATCCCGAAACCGTCCGGCATCTGGCCGAGGACATTCTGGAGAACGGCATGAAGACGCCGATCCAGGTGCGCCATGACGGCAAGCGCCATATCCTGGTCGAAGGCCTGCACCGGCTGGAAGCGGCGAAGTGGCTCGGCGAGACCGACATCGACGCCTATCTGGTGCAAGCCAAGCGCCACTAAGCTCCCGGGGCTACCTGGTTCCTCGGCGCGGAAGGGCTTGGGTCGCTCTGACGTGACGCATGGCTTGGCGATTAGCGGAAGCGTCCGTCATTTCGTCATCCTGGGGCGGAGCAAGGAGCGAAGCGACGCACGCAGACCCCAGGATCCATGCCGCGACTTCAGAGCGCCGCTACGGTGCGGAATTGTGCACCGCTGCATTCTTTGGCCAAGGTCACGGAATGGATCCCAGGGTCTCCGCGACGGAGCTTCGCTCCTGCTTCGCCCAGGGATGACGAAGTTGGGAGGCTTCGGCCAATCCCGAATGTTTATGACGGCCCACCGAAGTGAACGAAGGAATCCTGGCTGCTGACAGACCTCCGACCCGTCAGGTCACCTCTGAAGCGCTACTGGCGGATCGACGTAGAATACGGATGTTATCCACATTTTTCGTTGGCGGTGTCGGCCCGCGCTCTCGTGGTTCGTCCTAGGCACGAAAGCCAATCAGCAAGTGAGGAAACCATCATGACCACCAAACTCGACATCGCCCCCAGCTCCGATCGTGAACTGGTTCTTGCCCGCATTATCGATGCGCCGCGCGAGAACGTCTATCGCTGCTGGACCGAGCCGAAACTCGTAACGCAATGGTTCGCGCCAAAGCCGTGGACGACGCCGCGCGCTGAAATGGATGTGCGCACCGGCGGCTCCAGCCTGGTCGTCATGGCGGGACCCGACGGCAATGAATTCCCGAACCCCGGGATCTTCCTCGAAGTCGTGCCGGGCAAGAAGATCGTTCTCACCGACGCCTATACAAAGGCGTGGGAGCCGTCCGAAAAGCCGTTCATGACGGTCGTGCTGACCTTCGAGGATGAGGGCGAGGGCAAGACCCGCTACATCGCCCGGGTTGCGCATTGGTCCGTCACTGACCGCGAACAGCACGAGAAGATGGGCTTTCATGAGGGCTGGGGCCAGTGCGCCGACCAGCTCGAAGAAGTCGCCAAGCGGCTTTGATATCAGCGGGACGGGAGGAGACCGACATGTCCAGATCGATGTTTTTCGCCATTTTCGCCTCGGCCGTAGCACTGTTCGCCGCGCCGGGCTCCACCAAAGCCGAGGAGGCAAAGCCCGCCATGACGACCGAAACGAAAGCCCTGCCGAAGCCGGCGAAATCCGGCCTGCTGCCGATCAACGGCCTGAATTACTATTATGCCGTCTATGGCAAGGGCGAGCCGCTGCTTCTGCTGCATGGCGGGCTCGGCACGACCGATATGTTCGCGCCGATCCTGCCGAAGCTTGCCGAGAACCGCACCGTCATCGGTGTCGACCTGCACGGTCACGGCCGCACTGCGCTCGGCGACCGGCCATTGAGCCTGGAAGCGATGGGCGACGATATGGCGGCAATCGTCAAGGCGCTTGGCTACGAGCAGGTCGATGTCATGGGCTATTCGCTGGGCGGCGGCGTCGCCTTCCGTATGGCCGTCCAGCACCCCGAAGCGGTGCGCCGGCTGGTCCTGGTTTCGACGGGCTATGCCTCGGACGGCTTCTATGCCGAGATGCGCGGCCAGCAGGCGCAGGTCGGCGCGGCGATGGCCGACATGATGAAGGACACGCCGATGTACAAATCCTATGTGGCGGTGGCGCCGCACCCGCAGGATTTTCCGAAGCTGCTCGATCAGCTTGGCGCCTATATGCGCAAGGACTACGACTACTCCGCCGATGTGCCGAAGCTGAAGATGCCGGTCATGCTGGCTTTCGGCGACAGCGACATGTACCGGCCAGAGCACGAGATCAAGTTCTATCAGATGCTCGGCGGCGGGCTGAAGGACGCCGGCTGGATGCGCGAGAACCTGGCGCAGAACCGGCTGGCCATCCTGCCCAACCGCACCCACTACGACGTGTTCTTCGCACCAGAACTGACAGCGGCCGCGCTGCCCTTCCTCAATGGCGAGACCAAGGTGAAGACGTGGGACGAAGTCGTCAGCGAAACGAACTGACCGCCTGACATGCCTGCCGGCCGTCTCGGGTGAGATGGCCGGCGACGCTTGTTGCACGTCGCGCCTGACCACACCGCAAGTTCCGCCGGCCGCATCACGCCGACAGATGGTGCCATCAGAGCTTTTCATTTGACCCTGCTGTGCCGGTCGCTACCTTGCCGCCAATCCTAGGAAGAGGGGCGCAGGTAATGGCGAAATATCAGGGTGGCTGCCTGTGCGGCGCGGTGCGCTACCGCGCTGATGCTGCGCCGATCAACGAGCGCGTCTGCCATTGCCGGCTTTGCCAGAAGGCGCTGGGCGCGGCCTTCAACGCCCGCGTGCTGTTCCGCATCGATGACGTGACGACAGAAGGACCGGTGGCGCTGGTGAATTCCTCGCCCGACCTCAAGCGCGGCTTTTGCCCGGGCTGCGGCACTACGATGTTTTCCCGCCGCGATTCCGCCGGCATCATCGGCGTCACCTCAGGCTCGCTCGACGATCCTTCCATGTTCAAGCCGCAGATGCATATGTGGACCGCCTCGAAGCAGCCCTGGATACAGCTCGACGACGGACTGCCGCAATATGAAGGCGCCCCGCCGCCCGCTTAACCTTCTCCCCTTGTGGGAGAAGGTGGATTGGCGCGCAGCGCCAAGACGGTTGAGG
>NZ_SUEO01000007.1:38343-66177 GCF_004962925.1 Mesorhizobium sp. | reverse complement strand
CTCCCCTCAAGGGGGAGGGAAAGCTGCGGCGCGTCCCTCAATCCACCGCCCTCAGCACTTCACGCACATGGTCGATCAATTCGTTGATCTGGCCCTTGGTGATGATCAGCGGCGGCGACAGCGCGATGATGTCGCCGGTGGTGCGGATCAGGGCGCCGCGCTCGAACGCCTTGACGAAGGCCGAGAAGGCACGCTTGGTCGGACTGCCGGGAATGGGCGCCAGCTCGATCGCGCCGATCAGGCCGATGTTTCTGATATCGATGACGTTCGGCTCGCCATTCAGCGAATGCAGCGCGTCTTCCCAATACGGCGCCAGTTCCTCGCCGCGGGTCAGCAGCCCCTCTTCCTTGTAGGTGTCGAGCGTGCCGAGCGCAGCCGCACAGGCGATCGGATTGCCCGAATAGGTGTAGCCGTGAAAGAACTCGATCATATGCTCAGGGCCGGTCATGAAGGCGTCGTGGATTTCCTTCTTGACGAACACCGCGCCCATCGGGATGACGCCGTTGGAGACGCCCTTGGCGGTCGTCATGATATCGGGCGTGACGCCGAAATAGTCAGCGGCAAACGGCGTGCCGAGGCGGCCGAAACCGGTGATGACCTCGTCGAAGATCAGAAGGATGCCGTGCTTGGTGCAAATCTCGCGCAGCTTCTGCAAGTAGCCCTTCGGCGGCAGGATGACGCCAGTGGAACCGGCCACCGGCTCGACGATGACGGCCGCGATGGTCGAGGCATCATGCAGCGCGACGATGCGCTCCAGCTCGTTGGCCAATTCCGCGCCATGCTCGGGCACGCCCTTGGTGAACGAATTCTTCTCCGGCAGATGCGTGTGCGGCATGTGGTCGACGCCGCCGAGCAGCGTGCCGAACATCTTGCGGTTGGTGACGATGCCGCCGACCGAGATGCCGCCGAAATTGACGCCGTGATAGCCGCGCTCGCGGCCGATCAGGCGGGTGCGTGAGCCCTCGCCTTTGGCGCGGTGATAGGCGATCGCCATCTTCAGCGCGGTCTCGACCGATTCCGATCCGGAATTGGTGAAGAACACATGATCCATGCCCTTCGGCGCGAGGTCGACCAAACGGTTTGCCAGTTCGAAGACGATCGGGTGGCCCATCTGGAAGGCCGGCGCATAGTCTAGCTCGGCGGCCTGCTGCTGGATCGCCTCGGTGATCTTCGGCCGGCAGTGGCCGGCATTGACACACCAGAGGCCGGCGGTGCCGTCGAGAACCTTGCGCCCGTCGCTCGTCGTGTAATGCATGTCCTTGGCGGACACCATCATGCGAGGCGCTTGCTTGAACTGCCGGTTTGCCGTGAACGGCATCCAGAATGCGCTGAGATCGTTCGGCGTGACTTTCAGCCGGTTGGACATGACCAAGACTTCCCCTTGTAACCTGTTTCGGTACGGCTAACGCTTGGTCTTCCCGACACTTGGTCTTCGCTGCGGTTTCGTGCTACGCAAATTTTGACCGATTGGACAAACGTTAGCACCGCCCTGTCGGCGGTCAAGGGATTACTAGCGGAAATGCGGCAGCTGAGGCGCGCTCCACAGGCCGGGGAAAAACTGGTCCAGAGGATTGGTCCAGATCGCTCCCCAACCCAGGGTAGGCTGCGGTGACGGCCGACATGGACACCCCCGCCCCTCGCCGCACCCGCATACAGCAGGAAAAGCGCGAGCTGATCCTGGAGGCGGCACTCGAGGTCTTCTCAACCAACGGTTTTCGCGGCTCGACCATCGACCAGATCGCCGAAGCCGCCGGCATGTCGAAGCCTAACCTGCTCTATTATTTCCGCCGCAAGGAGGACATCCACGAGACGCTGATGCAGCGGCTTCTGAACACCTGGCTGGCGCCGCTGCGCGAACTCGACGACATCGGCGACCCCCTCACCGAATTGCGCAGCTACATCAGGCGCAAGCTTGAAATGGCGCGTGATTTCCCTAGGGAAAGCCGCCTGTTCGCCAACGAGATCCTACAGGGCGCGCCGCGCATCATGCCGATGCTGGAAGGCGAGCTGAAGACGCTGGTCGACGAGAAGGCCGCCGTCATCAAGGGCTGGATGCGTGCCGGCAAGATCGCCCGCACCGATCCCTGGCACCTGATCTTCTCGATCTGGGCTACAACGCAGCATTACGCCGATTTCGACGTTCAGGTCCGTGCCGTGCTCGGCCCCAACCGCGGCGGCGACGGCCGTTTTGAGGACGCGGCAAGATTTCTCGAACAATTGTTCATCGACGGGCTGAAGCCGAAAAGCTAATCGGTCTGAGCGGAATCGGCTCGCGCGTTGCCTGTTGCCTTCATCGATGGCGCATATGATCATGTTGGCATGCCAAAGACGCGCATCATGTATATCGAGAACAAATCCGCATCGCTGAATGGACCGGCGCGAATTGGCCGCGTTACATTTTCTCAAACCGGCAAATCGATAAGTTATCGAGGCCAGACCTTCCAGAGCCTGAAAGGCAGTGGGTTCAAAGCAAACTACTTCGACATTGATACAGGCGAGGAATTTTGGATCTCAGGCCCACGAAAGGACGGTAAAGATCGCTTGTATCCAAAGAGCTCTGCACCCGTGCAAATTGACGCTGATATCGCAGAAGAATACTGGCGTGAAATCAGGGAAAAAGTCGTCTGACTGAGTCTGGTCGAAATGCGCCAACGTCACGCGCTGCGCCGCTCGGCCGGCATCGCCTCGAGCAGCTTTTGCAATTTTGCGATCGAGTTCTGCTCGGCGAGTGGCGTGTAGACAATCAGCTTCATATCCGAGCCGTCGTCGATCGAAAAACTCATATGCTCGAACGCCATGCTGCCGGCCGTCGGATGTCTGACATGCTTCACACCCGTTAGTTCACGAGCCACATCGCGCAGCGGCCACCAGGTGCGGAATTCCGGGCTTGAACGCGTCATCAGCGCGATCAGCCGCTCGAAATCCGGATCGCCGACATACTTCGCGCTCTCCGCCCGGAACGAAGCGATCACGGCGCGCGCAAGCTCTTCCCAGTCGACCAGCAGGCGCCGATGGTGCGGATTGGTGAAGACCATGTGGACGATGTTGCGGGCATCGCCCTCCAGCAGGCCATAGTCGCCGAACACGGCTGCCGCGGCCGGGTTCCAGGCCAGCACATCCCAGCGCCGCCCGACAACATAGGCCGGCTGCAGGACAAGGCTTTGCAGCATGTGCAGCAAGGGGCCGTCGATTTTCTCCGGCTCCACGGTGCGACGCTCCGGCTGCTGGCGGCCGGCGAGAATGAAGAGATGGCGCTTCTCAGCAGTATCGAGCCGCAGCGCCTCGCAAAGCGCCGTCAGCACCTCAACCGAGGGCCTGACCTCACGCCCCTGCTCCAGCCAGGTGTACCAGGTCGTGCCGACGCCGGCGATCATCGCCACTTCCTCCCGGCGAAGCCCGGGCGTGCGCCGCCTGCGGCCCGTTGGGATACCGGTATCCGACGGCGTTAGCCTTTCGCGCCGAGAGCGCAGGAAGGCGCCAAGCTCGCGGCGGCGGCTGTCTTCGGCTGAATACGTCGGGGAATCCATCGGCGTCATTATAGCAGTATCGATACCAGGATAAAGTTTGAACTGTTTGAGGCGCGTCGGATGCCCCATCTTCCACCCAGAGCAACAATGTGGAGGCTCAAGCATGGAACTGAACGACAAGACAATCCTCATCACCGGATCGACCGACGGCGTCGGTCGCGTGGTCGCGCAAAGGCTCGGCGCCGGCGGCGCGCGTGTCCTGGTGCATGGCCGCGATGCGACACGAGGCAAGGCGACGGTCGCCGAGATCGAAGCCGCTGGCGGCAAGGCCGAGCTTCTCGTCGCCGACCTTTCGTCGCTCGCCGAAATCCGCCGTCTCGCCGAGGCTGTTCCCGCCCGCACGGACCGGCTCGATATCCTCATCAACAACGCCGGCGTCGGCACCGCCGGCACCAAACGACAGGTCAGCGCCGACGGCTACGAACTGCGTTTTGCCGTCAACTACCTCGCCGGCTTCCTGCTCACATCAGAGCTTCTGCCGCTGCTCAAGGCGAGCGCGCCGGCGCGCATCGTCAATGTCGCCTCGGCCGGCCAGCAGGCGATCGATTTCGACGATGTCATGCTGACCCGCAGCTACGATGGCGTCCGTGCCTACTGCCAGAGCAAGCTGGCGCAGATCATGTTCACCATCGATCTGGCGCAAGAGCTGAAGAACACCGGCGTCACCGTCAACAGCCTGCATCCGGCAAGCTACATGAACACCACCATGGTCCGGCAAGCCGGCGTCACGCCTTGGAACTCGGTCGAAACCGGCGCCGAAGCCATCTTCAATCTCGCGACGTCGCCAGCGCTCGAAGGGCGAAGCGGCCTCTATTTCGACGGCCAGAGAGAATCTCGCGCCAATGCGCAGGCCTATGACGCGAAGGCGAGACAGCAATTGCGGACCTTGAGCCTCGACCTCGTCGGGCATCAGTCGGCCACCCTAACATCGAAGGAACAGCATTCATGAGCGAGAAACCCTCACATGCCGTGATCGTCGGCGGCTCTTCCGGCATCGGCCTTGCTACGGCGCGGAATCTGCTTGGCCAGGGCATGAATGTCACCATCACCGGCCGCAGCCAAGAGAAGCTCGAACGGGCGCGGCAAAGCCTGTCCGGCAATGTCGCAATCGCTGCTTTCGACGCGACCGAACCGGCCAATGTCCGAGCTTTCTTCGAGACGCTTGGGGCATTCGACCATCTGGTGCTGGCCGCGAGCGGCGGCAAGGGCCTTGGCCCTTTCGAAACGCTGGATCTTGCCGACCTCAACAGCGGCGTCGACGAGAAAGTCCGGCCGCAATTGTCCTGCCTGCAAGCCGCCTTGCCGTCGCTGAACAAGAGCGGCTCGGTCACCTTCATCTCCGCGGTATCTGCGCAATTGTCAGCCCCGGGCGTCGCCGGTATCGCCGCCGTCAACGGCATGCTTTTGACAGTGGTGCCGATCCTGGCGATGGAGTTGAAGCCGTTGCGCGTCAATGTCGTGGCACCCGGCGTCATCGACACGCCGTGGTGGGACTTTTTGCCCTCCGAGCAGCGCCAGAGGATCTTCGCCGACTATGCCGGCAAGACCCCGGTCGGCCGCATCGGCCGCGCCGAGTACGTCGCCAGCGCCATCGCATTCTTGGTCTCCAACGGCTTCATGAAGGGCCAGGTGCTGACCTGTGACGGCGGTCTGCGATTTGCCGCATGAGCGGTGGGGGGTGTCGCCTCCGAACGCCGCCCGCGCACCCGCTATACCGTCTGCGCCATCAGCGCCAGGAACCCTCCAGTCAACGCCACATTGCCGATAAAGCCGTTGATACGGGACGCGCGCTCGGGACCCTGATGATCCCAGAAATTGTGAAACATCGGGGTGGCGACGATCAGGAACAGCACCAGGCACAAAGCGGCGGCAGCGGTCCAGACACCTGATATCACCAGCGCTCCAGCGACGATCTGGAGGACGATCCCCAGCCACAGCATCAACCGCGCCTGCGGCACGCCGCGTGTCGCCATCATCTGGGTCAGGAAGGTTGCGTTCTGGATGTTGCGCAGGCCAGCAAAGACAAAGGCGCCGCCAAGCAACAGGCGGGCGGCAACCAGAATCTCATTCTCAAAATTTGCCAACATGTTCTTGATCCCCAAACAAAAATGGCACGCGGCGCCCTGGCCGCGCGCCGGCTCGACCGCTCAGGCAGCTCTCGCCGCTGGCATCGGATGAATGGCCTGGAACGGAACGCAAAGCCGGTTCCAGGTGTTGATCATGCCAAGCGCGACAGACAGCTTGACCAGTTCCTCTTCCGAGAAATGCTCGAGCGTCCGCGCATAGAGTTCGTCCGAGACACCGTTATCGGCGATCTTCGTCACCGCTTCGGTCCACGCGAAGGCAGCGCGTTCGCGCTCGGAAAACAGCGGCGATTCCTTCCAGGCGGAGACGAGATAGAGCCGCTGTTCGGTCTCGCCGTCATGGCGCGCCTCGCGGCTGTGCATCTCGACGCAATACGAACAGCCATTGATCTGCGACGCTCGCAATTTGATAAGATGCAGCAGGCTTTCCTCCAGCCCGCATTCGTCGACCGCCTTGTTGAGCGCCGATACCGCCTTCATGATTTCCGGCGCCTTGGCGAAGAATTGCAACCTCTGTTTCATCGTCTTTACCTTTCACGCTTGCTTGGTTGAACTCGATTTCTGCGGCCGCTGATGGCGCTCGACGAAGGCGCAGCCTGCCGCGACCGAACGGGGATCGGCTTCGGTCATATAGTCCGCAACGATGTCGGACAGCCGGGCCTCGGCGAGCGCTGCGCGATAGGCGCGCTCGGCCTTCAGCATTGCGACGTTGATGCCGCACGGTCTCACATAGGCCGAAGCATCGAGCCTCACCGGTCCGCGCTGGCGGATCTCGCCGCAGCGAAAAGCCGGCTCGCGCCCTTCGACGGCGAGCACGATGTCGAGCAGGGTTATGCGCTCGGCCGGCCGCGCCAACCGATAGCCGCCAGCTGGTCCCGAGACGGATTCTAGAATGCGCGCCGCGCTCAGCATGTTGAGATGTTTCAGGAGATAGCTCGGCGACAGGCCAAAGGCTTCCGCCATGGCGGCGCCCGAAAGGGTCGCTTCGCCCTCGACGCCGGCGAGCATCGCGGCGCAATGGATGGCTGCTTCAACGCCCTCGCCCAGCTTCATGGCGTGGTTCTCCGATTCATGGATATATCTTATCGTGGATAATTTGTATCCGCAATAGCAAAAATAAAAAAGCAGCGCCCGCAGGCGCCGCTTTTCCACAACGGGCCGCGCCTTACTCCGCCGCCACCTTGGCCATCGGGTTGTTCGGGTGTGTCGTCCAGTTGGCGTAGACCGGCGATACCGGCTTGCCGGTGCGCTGGTCCATCACGCCGGCCGCCAGCGGCTCCATGGTGATGCAATTCTCCACCGGACAGACATTGACGCAGAGATTGCAGCCGACGCATTCGGCTTCGATCACCTCGAAATGCCTGACGCCGTCCACCATGCTGGTGATCGCCTGGTGCGAGGTGTCCTCGCAGGCGATATGGCAGCGGCCGCATTTGATGCAGGCCTCCTGGTCGATATGCGCCTTGGCGATGTAATTGAGGTTGAGATACTGCCAGTCGGTGACGTTGGGCGTGGCGCGACCGATAATGTCCTCGAGCGTAGCGTGGCCCTTCTCGTTCATCCAGTTTTCCAGGCCGGCGATCATCTCCTGCACAATCTTGAAGCCATAGGTCATCGCCGCCGTGCACACCTGCACATTGCCGGCGCCGAGCGCCATGAATTCGGCCGCGTCGCGCCATGTCGTGATGCCGCCGATACCGGAGATCGGCAGCCCATGCGTTTCCGGATCGCGGGCGATTTCGGCCACCATGTTCATGGCGATCGGCTTCACCGCCGGGCCGCAATAGCCGCCATGCGAACCCTTGCCGTCGATCGTCGGCTCCGGTGCGAAACTATCGAGATTGACGCCGGTGATCGAATTGATGGTGTTGATAAGCGACACCGCGTCTGTTCCACCTGCGTGTGCAGCCCGCGCGGGCTTGCGTATGTCGGTGATGTTGGGCGTCAGCTTGGTGATAACAGGCATGCGGGTGTTGGCCTTGCACCAGCGCACAACCATTTCGATGTATTCCGGCACCTGGCCGACGGCGGCACCCATGCCGCGTTCCGACATGCCGTGCGGGCAGCCGAAATTGAGCTCGATGCCGTCGGCCCCGGTCTCCTCGACCACCGGCAGGATCGCCTTCCACGCATGCTCCTCGCAAGGCACCATCAACGAGACGACAATGGCGCGGTCGGGCCAGTCCATCTTGACTTGCTTGATCTCGCGCAGATTGACCTGCAGGTCGCGGTCGGTGATCAGTTCGATGTTGTTGAGGCCGAGCAGGCGGCGGTCGGCGCCCCAGATCGCGCCATAGCGCGGACCGTTGACGTTGACCACCGGCGGGCCTTCCTCGCCGAGCGTCTTCCACACCACGCCGCCCCAGCCCGCCTTAAAGGCGCGGATGACGTTGTAGGCCTTGTCGGTCGGCGGCGCCGAGGCCAGCCAAAACGGATTCGGCGATTTGATGCCGACGAAATTGTTGCTTATGTCTGCCATGCTCATGCCCTCCCGTTCGAGGTCAATGCCCGGTGGATCGATTCGGCCGCGTCGCGGCCCTGCGCGACAGCCGAGACGGTGAGGTCGTCGCCGCCAAAGATACAGTCGCCGCCGGCCCAGACATTGGCCAGCGAGGTGCGGCCTTCGGCATCGACCTTGATGCGACCGGCTTCCAAGGCAAGCAAGGCACCGCTGCCGTTGAGCGCCGAGGGAATAAAGCTCTGGCCGATAGCCTTGAACACCTGGTCCGCGACCAGCGTCAGGCGCTCGCCGGAGCCGACGAGCTTGTCGCCATCCATCGCCGTATATTCGAGTTCGATGCCCGAGACCTTGCCGCCTTCGGCAATGACCCGCTTCGGCTGCAGCCAGTGACGGATGGTGACGCCGTTGGCTGCGGCGAGATCCTGCTCGAATTCGGAGGCGTTCATGTGCTCCTGGCCGCGCCGGTAGCAGATCGTCACCTCTTCGGCGCCGAGCAGCTTGGACTGCACCGCCGCGTCGATCGCCGTCATGCCGCCGCCGATGACGACGACGCGCCGGCCGACCGGCAGGGTGGCAAGGTCGCTGGCCTGGCGAAGCTCCGCAATGAACTCCACAGCATTGGTGACGCCTTGCGCCTCCTCGCCATCGGCACGCAGCGCGTTGACGCCGCCAAGCCCCATGCCGAGAAACACCGCGTCGTAATTCCTGGTCAAGTCCGACAGCTGGTAGTCGCGGCCGAGCGCCTTGCCGTTCTGGATGTCGATGCCGCCGATCGAGGTGATATAATCGACCTCGGCCTGGGCGAAATTATCGATGCTCTTGTAGGCGGCGATGCCGTATTCATTGAGGCCGCCGGCCTTCGGGCGGGCTTCCAGGATGGTCACCTCATGACCATGGCGGGCGAGCCGATGCGCGGCGGCAAGCCCGGCCGGTCCGGCGCCGACCACGGCGGCCGTCTTGCCGGTCGGAGCGGCGCGCGGGTAAAACTGCTTATTCTCAGCCATGGCGACATCGGTGGCATAACGTTGCAGGCGGCCGATCTGCACCGGCTTGCCCTCCGCCACTTCGCGCACGCAGACCTCTTCGCACAGCGTCTCGGTCGGGCAGACGCGGGCGCACATGCCGCCCAAAATGTTCTGGTCGAAAATCGTCTTGGCCGAGCCGATCGGATTGCCGGTCGAGATCTGGCGGATGAACAGCGGAATGTCGATCGAGGTCGGGCATGCATTCATGCACGGCGCGTCATAGCAGAAATAGCAGCGATCGGATTCGACCAGCGCCTCGTGATGATCGAGCGGCGGATGCAGGTCGGAAAAATTATCCGCATATTGTTCGGGCGAAAGCCGTCCGCCGGCAATGCCCTGCTTGAAATGACCAGTCGCCATTCCGCTTCCCCGTTCTTGTGGTTTTGAGGAAGGCTAACACGTTTTGTTTTTTTATCAATTGGTCAATTTTCGACGCAAGCCGCTGAAAAGACTTGATAAAACATGATAAATATACTCATGTTATTGAATTTCACGCGCGATCACTGTGCCGATAGAAGGCCCATTTCGGGGGCACGGCCATGGATCGACCTGATCTCCTTCGCGACCAGTTCCTGCAGCCGCCACAGATTGCGGTCGCGAATGCCGAACGCTTCCAGGTGACTGACGGTATTGTAGAGATATTCGGCACCGGATCCGACATGCCCACATGCTCTGGCCAGCACCCGCGCCACATTTTCCAGGGGCTGATTGAGCGAAGTGCCCCTGCCGGTCACGCCGACCCAGAAGCCCAGCGCCCTGAGCGTGTCTTGAGCCGTATGCACGGGAAGCCACCTGACTGAGCCGATACTCTCGTGATCGCTGATCTCGCGCCGCAACAGCCTTTCGATCTGCAGCGGTTTTTCGCCTTCCGGCAAACGGTAGATCACGCCGTTGCATCGCCCGCCCCGTTCGAGCGCCATCATCAAGCCCGGCTGCTCGGCGCTGCCGCGCCAACGGACCATGTCGAGGCAGAAGGACCGGTGCCAGCCGAAAGCGGTGGCGCGTTGTTGTTCGACGGACTCGAAAGCCGGCTTCCAGATCAGCGAGCCATAGGCGAACACCCACAACGGGCCCGCGTCTGCTTCGCCCGACAGCCGCGACGCAAGGGTCCCGAAATCCTCGTCGGTCAGTTGCGTCCAACTGCCATCGGGACCGGGATCGGCCTCCTCCCGATGGCATAGCGCGACAAGCTCTGAAGTGAGCGACATCCGGCGCATGGCTCAAGAACCCTCGTTGACGGCAAGCAAAGTCGAAAACTGCAACTTGCGCAAGATTACGAATGAGAGGCGCCTTGCCGCCATCGATTTCTGGCCCAGATGTCGGATTTCGGTCGCCAAGATCGTCCTAGGATGGATCGAGCCACAATCCACAACTGGAAACCGCCACACGACTGGAAACATAAGGAGCACGACAATGCCAAAGTCCCCCATGCCCTTCTTCTGGTACGAGTTGATGACCACCGACCTCGACGCCGCCGAGACCTTCTATACGGCTGTGGTTGGCTGGAAAGCGCAGCCTTTCGACGTTGCGCCGGGCATGCCGCGTTACATCGTCATGAATGTCGGCGAGCGCGGCGTCGCCGGTCTGATGAAGCTGCCGGAGGACGCCGCCAAGATGGGCATGCCGCCGGCCTGGCTCGGCTATATCCACACGAAAGACGTCGATGCCTCGACACAATCGCTGAAGAAGGCCGGCGGCACGGTTCACCGCGAACCCGACGACATTCCGAGCGTCGGCCGCTTCGCCGTCGTCGCCGATCCGCAAGGTGCGACCTTCATGTTGATGCAGCCGACCGGCCCCGATCAGCCGACGGTGCCGGCCACCACACCGGGCCATATCGGCTGGCACGAACTCTACACGTCGGACTGGAAGGCAGCGTTCGATTTCTATTCCGGGCAGTTCGGCTGGGAGAAGGGCGATGCGATGGATATGGGGCCGATGGGCATCTACCAGACCTTTGCCGCCGGCCCCGAATCCGGCGGCGGCATGATGAACAAGCCGGAGCAGATTCCAGTGCCGGTCTGGATGTTCTACTTCAACGTCCCGGCCATCGATGCGGCGGCCAAGCGCATCACAGACAATGGCGGCAAGATCCTGATGGGTCCCATGGAGGTGCCCGGCGGCAGCTGGATCGTGCAGTGCCAGGATCCGCAGGGCGCGCATTTCGCGTTGATGGCGCCGGTGCGGTAGGCGTCCTGACCAACCGAGTGTTGTCGCTGGATCATTCCGGCGTCAGCACTGCAACTTTGAGACCGGCTTTTTTGGCGCCGCTGAGTTGGACTGTAGCGGCACCCGCCGCAAGCTTGAAACGCACGCTTTTGCGAATGCCCGGACAGGTTTTCACGCCACTAAAAGCCGCCAACTTCACGGCTTTTCCGTCCTGAACTACATCAATCCAGGCCTCATCAGACAGGCTGATCTGGAGCTCGCCCTCCGGGGGCACGGCCACGCTTGCCGTCGCGCCGAATGTACCGGCTGCCGGCGCGCGTTCCGGCGGAACGGTGAAGCTGATCGTGTCGACCGGCGCCAACGCCACATCTGCAGCCTCGCCGACCGAAAGGTCAGCGCCGGACT
This sequence comes from Mesorhizobium sp., assembly GCF_004962925.1. GTDB lineage: Bacteria > Pseudomonadota > Alphaproteobacteria > Rhizobiales > Rhizobiaceae > Mesorhizobium. Next base: position 54,506 of record NZ_SUEO01000007.1, on the reverse strand, counting down.
GCGCGGCGGGCGCCGCTGCAAACAGGGCCTCCTCGCGCGTCACCGGCCATTTGAAAGCAGCACAGCCGGCGTCGTCGGCCATGGCGACGCTGGTGCCTGCAAGGATAGCGAATAGGCTGACGACGACTTTTCTCATGGCAAACGGAACCCGCATGGTTTGGAGTGTCTGGATACCAATACAACTATAGCGATCTTTATACAACCCTAGAGAGAAAAATATTAAGGAACAAGAATGCGGCGATCCCCTTCCGTTTCATCTTCCCCTATCTGGTGTTCGCCGGTCCCGGCGCTTTGGCGCTGGACAACCGCCACAGCGCTTGAGGCGCCAACCTTCACCCCCGCATCCGCTCGAGATTCGCGTCGAACAGCGGCGACGGCTGCACGCGCGCGGCATAGCGCTTGCCCAAGAGCTCAATCTCGAAACCGTCGGTCTCATCGGCGATTTCCTTCGGCACATAGCCCATGGCCACGGACGTCTTGGAATGGTGCGCGTAGCCGCCTGACGTGACCCAGCCGCGCACGGCGCCGTCGAACCAGATCGGCTCGTCGCCGATGACGTCGGCGTCCGCCGCATCGACGACAAAGGCGCGCAGCCGCAGCTTGCCGCCTTGCTGACGCTCGGCGAGTGCCGCACGCTTGCCGATGAAATCGGTTTCTTTCCCGTAGGCGACGAAACGGTCGAGTCCGGCTTCGAGCGGCCCGTAGATCGGCCGGTATTCGCGCGCCCATGAACCGTAGTTCTTTTCCAGCCGAAGCGCGTTGAGCGCGCGCGAGCCGAACAGGCCGATGCCGAATTCTTCGCCCGCCACCATCAGGGTCTGGTACGCGGCGCGCTGATATTCCGGCGCCACCCAGATCTCGTAACCGAGATCGCCTGTGTAGCTGACGCGGCCGACCAGGCACGGCGCCATGCCGATATCCATCCTGGCAATCGCCATGAACGGAAACGCCGCGGTGGCGACATCCGCCCGCGTAACCCTAGCCAGCACGTCCCGCGCCTTGGGTCCGGCGATCGACAGGCCCGTCAGCCTTGCCCCCTGAGCCTCGATCTGGACCGAGCCATCCTTCGGCAGATACGCCTCGAACCAGCGCATGTGATACTGCTCGGCAATGCCGGAGCCGGCGAGAAACCAACCTTCAGTGTCCAGGTTGGCCAGCGAGAAATCGCCGATCAGCCTGCCGTCTTCCTTCAGCATCGGCGCCAGCGTCATGCGGCCGGGTTTTGGCAGCTTGCAGGCCAGCAGGCGGTCGAGCCAGGCCGCCGCGCCCTCGCCCGTCACCCTGTATTTGGCGAATGACGAGATTTCCGACAGGCCGACACTTGTCCGCACCGTCTTCACCTCTTTTGCGACATACTCGAAATCGCTTGAGCGCCGCCACGAGAACTCGTCCTTGACGCCCTCGGGCGCATACCACAGCGGCACTTCCAGCCCATAGGCCGCACCCCATTGCGCGCCCTTGGCCGACAGGAGATCGTAGACCGGCGTGGTCTTGAGCGGCCGCCCGGCAGGTAGCTCCTCGTTGGGGAAGCGGATCGAAAAACGCCGCGAATAATTCTCGCGCACTTTGGCGTTGGTGTATGCCATCGTCGCCCAGTCGCCATAGCGCGAGACGTCCATAGCCCAGATGTCGGCGCCGGGATCGCCCTCGATCATCCAGTTCGACAGTGCCAGGCCGACGCCGCCGCCCTGTGAGAAACCCGCCATGACGCCGCATGCGACCCAGAAACCCGGCAGGCCGCGCACCGGTCCGACCAGCGGGTTGCCGTCGGGCGCGAAGGTGAAGGGACCGTTGATGATCTGCTTGATGCCGGTGTTCTGGAAGGCCGGGAAATGCCTGAAGCCCACTTCCAGCGACGGCGCAATGCGGTCGATGTCGGGCTCCAGCAGTTCATGGCCGAAATTCCACGGCGTGGAAAATTCCGACCAAGGCTTGTTGGCCTTCTCATAGGTGCCCATCAGCATGCCGCCGCGCTCCTGGCGCAGATACAGCTCGCCGTCGAAATCGACCGCGTGGATGATCTCCGTGCCGGTCTTCTGGTTCCACGCGGCGACCTCGGGCATGTCCTCGGTGATCAGGTACATGTGTTCCATGGCCAGCACCGGCAGCTCCAGCCCGACCATGCGGCCGACCTCGCGCGCCCACAGGCCGCCGGCGTTGACGATATGCTCGGCCATCACCTCGCCCTTGTTGGTGATGACGCGCCACAGCCCGTCGGCGCGGCGCACGATGTCCTCGACCTTGGTGAAGCGTTCGACCTCGGCGCCAAGCTTCCTCGCGGCCTTGGCATAGGCATGGGTAACCCCCGAAGGATCGAGATGGCCATCCTCCTTGTTGCGAACGGCGCCGACGAACTGCTTCGGGTCGAGCAGCGGCATCAGCTCGGCCGCCTCACCAGGCGAAATCTCCTCGAGGTCGATGCCGAGATAGCGGCCCTTGGCAATGACGCCTCTCAGCCAGTCGAGCCGCGCCTCGGTCGCCGCCAAAAGCACGCCGCCGGTCAGATGCACGCCGGTCGCCTGCCCGGACAGCTCCTCGATCTCCTTGTAAAGCGAGATCGTGTATTTCTGCAGCTTGGCGACGTTGGGATCGCCATTGATCGTGTGCATGCCGCCGGCCGCGTGCCAGGTCGAACCGGAGGTCAGCTCGTCGCGCTCCAGAAGGACGATGTCGGTCCAGCCGTGACGCGCCAGATGGAACAGCACGGAACAGCCAACGACGCCTCCGCCTATGACCACAACCTTTGCATGCGATTTCATGGGTTTTCTCGTTATTTCAGTGAGTTGGAGGGGAACGATGAATCGGGACGGGAGGAGCCAAGTCACCTCGCAGGCGCACAACGCAGCGTCACGGCTCACCCGCCCCGATCGCTTCCTTGCGCTTGGTCACATACGCCTCCAGCGCCTCGCGTACGGAAATATCCATCGTCGGCTCGACATAATCTTCCAACGCTTTCTTCCACAGCCGCGTCGCGCGCGCCGTGGCGTCGAGCCCGCCGGCCTCCTGCCAGGCCTCGTAGTTCTGCCAGTTGGAGAGCATCGGCTGGTAGAAGGCGGTGGCGTAGCGCTCCAGCGTGTGCGGCTCGCCGAAGAAATGGCCGCCGGTCGGCACAGCACCCAGCGCTTCAACGGCGAGTTCCGCCTCGTTGACTTCGATCGGGCGCAAAAACTCCATCATGTGCTGGATCATCTCGACGTCGATGATGAACTTCTCGAACGAGGCGGTCAGCCCGCCCTCCTGCCAGCCGGCAGCGTGGTAGACGAGATTGCCGTGGCCGAGCACCGCGCCCCACAGCGCCATCAGCGTCTCATAGGCGCCCTGCGCGTCGGCGGCATTGGAGGCTGAACCCGGCGTCGTCCGGTAGGGCAGCCCATAGCGCCTCGCCAGCTGCCCGGACGCGATGTTGGCCTTGGTGTTCTCCGGCGTGCCGAAGGCCGGTGCGCCGGACTTCATGTCGACATTGGAGGTGAAGGCGCCATACATGACCGGGGCACCAGGGCGGACAAGCTGCGTCAAGACCACGCCGAACAGCGCCTCGGCGTTCTGTTGCGCCAGCGCGCCGGCAAGCGTCACCGGGCTCATCGCCCCCATCAGCGTGAACGGCGTCACCGCGACCGACTGGCCGAACTCCGCCATGGTCATCAGCCCCTCGGCCATCATCTCGTCGAAGCGGCGCGGCGAGTTGACCGAAATGATGGTCGTGACGCCGGGGTCGTCGCGCATCTCATCGAGCGCCAGGCCTCGCGAAATCGCCATCATTTCGATGCCGTCGAGCGCCCTGCCCCGGCCGATCGCCGAGACGTGAAAACTTTTGTCGGTCAGCGTCAGATTGGCGAAATAGGTGTCGAGGTGGCGTGAATTGGCTGGCAGTTCCACGGGTGCGCAGACCTGGTTGCCAAGCATGTGGATGCAGTTGAAATGCTGCGCCAGCCGGGTGAGATCGCTGTAATCGCGCAAATTGCCAGCGCGTCGGCCGCGTTCCATATCGTGCACATTGGGTGGCCCGGCAACGAGCGTAAAATTGATGGTGTTGCTGCCGAGATGGACGGTATGGGTCGGGTTGCGCGGCGTCAGCGTATAGCTCGACTGCGTCGTCTTCAGTGCCTCGTCGACCATGTCCCGGTCGATGCGGACGGTCATTGACGCATGATCGACCTTGGCCCCCGCTTTTTCGAACAGCAAAAGCGCTCGCGGGCTCATCACCTCGATGCCGAAATTCTCCAGAATGTGCATCGACGCCTGGTGGATCGCCTCGATCTGGTCGGCCGAGAGCATCGCCATTGGCGGATAGGGATTGGTGACGCGGCGCAACGGCAGTTGCGGAATGGCGGTCGGTCCCCTGTTGCTGGTTCGCTCGGCGCCGCGCTTGCGTCTCGGTTCGTTCATGCGGTGCATCAAAGCGCCGGCACAATGATCGGGCTGTCAGAAATCCGCCACCTGCGGGCGTGATTTTAGCCAAGGCGGCATTTTGGGAATCTCGTGGCGACAAAAGCGACCGAAAACGTCGGAATATTCTCCTTACTCCGCCCGGCCAAAGCAGCAGGTGAGCCGTTAAGGAACGCTGCAAGATTCCTTTTATGTTTTCGGCCTAATCCTCTTCCGATGTGTAGGTCGAGTTTTAGTAAAATTATAGCTGTTGCCGTGTTGCTGGTTTTGTCGGCCTGCGCGACGCCGCCACGCCATATCAACGATGTCTGCGCCGTGTTCGACCAGAATGACGGCTGGTTCGACAACTGGCAGGCGGCGGCCGAGCGCGCCGAGCAGAAATACGGTGTGCCGGTTCCCGTGCTGATGGCGACGGTGCGCAAGGAATCCGGCTTCAAGAGCAATGCCAGGCCGCCGCGCACCAAGCTTCTCGGCTTCATTCCCTGGAAACGTGTCTCCAGCGCCACCGGCTTCTCGCAGGCGCTCGACGGCACCTGGGCGCAATATCAAAGCGAGACGGGCAGCTGGGCGGCGCGCCGCACCAGGTTTGCCGATGCCGTCGATTTCGTCGGCTGGTATCATTCCAAGACCGCCGATACGCTCGGTGTCGCCCGCAACGACACCTACAATCTCTATTTGGCCTATTATCTCGGCTGGACGGCCTATGGCCGCGGGAACCGCGGCGATGCCGGCGTGCAACGTTATGCGCGGGCCACCGAGCAGATGGCCCGGGATTACGCCGCGCAGTTACGCCAATGCGCGCCTTGATGGCGCCACGGATCTAGCCATCCGTCAGTTTCGGCCTCTTGCCGCGCGGACGCTTGGGCGGAGTGCCGGCAAAGCCCGGACCGGCCCCATGCGGCGCGTCTTCCGGCACGCCTTCGTTAGCGGCATGCTCCTTGTCGAACTTGATCACCGGCTCCATTTTCGCCAGCACGTCGTCGGCAAGCCAGCACAGGCTCATATGGCCGTCGCCGAGGTGCTTGACCGGCGGCACCTGCGTCTCGCAAAGATTGTCCGGCACCAGCTTCTTATAGCCGCAGCGGGTCTGGAACGGACAGCCGGTTGGCGGGTTCATCGCCGACGGAATGTCGCCCTCCAGCACGATGTGCTTCTTGATCACGCTGGTGTCGGCGATCGGGATCGCCGACAGCAGCGCCTCAGTATAGGGGTGATAGGGCGGCGAAAAAATCTGGTCGGTCGTGCCCTGCTCGACGATATAGCCGAGATACATGACGACGACACGGTCGGCGATGTAGCGCACTACCGACAGATCGTGGCTGATGAACAGCATCGTCGTCTTGTTCTTGCGCTGGATGTCCATCAAAAGCTCGGTCACTGCCGCCTGGACGGACACATCCAGTGCCGAGACCGGTTCGTCGGCCACTACCACCTTGGCGTCGCCGGCAAAGGCCCGCGCCACGCCGATGCGCTGCTTCTGACCGCCTGAGAGCTGGCGCGGTTTGCGGGTCTCGAAGGCCCGCGGCAGCTTCACCAGGTCGAGAAGCTCCAGCATGCGCTTGCGGCGGTCGGCGACGGTGTTGCCGACGTTGAACTTCTCCAGCGTGCGGATGATCTGCGAACCGACCGAATGGCTGGGATTGAGCGTGTCGAACGGATTCTGGAACACCATCTGGATCGACGACACCGTCTCGACGCTGCGCTTCTCGACGCCGGTCGACTCGATCCGCTGGTTGCCGAGCGTCACAGTGCCGGAGCTTGCCGTCTCCAGCCCGAGCAGCACCTTGGCCAGCGTCGACTTTCCGCAACCGGACTCGCCGACGATGGCGACGGTTTCGGATTCGCGCGCCATGAAGGAGATCGTCTCATTGGCCTTGACGACGCGGCCTTCGCTCGATCCGAACACCTCGCTGCCGCCGACCTTATAGTACTTCCTGAGATCCTCGATCTTGAGCACCGGCGCGCCGGGCTCGACGCGCTCGTTGACCTTCTTGGCGCCGGGGGGCAGCGCTTCCCAGTCGATCTCGTTGAAGCGCACGCAACGCGAAAAATGGCCTTCATGGCCGTCGACCGCGATCATCGGGATTTCGGCGGCGTTGCAGACGCCCTCGACGAAATGGTGGCAGCGTGGGCCGAAATTGCAACCCTTCGGCCGCTCGTGCGGCAACGGCAATTGCCCCGGTATGGAGATCAGAGGCCGCGAATTCTTGTCGGCGCCGGGCAGCGGGATCGAGCGGAACAAGCCTTGCGTGTAGGGATGGCGCATCCGGTCGAAGACGTCCTTGATCTTGCCGGTCTCCACCGCTTCGCCCGAATACATCACCGTGATGCGGTCGCAGGTTTCCAGGATCAGGCCTAGATTGTGCGACACGAAGATCATCGAGGTGCCGAACTTCTCGCCGAGCCCCTTGACCAGGTCGACAATGCCGGCTTCCACCGTCACGTCGAGCGCCGTCGTCGGCTCGTCGAGCAGGAGCAGCGCCGGCTTCGACAGCAGCGCCATGGCGATGACGATGCGCTGCTGCTGGCCACCGGAAAGCTGGTGCGGAAAGGAGCGCATCATGCGCTCGGGATCGGGCAGCCTGACCGAGCGCACCATTTCCAGCGCGCGTCTGTAAGCCTCTTCCTTCGACACCTTGTCGTGGATCAGCGGCACTTCCATCAATTGCTGGCCGACCTTCATCGCCGGGTTCAGGCTGGCCATCGGCTCCTGGTAGATCATCGCGATCTTGTTGCCGCGGATGGCGCGCAGTTCCTCATCGGACAGCTCGCCCATGTCCTTGCCCTGGAACTTTATCCGGCCGCCGACGATCTTTCCGATGTTGGAGAGGTCGCGCATTATGCCAAGCGACACGGTCGACTTGCCGCAGCCGGATTCGCCGACGATGCCCATCGCTTCGCCAGGCATGACCGTGCACGAGAAGTCCATGACGGCCGGTATCTCGCCCTTGCGGGTAAAGAAGGAGATCGACAGGTTCTCGATCTCGATGATCGGCCCATTGGTCGGCTTGGCGGGATTTCGAACTGCCTCATTCATGGGTCGCTCCAATCCTTGTTCTTCTAAGTAGGGTCGAAGACCCGTCCATCAATCTTTCATCGATTGTTCGCGCAGCGAATCGGCCAGGAGATTAAGGCCCAGCACGAACGACATCAGCGCGATCGTCGGCGGCAGCGCCGGATGGATGAAGGAGCGCAGCAGCCGGCTGGCATCCTTGATCGCGGTGCCCCAGTCCGGGCTCTCCGGCGCCAGCCCCAGGCCGAAATAGCCGAGCGTGCCGAGCAGGATCGTGGTGTAGCCGATACGCAGGCAGGCATCGACGATCAGCGGCCCGCGTGCATTGGGAAGGATCTCCCACAGCATGATGTACCAGGGCGATTCACCGCGCGTCTGCGCCGCCGCCACATAGTCGCGCGTCTTGATGTCCATGGTGAGGCCGCGCACGATGCGGAACACGCCCGGGCTGGAGGCGAACACCACCGCCACGAAGATGTTGAGCTGGTTGGGATCGATATGGATGATCCTGAACGGGTCGGCATCGAAGACCAGGCCGGCATAGACCCAGCCGCCAATGATCAGCGTCAGTCCCAGGAGGATGTAGAGACGGTCGGGCCGTTTTTTGTAGCGCGTCCAGGACAGCACGCTGAAGAAGATGATCGGGAACAGGAAGAACAGGCCGGCCATCGCGTAGGGAATCGGTGTCTCCATGATGCCCGGCGTCACCAAGAGGTAGAACAGCAGGATAACCGGGAAGGCGAGCACCAGATTGGCGAGGAAGGACAGCACCGTATCGATCCTGCCGCCATAATAGCCGGCCGGCAGGCCGAGCGTGATGCCGACCATCAACGCGAAACCGGTCGCCGCTGGCGCGATGATCAGCACGATCTGGCTGCCATAGACCATGCGGCTGAAGACGTCGCGGGCAAGCTTGTCGCCGCCGAACAGGTAGACAAGTCCCGATTGCGGCTCGACCGCGCCTGGCAGCGCATCCTTCATGATCGGGATCTGGGCAAGCGGATTGAAGGGCGAGATGGTCGACGCGAAGATCGCCGTGAACAGCCAGAACAGGCAGATGCCGACACCGACGATACCGACGCTGCTGTCGAAGAGCTGACCGTAGAGGCCAAGCCTCTTCTTGTAGGCGAAGCTCGCCCCCATCACCAGGACGAGAGCGATCCAGACCGGCCAGAAACGCGCAAGCACGCCAAGCACCACATTGAAGGCGCCGATATATTCAAGCTGCATCCGCCCGATCCCCTATTGAACTCTGATACGCGGATTGAGAAACGCGTAGCCGACATCGGAAATGAGCTGCGTGATCAGGACGATGAACACCGAGACCAGGGAGCAGCCGAGCAAAAGATCGATGTCGTTGTTGCCGGCCGCCTCGACCAGCGTGTAGCCGAAGCCTTGATAGCGGAACATCACCTCGACGATGACGACGCCGGTGAGCAGCCAGGGAAATTGCAGCATGATGACCGTGAACGGCGCGATCAGCGCGTTGCGCAGCGCATGCTTGACCACGACGCTGCCGAAGGAGAGGCCCTTCAACCGCGCGGTGCGGATATATTGCTGCGTCATCACCTCGACCATCGAGGCGCGAGTCATGCGGGCGATGTAGCCGATGCCGTAGATCGCCAGCGTCATCACAGGCAAGGTGAAGTTGTAGAAGGTGATGCCCCGGCTGGCCGAAGCCGCCGAACCGTTCAGCAGGCCGAGCCATGAGGCGAAGATGACGGTAAAAATGACGCCCGACACATATTCGGGCGTCGCCGTCGAGGCGATCGAGGCGACAGACAATGTCCGATCGGTTCGTGAGCCCTCGCGCATGCCGGCGAGGATGCCGATCAGAAGCGAGATCGGCACCATCACCATCAGCACCCAGAACATCAGGATCCCGGTAGCACTGAGCGCCGGGAAAAGCTTCGACGCGACCGTCGTCTTGAATTTGGTCGAGCAGCCGAAATCACCCTGCAACACGCCGGAGAACGTCGGCTCGACAGGATCGTTGCAGAAAGCAAAACGTCGCGCGGGTTTGCCCGTTGCCGGGTCTGTGACCGGCTGTTTGGGCACGATACCCAGCCATTGGCCATAGCGGGAGAAGAAATTCTGGCGGTAGCCATGGTTGACCAGCCAGTTTTCGAGCTGCTCGGCCGAGGTGTGCATTTCAGTCTGGCTGATCGCCAGCTTTTTCAGATTGGGGTCGAGATTGATCAGGAAGAACACGACCATCGTCAGGCACAGCATCGTCAATGCCATGGTGCCGAGGCGTCGAAGGATGAAAGAAAGCATGGCGGTCCCCTGCCGGTCTGGTTGGGGTTGAGGCCGGCTTGGAACCAGCTCAGCCGCTATCGGCAGAGCTGGCTGTCAAACGGACCCTCAGAATGCGATCAACCCTGTCTTATTGCACGCCCCTATCCGAAGAGTCCGCGCTTTTCTTGCTGCGCCGACTTTCGGTTCTGGAATCATGCATGGCGTGGGTGAAAGGGGCGAACCGCCCCTTCCACGATCGATCCGATCAAGCCTCGTCGAGCCAGACCTTGCCGTAGTCGCGCTCGAAGGTCGGGTGCATGGCGTAGTTCTTAACGGCAGCCACCGAGTGACTGTAGAGCTTGCGCCAGTAGGGCTGGATGATGATGCCGGAATCCTGCAGGATCTGCTCGATGTCCTTCATCATCTCCTTGCGCTTGGCGGCGTCGGCGACCGAAAGCGCAGCGTTGAGCTTGGCATCCCATTCGGGATTCGACCAGGCGGTTTCGTTCCAGGCTTCTCCGGTGCGGTAGCCGATCGCCAGAACCTGGACGCCGAGCGGCCGCATGTTCCAGTTGGTCATCGACAAGGGATATTTGGTCCAGTCGTTCCAGAACGTCGAACCCGGCAGCACCGTGCGCTTCACCTTGATGCCGGCGTCGCGCATCTGCGCGGCGATCGCATCGCCGGTATTCTTGTGCCAGTCTTCGTCGACCGTGATCAGCTCGTGCTCGAAATCGGCCTGACCGGCTTCCTCCATCAGCGCCTTCGCCTTGGCCGGATCGCGAGCAATCTTCGGCAGCTCGTAATATTCCGGATGGATCGGAGAGACATGGTGGTTTTCGGCGACAGTACCGGCGTTGCCACCGCCCAGCTGGAGCACGATGGCGTTGTCGACTGCGAGCTGCAGCGCGTTGCGGACCTTCTGATCGTCATAAGGCTTGTTGGCCACATTGGTGCGGCAGACGATCGTCGCTGCGGTGACCACCTCGTACTTGACCAGGTCGACACCGTCGAGGATCGACACATAGTCGGCCGACGTCTCGAAATTAGTATGGACCTCTCCGGATTCGAAGGCGCTGACCGTGGCCGCCGGATCGGTGCCGTAGTCGATGAACTCGATGCCGTCGAGAAAGACCTCGCCGTCCCACCACTTGTTGTCTTCGCGGCGCTTGTAGACCACTTTCTGGCCGACATCGTAGGAGACGAGTTCGAACGGGCCGGTGCCGATCGGGCAGGCTTTGAAATCGCCGCCCTTTTCGTCGAAGGTCTTGTGGACGACGAGACCGGGATAGTCGCACACGTTGGGGATGAGCGCGATATCCGGCGTGCTGAGCTTCAGCTTCACCGTCAAATCGTCGACCTTGGTGACTGCGCTCTCATCCAGCTTGTCGTCCTTGACCAGCGAGCCGAGACGACCGGGCATGGAATTGCCTTCGGCCTTCTTGTCGGCCCAACGCTTGAAGTTGAAGATGACGTCGTCCGCGGTGAACGGATCGCCGTTGTTCCAGGTGACGCCCTTGCGCACGTGCAGGGTGTACTCGGTGGCATCGTCGTTGACGTCCCAGCTCTCGAGCAGGTATGGGCGGAACGTGTATTCGGTTGTGTACTTGACCAACGGCTCGAGTGCCTGGCGCTCGGCATTGGCGATTTCCGACCAGTCGGCCTTGCGCGGATCCTTCGGATCCTTGATCCACATGGCGACCTTCAGTATGCCGCCCTTCTTGCCCTGTACGTCCTGCGCTCTCGCCGGAGTCGGGTCGGCCAGGCCGAGCATTCCATAGGCCATCGCCGTGGACGCGCCGAAGACGCTGGCCAAAGCGAGAAACTCGCGGCGATCGACACGTCCGGCCTTGGCTTCTTCGGCCATTGCATGGATGTGATCCGGAACGCGATCGCCATTACTCTTGTAGATTGTCATCACGAACTCCCATTGTTGGCTTTCTGCCTTTTACCATTCCGCATCCGGGCCATGATGTCAAAGACGACACGGATTGGGAACATGCCAAGGAATGTGCAACTTTGAAAGGGAGGCAGTTCGCGTGATAACGACAGTCTTGGCGCAAAATTGCTACTGCCCGGCAGATTTCGTTCAAATATCCGGCATCGATTAAACTGAGACATTCGCTACGGCGCCGTGCGTCCTCGTGGAGGCGCAAAGGACGCCGTAGCACTTTGATTTTGCGCATAATCCCTAGCCGAAAATCGATTCCGATTTTCGGCGTCATGCGCGAAGCTTTGCACAGCGCCAGCTGATGTCGTGCAAAAACGGCGACGTCGGCAGGCTTCAGTACTCGCGCTCGTAGAAAACGCCGCCCTTGGCTTCGCCGGCGTCGGTGGCCTCCCCGCGCAATTTGACGCCGCGCCCGACGTCGAGATCGATCGCCGCCTTGCCCGAACCCGGCTTGTCGCCCTTCTGGATCGTCACATAGGTGCGGTCGTTGAGATATTTGCCGGCCGAGACCGCGGTGCCCCCCTCCTCGTCCGTGATGACGTCGAGATCGTCGACGCCGATCGCGCTGCGCAGGTTCTGGAGCAGCGACGTCGAGCCGCCGACACCGGCCAGTTGCGCGGCGGCTTCGGCAAGCTGCGCGATCTGCAGCGGCGAAAGGTTCGACATCGAGCGGCCGAAAATCAGTTGCGCCAGAACCTCATCTTCCGGCAGCGCCGGCACCGACGAGAAGTTGAATTTCGGATTGGTCGCCTCGCCCGACACCACGATGGTGACGGTGGCGCTGCTCGTAGTCGACGTCGCTGTGAGGTTCAGATAAGGCACTAGCGACCCTGAAAAGCCGACCGTGCCTTCGGTGAAGGTCAGCCGCTTGGCGAGGATCGTCAGCCGCCCGCGCTGCAAGGTGAAGGTGCCAACCGCTTGCGGCGACGACGCCGGGCCGGTCAGCCGCAGCGACCCCCCAAGCTCGGCATCGACACCCCGGCCCTGGATGAATATCTGGCTCGGCGCGTTGACCGTGACATCGAGATTGAGGCCGCTGCCACCGCTGCCGCCGCTCGCCGTCGCCGGGCGCAACGCCTTGTCCTGCGCGCGCACGGCGGCCGGTGCGTTCTTGTGCTTGACGTCGAGCGCCGCCAGCGAGCCCGGCAGTTTTTCGGGAACGGTGATGACGGTCTTGGCCAAGTTGACCGTGCCCGAAATCACCGGCGCCGACGCAAGCGGCCCCTTGATGGTCAGATCGCCGCCGAGATTGGCGGTGACCACCCTGCCATCGGTGTAGCGGCCGTCGACGAGCTTGACCGACAGGTCGGCCGGAAAACCTTGCGCCGGAACGATGCCGACCGTGCCGCTGGCCGACAGGCTGCCACGCGTCGACAGCGTGCCGGTCAGGCGGTTGATCCTGGCGACGCCGCCGCCGATCGTGACATCGGCGGCGATATCGTTGATCGCAAGGCCCGAGCGTGCATCGATCAAACGGGCACCTGACGTGCGCACCGTGCCTGAGATCACCGGCGATGTCGCCGGGCCGCGCACCTGCACATTGACGTCGGCCGTGCCGCTCAAGGACAGGCCTTGCGCGGCGAGTGTCCTGGTAAGGAAGGCGAACGGCACCTTGCCGGAAAAGTCGAGATCAAGAGTGGGCGTGCCTGATGTCGTCATCGTGCCGCCGCCCTTGAGGCCGAGGCCGGCGCCGTCGCTCATGTTGGCGTCGAACGCCAGTCTGTTGCCCGAATACGTGCCGGAGGACGAAACTCCCATGCCGCCGAAACCGGCACCGCGGGTCTGCGACGTCTGGACGCCTGCGGCGTCGATGTTGAAGGCGACGGCCGGATTGGCCGGCGCGCCCGTCACCTTCACCGTGCCCGAGATCGAGCCGGCGGCATCGAGGCCCGGCGAGAAACTGTTGGCGAGCGAGATCGGCACCCGGGCCAGCGTCGCGTTGAGATCGAGCGCCTGCCCGGCCTTGCCCGAAACCGTCGCCGTGCCGCCGCCGAGGTTGAGCACCACCCTGTCCAGGTTGGTGGTGCCGTTGGCGATGGTAATGGTCGAGGCCTGGGCGATCGCGGCCTTGATGCCGCGCATGGTCGCCTCGCCGGAGGTGAGCTCGACCGTCGTCGTGCCATTGGCGATCCTGACGCGGCCGGCGGCCCTGGCCGGAATGTCCTTGACGGTGGCGCCGCCGGAAAAGCCTGTCCAGTCGCCGTCGCGGGTGAGGTCGACATCGATGCGGCGAATGACGGTGCCGCCGGAGGTGACGCTGTCGGCACGGATTTTTCCGGAGATCACCGGTGCCGCGAGATAGTTGGCGATCAATGCATCGATGGTGACCGTCTTTGCCGAAACATCGCCGCGCGAAATCGAAGCCGTCGAAGCCTTGATGGTGACCTCAGGCGCATTGCCGGCCTTCGAGAAGACGATCGTGCCGCGCACGTCGCCTTCCGCCTTTTCCAGCGCAAGGGCTGCGAGCGGTCCGATATCAGGCAGGTCGAGCGCCACGGTGCCATCAGGCACGAAGGCCTCATCAAGCGCCAGGTCGCCTGATATCCGGTTCTTGCCGAGCGACAGCAGGAGCCCGTTGATGGCGCGCTTGCCGTCGGACGTTGCCAGCACGGCACTGCCTTGCAGGGCCTGGCCCGCGACATTTCCGGTCAGTTGCACATTGGCCGCCGGATTGGCGGCATCGGCCTTGCCGGTGGCGGTGAGCCTCAGCCCGGTGATCTCTCGTTCGGCCACCGAAAGCCGGTCGCTGTTCACCGTCAGCGACAGGTCGGGCGCGGTGCCAGGGCCTTGCGCGGTCAGCGCGAAAGCGATGGCGCCCTTGGCATCCCCGGACAGAAGCGAGATGTCGGCCAGCGCGCCCTTGATGTCGGCGGCGAGTTTGTTGTCGGCAAGGCTGGCCTGCCCGTCGGCGGTCAGTGCGCCGGACACCAGCCTGATCGCGTTGGCGGTGACATTGCCGTTGGCGTCGCGCTTCAGCGCGGCATTGAGTTCCGTCCGTTCTGCGAGCACTCCGCGCGCTGCCGCCGGCAGTGCTGCGGAAGCCGCATCCGCCCTAAGGTTGAGATCGATGGCGCCGTCGGCCAGCGAGACCCTTCCGTTGAAGCCGGTGTTCAGCGCGTCGCCCGTCACCGACCCGCTGTCGATGATGATGGTGTCAGTGGCGAGGCTGCCGGCGACCTTGGCTGTGATCTTGCCGGCGATCAGCGGCGCGATGGTCGGATTGTCCAGGCCGATCTTGTCCGCCGTCACCGTGCCGGAGATCGGCCCTGTCCGGCTTTTCACGTCGAAGGCGTCCGAGTGCAATGCCAGGGTGAGCCTCTCGACCTTGGTAAAGTTCGTGGCGACCGAAGGCAGGACAGCGGAGATGTCGAGCTTCGGCTGCGTGCCCTGCCCCGCAGCCTTTACCGAAAGCGCCTGCAGCTCGAGCTTGATCGGGCTTTCGGTGCTGCCAAGCGCCAGCGGCAGGCTCGGGCCGGTCGAGGCCAGGTCGAGCGCAAAATCGCTGATGCCGTTCGGATTGATGGTGCCGGCGGCCGTGCCCGAAATTTTGTCGCCGGCAAGCGTCGCGTGGTCGACGGCGACGCCGCTGGCGGAGGAGAAGCTGCCTGCCGCATCGAGATTGAGCGGACCGAGTCCCGCCTGGCGCGTCTGGCTGGTTTCGGCGCCGTTGAGCTGCGCATTGAAACGAATGTCAGGGGCAGCCGACGGTCCCGTCACTTGTGCCGTTCCGCCGAGCGTGCCCGCAGCGTCGAGGCCGGGGGAAAACTCATTGGCAAGGGCGGCCGGCAGCGCGGAAAATTCTGCCGCGAGGTCGAGCGTCTGGCCGGCAGTGCCGGACACGTTGACCGATCCGCCGCCGACATGGAGCATCAGCTTCTCGATGCTGGCTGCGCTATTGGCGATGCTCAAGCTCGATGGCTGCGCAATCGCTGCCTTGATGCCGCGGATGGTCGCTTCGCCCGAGGCGATCTCGACGCTTGTCGTGCCGTCCGCGATCTTCACCCGGCCTTCGGCTGTGGCCGGAATGCCGGCCACGGTGGCGCCACCGGAAAACCCGGTCCAGTCGCCGTCGCGCTTCAAATCGACACCGATGCCGCTGACCACGGTGGCCCCCGATGTGACCGTATCGGCCTTGATCGTGCCGGAGATCGCCGGGCCCTTGAGATAGTTGGCGACCAGCGCATTGACGGCAATGGTCTTCGCCGCCAGATCGCCGCGCGAAATCGAGGCGCTGGTCATATCGATCGCGACCGTCGGCGCGCCACCATCATTCGAGAGGCGGATGCTGCCCTGTATGTCGCCCGTCGCCGCCTGCCCGGCAAGTGCTGCCAACGGGCCGATATCGAGCGCTTCGAGTGTCAACGTGCCGAGCGGCAGCAAGCTGTCGTCGAGAGCGAGATCACCCGAGATCTTGTTGTCGGCCAGCGACAGGCTAAGCCCGTTGAGGGAACGCTTTCCGTCACGCGTGACCAATGATGCCCTGAGATCGAGCGGCTGGTCGTCGACGGACCCGGTCAGTGAGACATCGGCGGCAGGATTGGCGATGTCGGCCTTCCCGGTCGCCGTCAGCTTGAT